>CAZFLI010000009.1:0-29175 GCA_964519845.1 uncultured Anaerolineaceae bacterium | reverse complement strand
AGGAGTCCAATGACCGCCCGCTTGCTCGCGAAGCTCGAGGACTTTCGCCTGCTGCCCTTCTTCGTCGTCATCAGCATGGCGATCGGAGTGGGCATCGGGAAGTGGCTGTCCATATCCGACTTCGCCCTGACGCCGCCGATCGAGGCTATCAAGGCGATTGCCGGCGGGACTTTCGTCCTTGACGTGCCGAACGCGATCTCGCTGGGAGTGCCCCTGGGGCTCTTCGCGATGATGTACCCGGCCATGACGAACGTCCGCGTGGACGAGGTGGGCGACGCCTTCCGCTCGCCGCGCCAGCTCGTCGTCGTGCTCTTCTTCAACTACCTCGTTGCGCCGTTCCTGATGCTCGGCCTGGCGAACGTCTTCGTCGGCGACCCCGAGCTGCATACGGGACTCGTCCTCTACGGCCTCGCCCCCTGCATCGCCATGGTGATCATCTTCACGTTCCTGGCGAAAGGGAACACGCCGATGGCCCTGGTCTTCGTGGCGCTCAACTCGGTCGCCCAGATGCTGCTCATCCCCGTATACGCTCGCCTGCTCATCGGCAACGTCAGCTTCGACGTCTGGGTCGTCGCGGAGTCCGTCGTGCTCTACCTTGGCCTGCCCCTGGTGCTCGGCGTGTTGACCCGGATGGCGGTGACGCGTCGTGGCGGTGAGGAGTCGATGGAGCGCCTGAAGCCCGGACTCAACGCCCTCTCCATCCTGGGCCTGCTGTTCACGCTGATCGTCATGTTCTCGCTCAAGGGCGACCTGATTCTCGAGCGGCCGGGCATCGTCCTGGAGATGGCGATCCCGATGACCCTGTTCTTCGCGACCATGTTCTTCGTCGTGCTGTCCATCGGGGCGCGGCTGCGCTTCCCCTACCGTGACGCTGTGGCGGTCGCCTTCAACGCGACCGGCCGCGATTTCGAGATCGCCATCGCGATCGCGATCACGGCGTTCTCGCCGACGGTGGCGCTGGCGACGGTGGTCGGCCCACTCATCGAAGTCCCGGTCATGCTGGCGCTGGTGTGGGCGGCGATGCGACTGTCCAGGCGCTGGTTCGCCGACCCCGCGACCGAACCGGCGCCCGAGGCCATCCCCCCAGGTTGAGCCCTCAAACCTGCGCCCGACCAGCAATGCTCCGCTCCGTGCCGGCCCGAGTAGGCGCCTGGTCGTTGGGTCGCGCGCATCCCGCACCTTCACCGGTATAGTGAGCCGACGGAAGCGACCACGGCGGGAGGAGGCTCTCTGTGACTACCCTGATCCATCAGCGCGTGGAAGCCGCACGGGCGGGGACTAATCCGACCGTCATCTGCCGCACGCCGTCCGGATGGGCGGTTCTGGGCGACGTGCAGTTCCTCCGCGGCTACTCTCTGCTTCTCGCGGACCCGGTAGTCCCAGATCTCAACGCCCTGGATGAGGAGCGGCGCCGGCTCTTCCTGCGCGACATGGCGATCCTGGGCGACGCGCTGCTCGAGACCACGGAGGCTTACCGCATCAACTACGAGATTCTCGGGAACACGGAGCCGGCGCTTCACGCACATGTCTTTCCACGCTATCGGACAGAGCCTGAGGAGTTGCGCCGAGGACTGGCCTGGTCCTATGGCGAGGACACTTGGCAATCGATGCCGTTCGATGCGAAACGCGACAAGGAGCTGATGGAGCGGCTCGCCGCCGCCATCGGTCGGCGGCTGTAGGCTGGTCGACCGTCCCCCACCTCTCCCGCGACGGCTCCTCGAGCCATGGGATCATAGAGGGCGTGACTGATTCCAGCGCCGCAGACGAGACGCGCATCGACCGCTGGCTGTGCGCGGTGCGCCTCGTGAAGACCCGCCCGCTCGCGACGCGGCTGTGCGAGGGTGGCCACGTCCTCGTGAACGGGTCGCAGGCTAAGCCGTCGACCAAGGTTCGGGCAGGTGACCGGGTGGAGGCCCGCATCGCGGATCGCGAGCGCGTCGTGGAGGTCGTGCGGCCGATCGAGTCGCGGGTCGGGGCCCCCGTCGCCGCGACCTGCTACGTGGACCACAGCCCACCGGTCGTTCCGGAGTCCGTGCCGGGGATGCCGGGGATCATGCGCATCCGCGGCGAGGGCCGGCCCGGCAAGCGTCTCCGCCGCGAGCTCGAGCGCCTCCGCCGGTCCCCCGGCACCTGAGACCGCTCGACCGCGCCGGCTTGCCGGCAGCCCGCCCGCAGCCTCCCGCTATGCTTCGGCGCGAGACCCCTGCGCCGGGCTGCTGACCAGGGAGTACTCGCGGAGGCGAGGCACCGATGAGCATGACCGGAGCGAGGCTGAGCGGCGGACGGGTCGGCCCGTACCTGCTGCTCATTTGCCTGGGCCTCGCCTGGGGGATCCATTGGCCGGTGGCCAAGATCGGCCTTCGCGATCTGCCGCCGTTCACCTACGCGGCACTCCGGGTCGCCACCGGGTTGGCGGTGATAGCCGGCATGCTCGCCGCGCGCCGCGGCCTGTCGCTTCCGGACCGCCGCGACTTCCCGGTCATCCTGTCGGTCGGCCTGGGCCAGATGGCCTTCGGGATCGCAGCGATGAACCTGGCCCTGCCGCTCGTGGCGGCCGGCCGGTCGTCGATCCTCGTCTACACGATGCCGCTCTGGGTGGCCCTCTTCCAGCTGCCGCTTCTCCGCGCCGCGGGCTCCGGGCGGCAGATTGCCGGGCTGCTTGCCGGTCTGGCCGGGATCGGCCTGCTGCTCAACCCGCAGTCGATCGACTGGCAGTCCCAGGGCCAGCTGCTCGGGAGCGCGGTCCTGCTCGTGAGCGCCGCGCTGTGGGCGGCAACGACGATCCATCTCCGCCACCACAGCTGGCACGGCACCCCGTTCAGCCTGATGCCCTGGCAGCTCCTGGTCGCCGTCGTGCCGCTCGCGGTCTTCGCTCTCGCGTTCGACGCCGGCAGACCCATCCACTGGGAGCCGACGTCCATCGCCGCCGTCCTCTACAGCGGCCCGATCGCGACGGCCCTGGCCTTCTGGCTCAGCCAGTCCATCTCGCGCTCGCTCAGCTCCCTGGCCGCGACGATGGGCTTCCTGACCGTCCCCATCGTCGGCCTGGCGTCCTCCTGGGTCATGCTCGGCGAGCCGCTCACGGCGCTCGACCTCGCCGGTGCGGTGACCACATTCGTCGGCATCGTCGTCGTGTCCGCGTCCTCACGAGTCGCCGGCCCGGCCTGAGTTGATGCTCGCGCACTTCCCGCACCGCGAAACGCCCTGAACCGGCCGAGTCCCCGGCGCCTGGACCGTATCGTGTACATCCTTCAGGGAACGATCACCGACCATCGAGACGGAGTTGCCAGGGACTCTGGCTCGAGAACAGGGGAACGATTCCGGCGGTGGAGATCTCGGTCGATATCGTCAGTCAGTAGGTCAGTGCTCGCCCTTGATCACGATGTACGAACATGGCCCGCTCCTGCGATCAGCGGCGCGCGGGCGCCGTGGAGAGCCGGAGGATCGCATATAGCGGGCAGAACCCGATTGCGCCGGTCACGAGCAGGACTGCTCCCACCACCCATGCGCCGTAGATCCACGGCGCGGCGACGAAGCCGGCCGCCGTCAGCGCGAAGAGAACGACTGCCAGGACGACCCGGATGGCCCGGTCCACCGGGTGCTCGTTGATCTGAAGCTTCATTTCTTCTCCTTGGTTGACGGACCGGCTAGGCCGCCGGCTCGAGCAGTTCCATCAGCCCGAATGCCTTCTCGAGCTCGGCCATCGGCATGAAGCCCACCACGCCGCGCGGCTGCTCGCCCGGCTTGAAGAACGCGATCGTAGGGATGCTTTGAATCCCGAACGAGCCCGAGATCATCGGGCTGGCGTCGACGTCTACCTTGACGACGTCGAGGACGCCTTCGTACTTCGCCGCGAGCTTCTCGAGCTCGGGCGCGACGATCCGGCACGGTCCGCACCAGGTCGCCCAGAAATCGACTACGACCGGTCGTTTGGCCTCCAGCACCAGCTGCTCGAAGGTCTCGTCGGTCGCGTGCCCAATGGCCATCTCCGGCTCCTGTTCCAGCTTCCTGTGATCCGCTTTGTAGTTGCGCAACTTCGCAACTACTGCAGCATACATCTGCTTGCCTAGTTGCGCAAGTATGCATACACCGGGCTCCGGGCAGGCCAGAGGGGGCGCCGCCCTCCGAAGGTGATCCGATCGACTACGGACGCGCCCGGCTTTCGGGCGGCGATCACTTCCTGCCCAGGGCCTCCGCCAGCCGGATCTCCACCATCAGGTCGCCGGCCAGGCGCTCCAGGCTCCGGCGGACCTCGGCCATGCCCGCGGTATCGGGAACCATCACCCGGATCTGGGCGTGGAACATGCGGTCGCCGGAGTGAGCGGCGGGGAGGCGGTCCGTGGCCAGCTCCTCGACGTTGATGCCGAGAGCCGCGAGCAGCGCCGAGACTTCGTGGAGCAAGCCGGGGCGGTCCACGCCGAGGAGCTCGATCTCCATCGCGTGCCGGCTGGGGCTCTCGGCTGCCTCGCCCCGCTCCACGACGACTTTCAGGCCGCCGGCCTCGAGTGAGCCGAGCGCAGCTTCCAGCGCCGCGACCCGCTCCTCCGCGACCTCCACGCACAGCACGCCGGCAAACTTGCCCGCAAGGTGCGCCATCCGGCTCTCGAGCCAGTTGCCCCCATTGGCAGCGACGGCTTCCGACACGGAATCGACGATGCCGGGGCGATCCGGACCGATGAGCGTGATTACGAGATCGATCATGGCCGCATCGTACCCCCTGGCGGTGGGGCGACAACATGTGTGCCGTCGGGCCGGTCGCGGCCAGCCAGACTGACGTTGTCATCGCTTTGTCATGGACGCGTCATTCGCGCGTCACGGGAAGAGCCGATCCTTCGGCACGTTCCAACCCGAACCGGAGGATGACATGCACCGCACACCGCGACGTAAGGCGGGCCTGCTCGCGCTCGGCGCCGCCGGCCTCATGATCGGCCTGGCCGGATGCAACCAGCCGGCGGCCAGCCCCAGCCCGACCGCGATGATGAAGGAGAGCCCCACTCCTGACGCGATGATGAAGGAGAGCCCCAGCCCGCAGTAGTCCGGGCGCCTGACGCCAGCACGCCCTGCTCGAGGCCCGGCCCCGGGCCCGGCGCAGCCCGCCGGGTCTCGACACCATCGCACCGACCACCCGTACCGCCGATAGCCCCAAGGACGCACCCATGGCTCTACTTCTCGTCGTCGCCTTCATCGCCGGCCTCGTGACGGCCGTCTCGCCCTGTGTTCTTCCCATCCTGCCCATCGTGCTTGCGACCGGAGCGGACGGCGATCGCCGCCGCCCCTACCTGGTCATCGCGGGACTCATCGCCAGCTTCTCGTTCTTCACGCTGGCGAGCGTCCAGCTCATCTCGGCGCTGGGACTCCCCAGCTCCCTGCTGAGGAACATCGCCATCGCCGTGATCGCCGTCTTTGGGCTATCGCTTCTCGTTCCGGCCCTTTCGGCAGTGTTCGAACGGGCCACGGGGCGACTGCAGCGGGCCGGGGCGCAGTTGATTGGGCGGTCCACGCCCGGGTCCCTGGCCTTCGCCACGGGAGCGACCGCGGCCGGCGATGCGCCGGCTTCGCCGTCTCCCAGGCGCGGCAGCATCGTCGGCGGCCTGCTCACCGGGGTCGGGCTCGGCCTGGTCTGGACGCCCTGCGCCGGCCCAATCCTGGGCGCGATCACAAGCCTGGCGGTGACGGCGCCCGGCTCCTGGTCGACGCTTGCGCTGGTTGTCGTCTACTCGATCGGGGCCGGGCTGCCGTTGCTCTTCATCGCCCAGGGCGGACGGGCGATGATGTCGCGGCTGCGCATGCGGTCGGCGTCCGGGTGGGCCACGCGCGTGCTAGGCGTCCTCGTGATCGCCACGGCCGGGCTGATGGCAGTGGGAGCGGACACAGCCCTGTCCGCGGACCTGACCAACTCGCTCCCGAACTGGACAAACACGCTGCAGGCCATCGAACAGTCCGACCCCGTCCAGGCTGCCCTCGGGGCCATCGAGGGCGATTCGGGGAACCAGCCGGCCGGATCTGATCTGCAGGATCTCGGCCCCGCCCCGGAGTTCACGGGCATCGACAACTGGCTCAACTCCAAGCCTCTGACGCTGGCCGGCCTTCGCGGCAAGGTCGTGCTGGTGGACTTCTGGACCTACTCGTGCATCAACTGCATCAGGACGTTGCCCTACGTAGAGGGCTGGTATGAGAAGTACGCGGCCGACGGCTTCGTCGTCGTGGGCGTCCACTCGCCGGAGTTCGCCTTCGAGCACGACACGGGCAACGTCGAGGCCGCGATCGCCCGCTTCGGGATCACCTATCCCGTCGCGCAGGACAATGAGTTCGCGACCTGGGGCGCCTACCACAACAGGTACTGGCCGGCCCACTACCTGATCGACGCCACGGGGCGCATTCGAAACGAGCACTTCGGCGAGGGCGACTACGACGGGACCGAGGCCGACATTCGGGCCCTCCTCGAAGAGGCCGGCAAGTCCGCCCTGCCGACAGCCACGGCCGAACAAGGCGGTGTGCCGGTGGCCAACGGCCAGACTCCGGAGACCTACCTGGGCTCCTCGCGCCGGGCAGGGTTCCAGGGAACCTACCCAGGCGATGGGACTCACACCTTCACGCTCCCTTCCCAGCTCGAACTGAACTCCTGGGGCCTCCAGGGAACCTGGGAGGTGACGGGGCAGTACATCACGACAGCGCAGGCGGGAGACAAACTGGAGTTCAGCTTCCAGGCGCGCGATGTCTACCTGGTCATGTCGGCCGCCAGCCCGGTCACCGCACACGTGACGATCGGCGGGCTTGCCGCACCGCCGGCCGAAGGGACCGACGACGTCACGGCCTCAGGCGAGATCACCGTGTCGACCGCTCGGCTCTACCACCTTGTCCACCTGCCGGCCTCCGCGCAGGCGACGGTCACGATCGAGTTCGACGCGCCGGGGGTGCAGGCCTTCGCATTCACCTTCGGCAGCTGAGACTACGATACGGGCCATGGATCCAGCGCGGCCGATCCTGGTCGTCGATGACGACGCCAAGATCGTGCGACTCGTCCGCACGTACCTCGAACGCAACGGCTTCCGGGTGGTCGAGGCATCCGACGGGAAGTCCGCGCTCGCCGCGATAGCGCTCGAGGCGCCCGTCCTCGTCGTGCTCGACCTCATGCTCCCGGAGGTGGACGGGCTCGCGGTCGTCCGAGCCGTCAGGCGAACCGATCGAACGCCCATCCTCATGCTCTCGGCCCGGGGTACGACCGACGACCGGATCGCCGGCCTGGAGGCCGGGGCCGACGACTACCTGCCGAAACCATTCTCGCCGGCCGAGCTGGTGGTTCGAGTCAAGCGCATCCTCGATCGATCGACCGCGGGGAGCCTCCCGGCCCCTGCCGTCTCCAGCCCCGTTCTGGAGGCGGGCAATCTGATCGTCGACAGAGACCGCCACATCGCAACGCTGTCCGGCAAGCCGCTCGCGCTCACGGCGCTCGAGTTCCGGCTGCTGACGACCCTCCTCCAGGCGGACGGGCGGGTCCTGAGTCGCGAGCAACTGCTCGACGCCATGTACGGCCGGGGAGATGCGTTCGTCCTCGACCGCAGCATCGACGCGCTCGTCAAGAGGCTGAGACATAAGCTCGGCGACGACCCCAGCCGGCCGCGCTACGTGGCTACGGTCCGCGGAGTCGGCTACCGCTTCGTCGGCAAGGCGGCCGAAGTCGCATGAAGCGCAGGCTCGCCGGCGACCTGGGCCTGCGCATCGCCGCCACCGCGATCCTGGTTGCGCTCACGGCGGTCGCCGTCGTCGCCGTCGGCACGCTCGTGCTCGGAGCTCAGTCGTTCCTCGACCTGATGACGGCCGACGGTCATCCGGCGAACGAGTCCCGGTCGATGTTCGATGCCTCGGTGGGCAGAGTCGTCCTCATTGCCGTCGTGATCGCGATCGCCATCTCGATGGCCCTGGCGATCCTGCTCGCCCGCCAGATCGCGCGGCCGCTGAGAGCGCTCGGCCACGCCTCGCGTCGCATCGCGGAGGGCGACTATGCCGCGCGGGTCCCGCTGCAAGGGCCCGACGAGATCACGGCCCTCGCGGGCTCGTTCAACGAGATGGCGGTCGCCCTCGAAGAACAGGAGCGCCTCCGGCGAGAATTCGTCGCCAACGCCGCTCACGAACTGAAGACACCGCTCACCAACCTGCAGGGCTACCTCGAGGCGTTGCGGGACGGCGTGATCCCGGCCGACCGCGAGACGTTCCATTCGCTGTGGGAGGAAGCCGAGCGCCTGGTGCGCCTGGCCCGGTCGCTCGACACGCTGCCCAACGCCTCTTCTACCGCCGTCGGTCGGCAGCTCGTCGAGGTCGACGCCTCCGACGTCGGCAGGAGCGCCGCGGAACTCGCCGCTCCCGCCTTCGCGTCCGCCGGCTTGACGTTCGAGGTGGACCTGCCGCCTTCATTGCCCGTCCTGGCCGACCCCGACGGGCTCAGCCAGGTGTTCGGCAACCTTCTCCAGAACGCTCTCCGGTACACGCCGGCGCCGGGCCTCGTCCGGCTGCGGGGCGAGCGGCACGAAGGGGCAGTGCGGATCGCTTTGTCCAACACCGGGCCCGGCATTCCGGCGGCCGACCTTCCGCACGTCTTCGAGCGGTTCTATCGGGTCGAGAAGTCGCGCGACGTCGCCAGGGGAGGTGCGGGCATCGGGCTCGCGATCGTCGCCGAGCTGGTGCGCTCTTTCGGGGGGACCGTCGGCATCGACTCGGGCGATGGGCAGACGGACGTCTGGTTCAGCCTGCCGGCGATCTCGGCGAGCTGACGCAGGACAAGGGTGGGCACACGATCGCTCGGACGAGGCGGGCGCCAGAGGCCGGGGCCACTCGGCTAGACTCGTCTCTGGACCTCGACGGGACCCCATCTCGCAGGAGGATCGAGCGAATGCGACGGATTCACGCGGCAGCCGTCGGCCTTGTCCTGATGAGCCTGACCGCATGCAGCAGCGGCAGCGGTTCGGCAAGCCAGGGCAGCCAGCCGAAGGGGGTCCCCGACAGCGAGGTGAACCGCTACGTGATGACGTTCACCGGCGACCTCACGCTCGACCACACCGGCGGCCTGATCTGCAAGGTCGAGGACGGGGTGCTGGGGCTGAGTTACGCCATCGATGCCTCGGACGGCGCCTACACCTACACGGCCACCTTCCCCGGCTTCGATCCCGCCGCTTCCTCCTTCACGGGCACCTTCACGCTGAATGCCACCGGGGGCGGCGAGTCGAGCGGCTCCGCCACGATCTCATTCGCCTATGGCCCCGCACCGGCGGAGTATCCGGGCGTCGTGCGGGCCGCGGGGACGATCAGCGGATCGATCAGCGGCCAGGCCGGCACTGCCGAACTCAGCGGCGGGTACGCCTGCTTCCTGATGAACAAAGCGGTCGGGAAGTAGGCCGAACCCGGCTCGTTTGCGCTGGGAGGGCGTCCTGCCCCTCCAGTCGTCCAGACGGAGTCGCCGGGCCGACGACGACCGCGGCAGATACGGCCGGCAGGTCGATCGAGCCTCGCCGGACCCGGACTCCGGGCTCCGTGCGCAGGATATCGACGGGCGGCGTCCCCGGCTCCGAGAGCGGCAGCGAGGCGGCGTGGACTCCCAGATTGGCAAGGACGCTCACGCCCGGACGGACGGAGGCCAGCAAGCCGCGCTCCGCGTCCACGAAGACATCCGGCCTGGTCCCGTCGCGAAGGACCGGCATCCTGCGCCGCAGGGCTATCAATCGGCGATGCCAGTCCAGCAACTCGGCAGCAGGGGGGCGGGCAAACTCGGACCAGTCGAGAATGGACCGTCGAAAGGTGGACTCGTCCTCCGGGTCCGGGACGCTCGAGGGGTCCCACCCGAAGGCCGCAAACTCCCTTCGCCGGCCCTCGCGCACCGACTCTCGCAGTGCTGGGTCGGAGTGGTCGGCGAAGAACTGGAACGGCGTCGAGGCGCCCCATTCCTCGCCGGCGAACAGAAGCGGCACGAACGGCGCGGTCAGGACGAGTGCTGCGCCGATGCGGAGCCTGGCCGGATCCACCAGCGTCGACATCCGGGTCCCTGTCGCCCGGTTGCCGACCTGGTCGTGGTTCTGGAGATAGCCGAGGAACCGGTTCGGGGCAAGACCCTCGGCCGAGCGGCCGTGGTTGCGCCCGCGGTGGCGCGAGAGGCGCCCTTCGTAGACCCATGTTCGTTCGAGCGCGCGGCCCACGTCCGCCAGCCCCACGAAGTCCTCGTAGTAGCCGCCCTGCTCGCCGGTCAACGCAACGTGGAGCGCATGGTGGAAGTCGTCGCTCCACTGAGCATCGACGCCGTAGCCGCCCTCGTCCGCACCGCGCAGCAGCCGCGGATCGTTCAGGTCGCTCTCGGCGATGACCGTCAGTTCCCGGCCGAGAGACCGCTCCAGTTCCCTGACCTCCGAGACGAGTTCCTCGAGGATGTGCACGGCGGTCAGATCGACGATCGAATGGACCGCGTCCAGCCGCAGGGCGTCGACATGGTAGTCTCGGAACCAGGAGAGAGCGTTGTCGATGATGAAACGCCGAACCTCGACCGCACCCCGGTCCCCGAAGTTGACGGCGCTCCCCCACGGCGTCTGCAGACGATCAGTCCTGTACGGCCCGAACTCGTCGAGGTAGTTGCCCTCGGGCCCGAAATGGTTGTAGACCACGTCCAGGATGACGGCCAGGCCGCGACAGTGGCAGGCATCGACGAGGCGCTTCAGGCCGTCGGGGCCGCCATATGGTTCGTACGGGGCGAACAGGCCGACCGAGTCGTAGCCCCACCCGAAGCGGCCCGGGAACGAGTGCACCGGCATGAGTTCGACATGGGTCACTCCGAGTTCGATCAGGTGGTCGAGTCGGGAGGCGACCCCGTCGAAGGTGCCCTCCGGCGAGAAGGTTCCGACGTGGAGTTCGTAGACGATGCCGTCGGCGAGCACGGGTGGCCGCCAGCCCTCGTCCTTCCAATCGTGCCGTTCATGGTCCACTACCCGGGAAGGCCCGTGAACACCGGACGGCAGGCAAGCCGCCCTCGGGTCCGGCCGTGGCGGACCGCCGTCGAGAGCGAAGGCGTAGTCGTCGCCCGGCGTTACGTCGGGAGCATCGATGACCCACCAGCCATCGCCGCCCTGCCTCATTTGCCGCGGGCGATCTCCGGTCACCAGCTCCACGAGCCCGGCGGCGGGAGCCCAGGCACGGAGCACGGTCATCGGCTTGCATCCACGGGCTCGTCCACGCGGACCAGGAGCGCCACGGGAAACCGGGCCAGCAGCTTCGCGATGGGTGCCACGCCCCCGGGCTGCATCTCCCCTGTCAACTCGTCGCGCCAGGTTCCGCCGGGCAGCTCCAGCGACGTCGACTGCCAGTCGCCCCCTAGCCGGAGGTTGAGCCGCGGCACGACCGTGACCGCTCCCCCGCCTCGAGCGAACGCCACGACGTGGTCGGCTCGGGGACCATGGGCCGTGAGCGGCGAGTATGAGCCACGGGCGTCGAACAGTTCGGGCCGGGCGCGACGCAGTAGGATCGCGCGGCTGGTGGTCCACATCTTGGGCAGGCCGTCGTCCCAGCGCGACAGGATCGCCTCAGGGGTCAGCCCTGCCTCGAGTTCACCCAGGAGACGATTTCGAAGCGCGAAATCAACGGGGCGCCTGTTGTCCGGGTCCACCAGGCTCAGGTCCCACAGCTCCGTGCCCTGGTAGATGTCCGGCACGCCGGGCGAGGTCGATCGGAGAAGGGCCTGGGCAAGCGAGCCGACCCGGCCGGCGGCCACGATCGGCGCGAGGAACGCTTCCAGCTCGGCGATGAAATCCCGATTGGACAGCAGTCTCGTGACCGATTGCCCGATCGCCCGCTCGAAGGATTCGTCCGGGGACGTCCACGACGTGCGGAGCTTCGCCTCGCGGCTCCCCTTGACCATATAGGCGGCGAGCCGTTCGCCATCGATGGGCCACGCCCCGACGAGCGTCTGGAGGAGCAGGTACTCGGTGGCTCCGCCGAGCCGCGGCCCCCGTCCCTGCCTCGCCAGCAGACCGCGCCAGCGTTCGACTGCGGCCGCCCACGCGGCCGGTATCTCGGAAAGGGCCGATATCCGGACCCGGACGTCCTCGCCGCGCTTGGTGTCGTGCGTGCTCGTCGTGAGCATGGTGGCCGGCGAAGCATCGAGCCGGTCGGCGTTGGCCCGGTGGAACGCATCGACCGACACGCCGAACCGGCCCGGATCGCCGCCTACCTCGTTGAGAGACACCAGCCGGAGGTAGCGGTAGAAGGCCGTGTCCTCGACGCCCTTGGCCATGACGGCCCCGGTGAACTGCTGGAAGCGCATCACGAGATCGCTCTCGAGGGCACCCCGGACGCGGAGCGTAAGGACGTCCCCGAGGAAGGCGAACAGGTCCGCGTCCACGTCCGGTCTGGCAGCCGTCGCGGCCGCAACGGCTTCCCCGATCGCCGCCTCGTCGGCCGCCGTCACGACCCCAGCGGCCGCCCGTACGTACGTTCGATAGAGGGGCATCGCCGCCGCGACTTCGCGCAGCGCCTCGTGAACCTCGTGGCGCGTGTAGTCACGGTGCCGACGATGGCCCTCGCAGACAGCAAGGAACAACGCAGTCAACCGGTTCAGCTCGGAGCCCAGCGTCTCGCGCAGGACGAGGAGGCGTGACTCGTGCGCAACTTCCGCGAACGTACGGCCCTCGCCGGTGACCTCGGCGTTGAGCGCGGTCAGCGCGGCCTCGCTGTCAGGGTCGACGAAGAGGCCCCCGACGAGATTGAGGAAATCGTAGCCTGTCGTGCCATCAACCGGCCAGTCGAACCGGACATGCTCGCCCTGGCTCAGGATCTTCTCCACCACGATCCAGCCTCGGCGCGTCGCGGCGCGGAGACGAGTGAGGTATTCGAGCGGGTCGCGCAATCCGTCGGGGTGGTCAACCCGGATCCCGTCGAGCACGCCGTTGTCGAGCCAGCGCAGGATCAGCCCGTGCGTCTCCTCGAACACGGTCTCGTCCTCGACACGCAGCCCAACGAGCCCGGTCACGTCGAAGAAGCGCCTGTAGCCCAGGTCACGACCCGCCGCCCGCCAGTAGGCCAGCCGGTAGTTCTGGACATTCAGGAGCTCATCCAGGGCGTCCACGTCCGCATTGATGCGGGCGATCTCCTCGTCGATCGCCCCGGCGACCCGCGGCTCCTCGGCGACCAGCCGACCGAGCAGCCGGCGGATGATCTCCTTGTCGCGGTGCCGTCGCATGACGCTGGTTTGGTCGGTGGCATTGGACGATGGCAGGCGTCCGGCCACTCCGGTGAGGAAGGCGAGCTCCGCGGACCTGGCCCTGCCGGCGGCCGCGGCCAGGATCGGCTCGAGCGAGGGTGGGGCCACCGGCAGCGTGTGCTCGTGGTATCGAACGCGGAAGGACCCGCCGCTCCGCTCGAGGCGGATCTCACCCGCTTCGAGGACGCGACCGTAGTGGTCGCCCAGGATCGGGACGAGCATCCGGTTCCGCAGGTAGCTCTCGGGCGGGTCCCAGTCGACATCGAACGTGCGGGCGTAGCGGCTGGCCTGCCCGTTCTCGAGGACGTCCCACCACCACGGGTTCTGCGCCCCCGGGATGGCCATGTGGTTGGGCACGATGTCCAAGACCTGGCCCAGCCCCTGCTCGCCGAGAACCGCGCAGAAGCGTCGATGGGCCCGGGATCCGCCAAGGTCGATGTTGACCCGGCGGGGGTCGACCACGTCGTACCCGTGAGTGCTGCCGCTGGCGGCCTGGAGGTAGGGCGAGGTGTAGACATGACTTGCGCCGAGACGCCTGAGGTACGAGGCTACGCCCGAGGCTTCGGCAAACCCGAAGCCCGGCCGTAACTGCAGCCGGTACGTGGCGGTCGGGACGACGGTCGTGCGTCGCCTGCGGGATCGCCCGGTCTCAGTTGGTGTGCTCATCGCCGGCTCAGGCGACGCGTCTGAGGACGATGACGGACCTGGCGCGAGCGAGGATCCTTCCACTGGCCTCGACGATGCGCCGCCGACGCACCCAGGCCGGCTCGGCGGCCGTGTCGAGGACGACTCGCCAGCGACCCCCGAGCCGACCGTCCGGGATCCGGAAACGCACCGTGTTCGGATTCGCGTTGAAGACCAGGTAGAACGTATCGTCGCGGAGATGTTCGCCGTCAGGGTTGCGAAGGCCTTCGCCGGCGAGGAACACGCCTATCTCGCGGATGAGACGCCCGTTCCAATCCTCGTCGGTCATCTCGGTCCCATCCGACGAGAACCACTCGATGTCGCGCACCTGGTCGCCGTGGATGGCTCGTCCCGGGTACCAGCGCCGCTTCCTGAAGACCGGATGGTCGCGCTGGAACAGGACGAGGCGCTTCGTGAAGTCGAGCAGATCGGCGTCGATGTCAGCCCAGTCGAACCAGCTGATCGCCGAATCCTGGCAGTAGGCGTTGTTGTTACCGCCCTGCGTCCGGCCGAGCTCGTCCCCCCCGAGGAGCATCGGCACGCCCTGGGACAGAAACAAGGTGGCAAGGTAGTTGCGTGTCTGGCGGCGCCGCAAGGCAAGCACTCGCGCATCGTCGGTCGGGCCCTCCACACCACAGTTCCACGACCGATTGCGCGTTTCCCCGTCACGGTTGTCCTCGCCGTTGGCCTCATTGTGCTTGTCGCTGTAGCTGACGAGGTCGCGGAGAGTGAAGCCGTCGTGCGCGGTGATGAAGTTGATGCTCGCGTACGGGCGACGGCCGCTGGTCTCGTACAGGTCGGAGCTGCCCGTTAGCCGGTAGCCGAAGTCCGCCAGGGTACCCGGCTCGCCCCGCCAGAAGTCGCGCACCGTGTCCCGGTAGCGCCCGTTCCACTCCGACCAGGGCGGCGGGAAACTGCCCACCTGGTAGCCGCCGTGGCCGACGTCCCACGGCTCGGCAATGAGCTTGACCTGGTTGATGATGGGGTCCTGCTGGATCAGGTCGAAGAACGCCGACAGACGATCGACATCGTGCAGACCTCGCGCCAGGGCCGCGGCGAGGTCGAACCGAAACCCGTCAACGTGCATCTCCTGGACCCAATAGCGCAAGCTATCCATGATCAGCTGCAGCACGTGAGGCTGGCGCGTATTCAGAGTGTTGCCGGTCCCCGTGTAATCCACGTAGCGGCGCTCATCTCCGTCCACCAGACGGTAGTAGGCGCTGTTGTCCAGCCCCCGCATAGAGAGCGTGGGCCCCTCGCCGTTCCCTTCGCCGGTGTGGTTGTAGACGACGTCGAGGATGACCTCGATGCCGGCCTCGTGGAGAGCGCGCACCATCGTCTTGAACTCGGGGACCTGGCCGCCGCGGTCCCCGGCGGCTGCGTACTCGTTGTGAGGGGCGAAGTACCCGATCGAGTTGTAGCCCCAGTAGTTGCGGAGACCGCGCTCGAGCAGGTGGCCTTCGTGTACGAACTGGTGGACGGGCAGCAATTCGACTGCGGTCACCCCCAGGTCCAGGAGGTGCTGGATTGCCACCGGGTGGGCCAGACCGGCATACGTGCCGCGCAGGCGCTCAGGCATGCCGGGATGGCGCGCCGTGAAGCCCTTCACGTGGACCTCGTAGATGACCGTATCGTGCTCCGGCCGCCGAGGCGCCCGGTCGCCTCGCCAGTCGAAATCCGGATCGACCACGACCGAGCGGGGCACGAATGGAGCGCTGTCGGTGGTGTCGGGGGCGTCGGGATCGCCCTGCCGATGCCCGAACACCGCGCGGTCCCAGGTCACCGCCGACTCGATGGCCTTTGCGTACGGGTCCAGCAGCAGCTTGGCCGGGTTGCAGCGCAGTCCACGAGCCGGGTCCCATGGGCCGTGGACTCTAAAGCCGTAGCGCTGCCCGGGTCCCACGTCATGCAGGTAGACGTGCCAACAGTATCCGGTCGCTTCCGGAAGGTCGAGCCGTCGCTCGGTGCCGTCCCCATCGAAGAGGCATATCTCCACCCGCTCAGCCACTTCCGAGAAGACCGAGAAGTTGACTCCAAGCCCGTCGAAGGTCGCGCCGAGCGGATACGGCACGCCGGCCCAGGCCTTCATCGCGGCAATCCATGAGCTCGAGCATGTCGCGGGAGAAGTCGGCGCCCTACCTCGCCGAGTCGGCTCACCGAAGCGCAGCGTCGCCCTGCGGCCCATCGCTGGACCCCACCGCGTCCACCGGGAGCACATGGATTCCTGGCAGGCATTCGCGACCTGCGTCGCCCAGCGCACGGGCCCGGCCCACCATGCTCATCGTGCTCCAAAGCCAGGAATCCTCCAGCATCGCTGGGGCCGTCTCCGGTCATGGCTTCTCGATGAAGCGTCGCACTTCCCGGACCGGCCCGGCCCCGATTCGCCCGATTATCCCACCCGGCCGCCGAGAAGAAGGATCCGGCTTGGGTCCGAGCGAACCGTGCCGGCCAACTCGAGCCCTGTCAGCGCGGCGAACTGCTTCGGCCGACCGTCGCCGCAGAGGCGAGCCACCAGCGGCCGAAGCCGTGTGCCGTCACCCCGGCAGCGAGACCCGGATGCGCGGCCGGTTGCCGGGGTCGACGCCCGACGTGGCCGGATCAGGGCAGCATGGCGAGAAGTCGGTCGAGGCGATATCCAGACTCTCGACCAGCCTCGAGCAGCCCGGTTGCGAGAGCCGCGGCGTCCCTGATAACGGCTCCGCCCCGAGGTCGACTCGCCCGTCTCGCGGCGCCTCTCGGCGCACGCCCACCCGATGCCAGCCCACCGACGATCTCGAGCAATGCCAGCCATTCCGCGAGCGCCTCAAACGACTCCTTGTTGAACCACGAAACACCCTCGTGGCGATTCACGTGGATGTACGGGCTCACGTTCACGTCGCCGAGCCACGCCTCGACGAGGCGGGCCAGGTGATGGCCGGCACGGGCGTCGACGTCGGCGGGTCGCGGCAACGTGATCAGGACGCGCACGGTCTCCACGGCAGCCCAGGCAGTGGACTCGTCCAGGCCCAGCTCGCGGAATGAGGCTCCCAGGACCCGCCCGAGCTGCAGCTCGTCGAACCAGGAGCGCATCGCCACGGAGTCACCCGCGAGCCGGCCGGGCCGTCGCAGCAAGCTCCATGCGACCAGGATCGCCCCGGTCTCGGGCTCGGCAAGGCGGGCCCGCAGGCGGCGCACCGTCGAGGCCCGCGCACCATCCTCGAGAGCATCGGGGGGCACCGCGTCCAGGGCCGAGGCGAGGGCCCCGATGGCGGCCAGCTCGGGCCGAGCCTCGCCCGCCATCTCTTCGAGCGCGCTCGCGCCACCCGGGTCGGTCGCCTCGGCGAGCGCGGCCAGGAAAGCCGCAAGTCGCACCGCGGCCCCGTCGAGGACCGCGGACGCCTCCCCCTCCGTCGCCCCGCCCCGCACGATCCCGCGAACGATCCCGGGCTCGAGCAGCCGACGGAGCGGCATGTGAACGGGCTCCAGGACGAGCTCGCGCAGGGCCTCGTCGATCGACGGGACGCCCGCTCCGTTCAGTCGTTCGGCGAGCCGTCGATGCTGTCCGCTCGGCCCGTCGGCCACCTCGCGAAGATCGAGGAACACCTGGTACTCGTACGCGTGCAGGTCGACGAACAAGCCGTCGCGCGCGACCTCTGCGCTGTTGCGAAGGTACTCGAGCCCGGCGCACTGCTCGCGCATGACGAGCCAGCGGTCCCCCGCTCCCGACAGTCCGAGCCCATCGGCCAGGGTCCGCCGGACGATTCGCCGCTCGCCGCCGTCGAGCTTCTCGGCGAAGCCGACGGATGTCCGGATCCAGCCCTGCGCCTCGGCGTAGCGGTTGTGGTAGACGACGAGGCTGCGCTGGCCGGACGATCGGTTCGAGTAGGCGAAGACGTCCTCGTTCACCGAGCCGTCGCGCGCGACAACGTCGTACATCCGGAAGTCACGGACGTCGGCGAACAGCGAGCGGCGGTGCAGAAGTGGGAAGATCTCCCGCTCATGGCGCTCGACGAGCCAGGGGTCGGGCTGCTCCTGGAGCGTCGCCCGCCGGAATTCCATCCCGTACTTTTCGGTGAAGCCCTCCACCTGTCCATGGCCGAACATCGGCAGGCCGGGCATGGTGGACATGACTGTGGCGATCCCGAAGTACTTGTCGCCCTTGCCGAACTGATCGACCGCCGTCCGCTCATCCGGATTGTTCATGAAGTTCACGTACCGCTTGAGGATCTCGGGGTCGAACTCAAGCGTGTTCTTCACAACGAGCCGGTACTCGGCGTTTCTCTCGTCCCGCAGCATGTTCATGAACGCGCTGTTGTAGACCCGATGCATGCCGAGCGTTCGAACGAAATAGCCCTCAAGGAGCCAGAACGCCTCCGCCAGGAGCAGGGTGTCCGGGACCTCTGCCGCGACGCGATCGACGACCTCGCGCCAGAATTCCAGCGGCATGAGGGCATCGAACTCAGCCCTCGATATCCCGTGCTCTGCTCGCGACGGTATCCCCCCGCCGGTCCCCGGCTCCGGGTACCAGAGGCGCTCGATATGCTTCTTGGCGAGGACCATGGCCGCGTCGAAGCGGATCACCGGGAAGCGCCGGGCGACCTCGAGGATCTCCTGGATGACCCCCTCGCGGACCTCGGCCCGCAGGAAGTCCAGCTGCGCAGTGTCGTTCCAGGGGAAGCTCGTTCCGTCGTTGCCGTGATAGATGAAACGCTGAGCCCCGGTCCGGCGATCGAGGAGCCGGAAGACGACAGCGGCGTCCGAGCTGTCCCAGTAGTGATCCTCGAGGAAGACGCCGACGCGCTCGTCCGATGAGAGATCCGGGCCATCGAACGTGTACGAAGGAAACGGCGGTTCATCGAGCCCGATGAACCAGTCGGGGTGCTCGACGATCCAGCGTGAGTCGATTCCCATGTGGTTGGGGACCATGTCCGACGCCAGGCGGATGCCGCGCGCCCAGGCTCGGTCACGCAGGCTCGTGTAGGCGGGATCGCCCCCGAGATCAGCGGCGATCCGGTAGTCGTGGAGCGAGTACGCCGAGCCGACGGCGTCCGGGTTGCCCCGTATGCGCTTGATCCGCGCCGAGGCGGCGCTCCGCTCCCAGAGCCCGATCAGCCAGAGCCCCGTGAATCCGCAACTGGCGAGGCGGTCCAGCTCCTCATCGGGGATCGCGTCGAGCGTTCGGATCTCCCGCCCATGTCGGCGAGAGAGCTGGTCGAGCCAGACGTGCGTGCTCTTCGCCAGGAGGACGAGCCGCGGCATCCATTCGAGATCCGAGCTGAAGCGCTCCGGCTCCGCCTCGAGCCCGCGGAACGAGGCGACTGGGACATCGCCGCCACCGCCTCCCATCGCGCCGAAGAATCGCAGGCCGATGGCACGCTGCTCCTCGGCCATCACGTCGAGGCCGACGAGCAGTCGCCCGAGGAGCGTCCCGAGCAGCGACCGCCAGTGCTCGACGATATAGCGGAGCTGCCCATCGAGCGAGGTCGGGGATGCGAGTGCCGGTGCTCGCATAAGCGCCACGAGGGATGCCCCGCCCGGACCGAACCCGGGCTCAGACTCAAAGAATGACGTCAGCGCGTCCATCGCGGCGCGATACGAGGGGTGAGCCGCCAGCAACCCGTCGTCGAACAGGTCACGCATCGGCTCCGCGGCCGGGTTGGCGTTCAACAGCCAGATGAGGAGCAGCTCCTCCAGCAGATCGGCCCGATGCCGCGGGTCGTTCAGCCGGCGCTCCAGCTCGGCCGGCGGCGGGACGCCCTCAGCGCCGGGGAACTCGCCCGCGAACCGACCCAGGAGAAGGCGGCTCTCCTGTGGGCCGATCGCTGCCTCGACCGCTTCGAGCGCCGCGCCCCTCGCGCCGGGCCTGGCCTCCTCCTGGTATCGCTCGATCAGGAGGTGGAAGACCTCGTGGATGAGCCCGAGCGCGTTGAGCTCGCCGCCCTGGACCGTCGGGGTACCCGGTCCGTCGGTGGCTGCCCGAACAGCGTTCACCTGCGCCGCGAGGCGCCGGCTGGCCGGGATGTCCGCGACGCTGAGGTCGCCGCGGAGCCCGAACAGGGAACCCTCCAGTCCGTAGCGCTCCCGCGCCGCCTGGGTGACACGGAACTCGTTCGTCACCCGCCGCGACACTCGGTCCCTCGATCGGCTCACTCGCCGACGAGCCCGAGCAGGCCGCGGAGCGGGATGCGGACCCATGCCGGCCGGTTGTTCAGCTCGTAGAGCAACTCGTAGGTCGCCTTCTCGAGGAGGAAGACATCGAGCAGCACCTCCCAGTCGGCCGGGTCACGAGGCAGGAACGGCGCGCCCTGCGTCGCCTCCCGGTAGCCGCGCAGGAACGTCGCCGAGGCCCATACGTACCAGAACCGCGCCCAAGGTTCGAGCGCCGGCCCGTCCCCGGGGCGGATGCTTCCGCCGAGATCCGGGTCGAGCAGGGAGCCGCTCACCGCGTAGTCGAACGAGCGGACAAGCCCGGCGACGTCGCGCAGAGGCGACCGCTTCAAGCGGCGCTCGCTGAGCGGCCGGGCCGGCTCACCCTCGAAGTCGATGACCGTGAGGTCGAGGCCGGTGTGGAGGACCTGGCCCAGGTGGAGATCGCCGTGGATCCGGATCCGGCTGCCTCCGAGCTTGCGGGCGAGCAGGCCGCGCAGTCGCGCCTCCAGCGCGGGGCTGACTTCGATCACCCGGCTGGCCTCAGCCCCGGCCTCGTCCGAGAGCGTCCCGAGCCGCCCCTGCAGCTGCCGAATGCTCCGGCGGCCGAGCGCATGGATGGCCTGGTAGACCGACCGCTGGTACAGCTCGCTGAACGGCTCGGGCCGGAATGCGGGATGAACCGAATCGGACGCGAGAAGGGCGTGCATCTCGCCGGTGCGAGTCCCGAGCAGACGGGCAGTGCTCAGGTAGGCGCCGATCGTCTCGCGCGCGAGCTCGGGCGGCTCCTGCGTCGCGGCCTCCAGAAGCGCCCGCGGCGTCGCTTCCGGAACAGGGGGCACATCGGCCCGCGCGGCGGCAGTCTCGAAGAAGGCGCGCAGAGCGTCGAGGGTGAACTGGAACAGGTCGCCCTGGTTGGGCACGAACTCGGCGACGATCGCGGCGGTCGAACCCTGGCCGCGGGCGGGCCTGTAGTCAATCGAGCCGGCGATGGCCGGGGTGTGGGCGAAGCCGCGCTCGGACAGGAACCTCCCGATTTCGAGATCGGGGTTGGGGCCGGCCTCGAGCGACCGGTAGAGCTTGAGGATGAGCCGCTCGCCGAAGACGACCGAGGTGTTCGTCTGCTCGGCGCGAATCGGCACCGGCACAAGGCTCGCACCGCTGCCATGCAGCCGGCGGAAGGCAGGCTCGGGCCGGGCGACCAACTCGTTGCCGTCGTCGCGGAAGCGCCGTCGCGAGCCCATCGCTCCCAACAGGGCCAACGCGAAGGCTGGGTCGAGGGCCGCATCCACGACCACCCTTCTTCCCTCGTCGGGCCCGGGTCCCGGGAGCGTCGCGATCGCCCCGGACGGAGGCAGTTCCCCGTCCCCATCCGCCTCCTGCATGAGGATCGCGAGCGGCACGAGGTAGGAGGTCGGCTCGCCCTCTGTGTAGTCGAACTGGATGACCACGATGCCGGCCGATATCCCGTCGTAGGCGATCGGAATGACCGAGCTGATGGTCGTCGCCTTGATCCTGCGCGCCTTGTCGCGGTACCAGCGGCGGACACAGATCCAAGCTGTGAGAACCTCCGTGAACCTCCGGCGCGGCGATCCGTTCGCGAGCTCCGAGATCGTTGCGGCTGCCGGCAGAGCCGGCAGGGAGACGGCCGGATCGGCGACTCCTTCCTCCGCGTCGCTCGGCTCCAGGACGAACCACAGGAACTCGTGCGGCCCCAGGCTCAGGAAGTACGGCGTCGGACCGACCTGCGGGAACTCGACCCGCCCGAACATCTCAACCGGGCGTCTTCCCTCGAACGCGGAGAGGTCGAGCTCGGCGGGCTGCACGAAGCGTGACAGGTTGACGACGACGAGAATCGTCTCGTCTTCGAACGCGCGGACGAAGGCCAGGATGCGCCGGTTCTCCGGGCTGAGCATGTCGATGCTGCCGCGGCTGAAGGCGGGATGTCGCTTCCGAAGGTCGATGAGCCGCTTCATCCACCATAGCAGCGAGTGCGGGTTGGCCTGCTGGACCTCGACGTTCAGCGTCTCGCAGTCGTACTCCGCGTCGGAAATCACCGGCAGGTACAGCTGCTGGCGGCTGGCCTCGGAGAACCCGGCGTTGCGATCGACGTTCCATTGCATCGGCGTGCGCACGCCGTCCCGGTCGCCGAGGTAGACGTTGTCGCCCATGCCGATCTCGTCGCCGTAGTAGATGATCGGCGTTCCCGGCAGCGAGAAGAGTAGCCCGTTCATGAGCTCGATCCGTCTTCGGTGGTTGCCCAGCAGCGGGGCGAGACGCCGCCGGATCCCGAGGTTGATGCGCGCCTGCGGGTCGGTGGCGTAGACGCGGTACATGTAGTCGCGCTCTTCGTCGGTGACCATCTCAAGCGTGAGCTCGTCATGATTGCGCAGGAACAAGGCCCACTGGGCCGACTCCGGGATCGGTGGCGTCTGCTCGAGGATGTCGACGATCGGCTGACGGTCCTCCATGCGGACGGCCATGAACATCCTGGGCATGACCGGGAAGTGGAATGCCATGTGGCATTCGTCGCCGTCGCCGGCGCCGAAATAGCGAACCGCGTCCTCCGGCCACTGGTTCGCCTCTCCGAGGAGCATCCGGTCGGGGAAGCGCTCGTCGACGTGCGCCCGCAGCGCCCGCAGGAAGGCGTGCGTCTCGGGAAGATTCTCGCAGTTCGTACCCTCGCGCTCGCAGAGGTACGGGATCGCGTCCAGGCGAAGACCGTCGACCCCCATCTCGAGCCAGAAGTCGACCACGCCCATGATCGATGCCCAGACACGCGGGTTGTCGTAGTTGAGATCCGGCTGGTGAGCGTAGAAGCGATGCCAGTAGTAGGCGCCTGCAACCGGGTCCCACGTCCAGTTCGAGGTCTCGAAATCCTTGAAGATGATTCGCGCGTCCGCGTATCGGTCGTCGGTATCGCTCCACACGTAGTAGTTGCGCGTGGAGCTGCCCGCCCTGGCCTGCCGCGCCCGCTGGAACCACGGATGCTGGTCCGAGGTGTGATTGCAGACGAGCTCCGTGATGACCCGCAACCCCATCTCATGGGCCTTCCGGATGAAGGCTCGCACATCGCCGAGCCTGCCGTAGGAGGGGTGCACGTCCGTGAAGTCGGCTATGTCGTAGCCGTCGTCCTTGAGCGGCGACGGGTAGAACGGCAGGAGCCAGATCGCGGTAGCCCCGAGGTCGCGCACGTAGGCGAGCTTCTCGGTCAGCCCGGGGAAGTCCCCGATCCCGTCGCGATCGCTGTCCCGGAAGGCGCGGACCGGGACCTCGTAGATGATCGCGTCGCGGTACCAGAGCGGTTCCGGGCCGAGAGTCCGGGCGGCAGGTCGTGCCCGTCGCAGGCGGCCGGCCCGCGGACCCCGACTGGTGCCGGAGCCCGGGACGGACGGCCCGGAGCGTGCCACGATCCCCATCAGCCGTAGGTCTCGAACTCGGTTTCCATGCGGACAGACGGCCGCACATGCAAGATCAGCGCCGGGCAGATAGCTGGATCGATCTCGATCCGGTTCGCGCTCCCATGCCAGACCTGGACGCTGCCGTCGATCAGGTTCACCATCTCATACGGCCGGCCTTCATCGATCCCCAGCTCCCGCAGTGGCAGCTCCACCGTTCCGGCGCGCTTCCGCTGCGAATCGAGCGACACGACCGCGAGGATCACGTCGCCGTTGTCCGGGGTGCGCTTCGTGTACGCCAGGAGCTCGTCGTCATCGATGCGGTGGAATGCAAGACCATCGTTCGACTGCAGCGCAGGGTGCTCCCGGCGGATGCGGTTCACCTGCGCGATGAGCGGCGCAAGGCTGTCCGGCCGGTCCAGATCCCAGTGGCGCTGCTCGTACTTCTCCGAGTGGAGGTACTCCTCGCTGCCGGGCTCGCGCGGCTCATGCTCCATGAGCTCGAAAGGTGGGCCGTAGATCCCGTAAGAGGCGGCGAGCGTGGCGGCGAGGATGAGCCTGGCCTCGAACGCCGGCCGGCCGCCGTGCTGAAGCACCTCGTGAAGGATGTCCGGCGTGTTCGGCCAGACGCTGGGCCGGAAGAATTCGCGCAGGTACGGGCCGGTCAACTCGCTGAAGTAGTCGGTCAGCTCCTGCTTCGCCGTCCGCCACGTGAAGTACGTGTACGACAGGCTGAAGCCGAGCTTGCTGAGTCGGTACATGACCTTCGGGCGAGTGAACGCCTCGGCCAGGAAGAGCGCCTGCGGGTGGTCGCGCTTGATGTCCGCGATCAGCCATTCCCAGAACGCAAGGGGTTTGGTGTGCGGGTTGTCGACCCGGAAGATCCACACGCCATGGTCGAGCCAGAAGCGGATGACGCCACCGAGATAGGCCCACAGGGACTGCCAATCGGCCGACTCAAAGTCGAAGGGGTAGATGTCCTGGTACTTCTTGGGCGGGTTCTCCGCGTACTGGACTGTGCCGTCGGGGCGGTGCCGGAACCAGCTCGGATGGTCGAGGACGGCGGGATGGTCCGGTGATGCCTGGAAGGCGATGTCGAGTGACACGGCGATCCCCCGCTCACCCGCCGCGCGGACGAGCGCATCGAAGTCGTCGATGGTGCCGAGGTGGGGATGGACGGCGGTGTGTCCACCTGCGGCCCCTCCGATGGCCCAGGGCACCCCGGGGTCCTCCGGGCCGGCGACCGCCATGTTGTTCGGGCCCTTGCGGAACGTCTCCCCGATCGGGTGAATCGGCGGCAGGTAGAGCACGTCGAATCCGAGCTCCGCCACGTACGGCAGCCGCGCGATGACATCCCGGAACGTTCCATGGCGCCCGGGCTCGGGCGATGCAGATCGCGGAAAGAGCTCGTACCACGTCGAGCAGCGGGCGCGCAGGGGGTCGACGACGACCTCGAGGGGTGGGGCATGCTCCGTTGCGTAGCGCAGGTCCGGATGCCGCCTCATGAGCGCCTCAAGGGCGTCATCGAGGGCGAGATCGGCCCGTTCGCCAGCCGGCCGGCTCGAGCGCAGCGCGGCGGCACGATCCTCGAGCGCCGCCCCGTCGCCGCCGTCTGCATGGTCCGGGCCCTCGACTGCCGCGCCCTCTCTCGCCCGCCTCGCCGCACCGAGCACGAGCTCGGCGCCGATCAGCAGCTCGACCGCGACATCCTGGCCGGCGTCGAGCCGGGTCCGCAGGTCCCGTCGCCACGTCTCCCAGGCATCCGCCCAAGCGAGGATCGTGTACTCCCACACGCCGAGCCGGTCGACCCTGAACGCCGCCCGCCAGCGGTCGTTGCCCAGCGCGTCCATCGGCTCGTCCGTCCACGCCGCCTGGCCGCGCGGGCGGTGACGCAGGACGACACCCATGACATCGTGCCCGTCCAGGAACGCGTCGGCCTCGACCACGATCTGGTCACCGAGGACACGCTTGATAGGAAAGCGCCCGCCATCAACCTCGGGCGCGACCGATTCGATCACGGCCCGCCGGCGGTCGGCGGGCGGCGTTGGGAGTCGTGGAGCGTCGCTCGCCGGCTCGATAGGTCGTCTTCCAGCGCCGCCTCGCGCCTTGTGCCCGTTCACCGATCGGCATCCTCCCGGTCACAGGGTCCCATGGGTCGGCCACCTCCATCATCAAGCCGGGGCTGCCCGACGAACACATGAACCCTATGAGGCGGTCAGAAGGGTGTCAAACGTCATCGCTGACCCGCGCACCGGAGCTCGTGGACCGGCCTCGCGAACCGTCACCCACATAGCCTCGGCGCGCCAAGCCTCCCGGCCCGGCCAAGACGCGAAGATGCAGTGCGAAGCAGCGCCCTGAACAAGGGTCGATTGCCCTGGCTCTGGCTGATACTGAGAGCTACTGACCTGCGACAGGAACCTGCGCCGACTCCCCTGCCTCGTCTACGGCCGCTACCTGGAGGCAGGTGCCGCCTGTGCCCACGCCGCCCAGCATCTTGAAGAGATCTGCGCCCCTCGCTCCGGGCTCGGTCTCCAGGACGACCTGCGCCTCGCCTTGCCCGTCCGAGCAGGCAATTGGCAGGTCGCCCTGACCCGTTCCCGCTTCGTACATCCAGGCCTGCTCGCCTACGGGCTTGTCTCCAGCCACTTCTCGCAGTCGGCTGCGAACTCGGCGCTCACCGAGTGTGGCTGGTCGTACCACGAGACCTGCTTCTGCGGATACAGCGCCGCGAAGGCGTTCGCCTCGTCCTGGCCGTAGTTAGTGTCGGACTTGCCGAACTGGAACAGGATCTTCGTGTTCGCCGCGTGTGGGGCGAGTACGGCCGGGTCGAGCCAGTTCTGGGCGACGTTCGGCACCGCCTCCATGAGCACGGCCGTCTTGAGGCGGCTCTCGACCGCGACTATCTCCGAGCCGAGGACCGCCCCCATGCTGAACCCCACGTAGCCGAGCCGCGCGCTGTCGACGCCCGGCTGTGCGATCAGCAGGTCGAGCCCATGGCGCATCTCTCGGATCTGGAGAATGGCCTCATCGGTGCCGCCGGCCGAGGCGGTAACGGGCCGCGTGGGGACCAGGCCGACGATGTTCTGCTGCCCGGCCAGAGCGACGGCCAGGTCGATGTACTGGTCACGTGTGTCGCCCATTCCGTGCTCGAACAGGACGGCAGGGAACGGACCGTCTCCCGGGGGCACGACGAGATAGGCATCGACGCGCTGGCCCGATTCGCCCATGTAGCTGATGTCGCGGACGGTCACCCCGCCCTCGTCACGCGACCCGTTCTCCGTCACATCGAACGGCGTCGCGGAATGGTAGGCGAAGAAGGGAAGCAGCTGCTCGAACGTCGGATCGGCAGGCAGCTCGATCGGCAGCTCGATCACGGCCCCATCCGGCGAGGGAGTGGCGTCGTTCGTCGTCGTCGCCGGCGTGGTCCCGGCCGGCGTGGTCGCCGTGGCCGCCGGCCCGGTCGTCGCCGTGCCGCCGCAGCCGATCAAGGCAAGCGCGACGAGCGCGATGACACCGAATCGGCCGGCTCGGGCGAAAGATCCGCGGTTCTGAAGCACGTTGGACTCCTTGGCGTTGCGTAGCCGAATAGGCCGTCCTGCTGCACGTGACGGGGCTGCGGGCTCTCCAGGAGGACTCACGCGCCGCCCATCCAGACGAGGCGACTCACTCGTTTGTTCAGGTCGGCGTCGCCACCCAGATCCCGCCCTCGCCCAGAAGCAAGTACTTGCCGTTACCCAGGTCGACGAGGCGCGTGCCGGTCGGATGCGGCACCGTCGCGCCGAACTCGACGCGCTGCCAGTTCGCGCCCTGATCCGACGACAGGTAGATGGAACCGCCCGCGGACGTCGCGAGGAGTGTCCTGCCGCCGATCAGGACGAGGGAGCGGAGATCCACCGGCGAGCCGGGCGCGGCGGGTAGGGCCGAGAACTGGACACCGTCGCCGCCGATGAGGAGGGTCCTGCCGTCGGCTGCGTCCTGGTCGGCCTTCGTCTCCCAGACGAGCAGGATCAGCTTCGTATCGCCGTCGGCAGAGACGCCGTCGATTGCCGGCCCGATCTGCGCCAGATCCGCGTCTCCCGAGGCCGGCATCCAGCTCTCGATGCCGTTCTCCGACTTGAAGATTGGAAGCAGCCCCTGCGACTGGTATCCGCCGGGAACGGGGTCGCCCGAGACGAAGTAGAGGTTGTGCGCACACATGGGGAAGGCCGCTCCGTCGACGGCGCCCGTGGTCCATCCACCAATCCACGTTCGGCCGTCCGTGGAAGCCCACAGGTACGTGCCCGCCAGACCTTCGTCGGCCGCGCCGGGACCGTTCCGGCCGGCGGCCAGGAACCCATTCGGCCCGGCAGCAACGGTGAGAGCGGGCGCGCCCTTCACCGAGTCGTCGACCCCATTCTCCTGCCAGATGATCCCATCGGCCGAATAGAAGAAGCGAGGGTCGGGGGTCGGGACGGCCGACAATTCGCCTCCGGGACGGATCGTGGCGCCTACTGCCACGAACCCCTGCCCGCCGCGGGCGATCCACTTCAGATCGACGGTCTTTGGGTCGATCGCGCCTGTCTGCAACTCGGACCAGTGGAGCGCGTCTCGGGAGGTCAACAGGACGCCGGTCCCGCCGCCCGACGCGCCGACGCCGAGGTAGCCGTCGGGGCCGCCGGCAACCGCCACCCGCGGCACGATCGCACCGGTGTCGAGGTTGCCGGCCCAGGTGAAGCCGCCGGCCGCGAAGGTCGGGGCGGATACGACGTGGTCGTTGCGGATGTCCAGCAGCAGATGGCCGCCGACGAGCCCCACGACCACCGCCAGCGCCACCGCCACGCCGCCGATCCCGAGCCGCAGACTCCGCGCAGGCTTCGCGGGCGAGCGCCATGGCACGCTGAAGAGGGACCACCGACGAGCCGGCCGAGTCTCGGGCAACTCGCGAAGGAAGTGTCGGAGCGACTGCGGTGCGTTGTGCTGGCGGCCTTCGGTGACGCTGCGGAGGCGGCGCTCGAGCTCCTTCTCGTTCATCGCCCTTCTCCCTGTCTGGATCGCCCGGCGCTGCCTCGTCTGGCCATCCGCTCCGTCAGTGAAGCCTCCGTCGCTCGACTGCGCTTGCCACCGTCACCGGGGCCTTGCTCGGAAGCTTCGCGAAGGCGCTGCAGGGCGTAGTGGAGCCGGGACTGCACGGTCCCGAGCGGGATGCCGAGCAGGTTGGCGATCTCCTGGAGCGACAGGTCGCGCCAGAAGCGGAGGCCTATCAGCACGCGCTGGTCGGGGTTGAGCACCAGCACCAGTCGGTCTATCTCCGCGCGCGCAAGCGCCTCCCGAAAGGGGTCGTCGGAGTAGACAGGCAGCTCCTCGTGCAATTCCTCGAGTTGGTGGCGGCGCTTGCGGCGCAGCCGGTCACGGCAGATGTTCACCAGGATCCGGTCGAACCAGGGCTCGAAGCGCTCCTTGTCGCGAAGGCTCGGCCAGGCCTGCCAGGCGCGCACCAGCGCCTCCTGGACGGCGTCCTCGGCGTCGGGCGCGCTGCCGAGGAGATAGCCGGCGAGACGGTATGCGTCGTTGAGCAGCGGATCTGCCGACTCGATGAAAGCGGCAGACCGGGCATCGACGATGCCTCAATGCCGCCTCCACTCCTGCTGCCTCCTACCTCGCGTCGGCCGGACCTTCGGTCCGGACATCCAGACGAGACAGTCGGGCGTCTTGTTCAAGGCGTCTCGCGGCGGGCGATGGCTACTGACCTGAGGCGGG
>CAZFLI010000008.1:0-30348 GCA_964519845.1 uncultured Anaerolineaceae bacterium | reverse complement strand
AAGTCGAGCACGACATCTTCGAGCGCTGGGTAGCCGCCGACGTCTTCAATCCCGAGGGCAAGGGCTCGCGCGCGGATTGGACGAAGCCGCCTTTCGTGATCATCCAGCCGCCGCCCAACGTCACCGGGTCGCTGCATCTGGGGCATGCCCAGCGGTCCACCGTCGAAGACCTGATGACGCGCCACGCCCGGATGCAGGGCCGGCCGGCGCTGTTCCTGCCCGGCCTGGACCACGCCTCGATCGCCGCCCAGTACGTGCTGGACAAGCTTCTCGCCAAAGAGGGACTGACCCGCCAGTCGCTCGGCCGCGACAACTACCTGGAGCGGATGTGGCAGTTCGTGGACGAGACGCGCCAGACGATCCTCTCGCAGCAGCGCCGTGTGGGCGCATCGCTGGACATGAGCCGGCTGCGCTTCACCATGGACGAGGTCTCGGCGCGGGCGGTGCGCGAGGCATTCCTGCGCCTGCACCGGGAGGGACTGGCCTATCGCACCGAAGCCCTGATCCACTGGTGCCCCGGCTGCCGGACCAGCGTCTCGGACCTGGAAGTGATCCCCAAGGAAACGAAGGGCCACCTCTGGACGATGCGCTACCACCTGCTCGACGAGACGACCGGCAAGGCCGATCCGAACGCCTGGATCGCGGTGGCCACCACGCGCCCGGAGACGCTCTTGGGCGACACCGCGGTGGCCGTGAACCCTGAGGACGAGCGGTACGCGTCGCTCGTCGGCCGCAAAGCCGTAATCCCCTTCGTGGACCGGCCGGTCCCTATCATCGCCGACCCGGTAGTGGACCGTGCTTTCGGGACGGGCGCGGTCAAGATCACCCCGGCCCACGACCAGGACGACTACGAGACCGGCAAGCGCCACGGCCTGCCGATGATCACGGTCATGGACGATGTCGCCCGTATCAACGAGAACGGCGGCAAGTTCAACGGCCTGGATCGCTACGAGGCGCGGCGCCGGATCGTGGAGGAGCTGCAGGCGGCCGGCGACTTGGACGGGATCAAGGACCACGAGATGCTCCTCGGCCACTGCCAGCGCTCGGACGACGTCGTCGAACCGCGCCTGAAGACGCAGTGGTTCCTTCGTGTCGCGCCCCTTGCCGAAGCTGCCCTGAAGGCGACGCGCGAGGGGCGAACCCAGATCCTGCCCGAGCGGTTCGTCAAGGTCTGGGAGCACTGGATGACCGAGATGCGCGACTGGAACGTCAGCCGCCAGCTCTGGTGGGGCCACCGCATCCCGGCCTGGTACTGCCCCGACGGCCATGCCACCGTCTCGGCCGATCCCGAGGGGCCCAAGGCCTGCGACGTCTGCGCCAGGCCGGCCGCCGAACTGGCCCAGGACGAGGACATCTTCGACACCTGGTTCAGCTCGGGCCTGTGGCCCTTCAGCACCCTCGGCTGGCCGGAGAAGACGCGCGATTTCGAGCGCTTCTACCCGGGCTCGGTCATGGAGACGGCCTACGACATCATCTTCTTCTGGGTTGCCCGGATGATGATGCTGGGCATCCATCTCGTCGGCGACGCGCCCTTTCACACCGTCTACCTCTCGGGCCTGATTCGCGACCCATATGGCCAGAAGATGTCCAAGACGAAGGGCAACTCGGTCGACCCGCTGGAGACGATCGAGGAGGTGGGGGCGGACGCCCTACGCTTCGCTCTGGTGAACGGCACCGCGCCCGGGAACGACTCGCGGCTTGGCTCGGAGAAGCTGGAGAATGCCCGCAACTTCACCAACAAGTTGTGGAACGTGGCCCGCTTCGTGCTGGGCGCCCGGCCGGCTTCGCTCCCGGCCGACGCGGCGCGCCGGAAGCCCGATCGCTCGAAGGTCGGCCCGGCTGAGCGCTGGATCCTGTCGCGTGCCTCGGCGACCGTCACGGCGGTCGATGCCGCCTTCGGCCAGTACGGCTTCGGAGATGCCAGCCAGATGCTGTACGAGGCCGTCTGGAACGAGTTCTGCGACTGGGGAGTGGAACTGGCCAAGGTGCGACTGAGCGACGAGAGCCTGCCCGCCGCGGAGCGCGAGGCGACCTGGTTGACGCTCGTCGACGCCCTGGACACGTACCTGCGGCTGCTGCACCCGATCATGCCGTTCGTCACCGAGGCGATCTGGGAGCGACTGCCGCGGGCGGACGGCGACCCGTCGATGCTCATCGTGGCCGATTGGCCTTCCGCCGACGCGCCCACCGCCGCCGACGCCGCCGCCGAGAGGGAGGTGGCCCAGCTGCTGGACCTCGTCCGGGCGATCCGCAACGCGCGTTCGGAGGCGCGCATCGAGCCTGCGGCCTGGCTGCCGGTCGATGTCTTCGTGCCGGAATCGTTGGCGGCGCCGTTCGAGGCCCTGGCCCCGGCTCTTGAACGCGTCTCGCGCGCCCGGCCGCTGCGCCGCGAGTCCGGCACCGAAGCGATTCGGCAGGGAGTGGCCGGTGGACTGTCCGTGATCGCGGGCGAGATCGAGGCCGTGGTCCGCCCTGCCGCCGTCGACGAATCGCAGGACGAGCGCGATCGGGCCCGCCTCGAGCGCGAGCTTGCGGAGGCTCAGGCGATGCTGGTCGCCGCCCGCGCCCGACTGGCCAACGAATCGTTCCTGGCCAAGGCTCCGCCGGACGTTGTGGAAGGCGCTCGGAGCCGGGCGGGCGAACTCGAGGCGCTCGTGGCCCGGTTGTCGGAGCGGCTGTCCGGCGGGGCTTGATCGAGGCTGAGGCGCGTCGCGACTGCTACGATAGGAGCAAGACCCCAGCGCTCTGAAGGAGTCGAAAGTGCCGCTTTTCGGAAAGGGCAACAAGACGCCGGCTCCCGTCGCGCCTTCGCCGGTCGGCGAGGCCAAGGGCGAGGAGTTCTCGCTGAAGCTGTCGTACGTGGCCAAGTGCAGCGAGAGCGTCCGTCTCAAGAACACCACCGGCGCCGCGGCGCGTCTGGCGCGTATGCTCGACGGCTACGCCCAGGGCGAGCCCGAACTCGTCGAGCCATATCCGGTCGAGTTGAACACGGCCTCGCCGTTCATCGTGAAGATGCCCGGCGCCCCGGAATGGCTGACCTACCACCGCAAGAGGTCGCCGATAGCGCGCCACGCGCTGGTCGTGCTCGAGGGCACGGACGCAATCGACCTGGCCTTCGATACGCTCGTTTGCAGCCTCCTGGAAGGCAACACCGACACTTCGGGCTACCCGGACTTCGGGGCCATCGTCGGTGGTGTCGCCTCCCACTGGGACGAGATGACCGGAGACCTCATCGTGCGGGCCGTCGTGGGCTGGGGTGGCAAGGGCATGCGCGGCGATACGGACCGGAACGGCTCGCGGGTCCTGGCCGGGATCTTGAACAACATCCTGGCCGATGAGTACGCCATGGGAGTCGTGGCCGTCGACCGTCCCACCGTGGGTTCCAAACAGGGCGGTGCCGCGTGTTCCCACTGCGGCTTCAACTCCGGGCACGAGCGGGCGTTCTACTGCCCCAAGTGCGGCATGCGCATGCGCGGCTGAGCCGGCTACCTGTGCCCACCTACGACTACGTCTGCACTGCCTGCGGCCGGGAGGTTGAGATCGTCCACTCGCTGCACGGGGACGGTCCGGCCACCTGTGTGGAGTGCGGCGGAGCAATGAAGAGGTCCTTTGCGCCGCCGACCGTGCACTTCAAGGGCAGCGGCTGGGCGCGCAAGGAGAGGTCGGGCCGATCAAGTGCGGCCGACAAGTCACGGGCCGCGCGCGAATCCGGCGAGACGAGCACGACCGGCGGATCCGGTGAGACTGGTGCGGCCGGCAGCGGTGCGGCCGGCAGCGGTGCGGCCGGCGGCGGCGCGGCCGCGGAGGCGAAACCGTCAGGGGATGGCCACTGAGCCATGTCCAAGCAGCCCGCCGACTGGATCTCCCTCCCGGAAGCGGCCGAATTGCTGGCTGCCTCAAACGTCCACTTCCAGGCGGACACGATCGGACGCTGGGCGCGTTCGGGCCGGCTGCAGACGATCAAGCTGGGCAACCGGCGGTTCGTTCGGCGAGCCCAGGTGCGAGCGCTCTTGCGACCGCAAGGCACGGCCCAGGCGGATGACGTCCAGCCGGGCTTGTTCGAGGATCTCGACTGACCGGCGCCGTCAACCCTGCTGGTTGGTGCCGCAGCGGCGGCAGTAGCGGGCCTGGGTCGAGAGAGGCAATGAGCAGCGGTAGCAGACGCGCGTCGATCCACGGTCGATGACCCGCTCGGCCGACTCCGCCCACATCGCCGACAGTCGAGCAGTCTCCTCGTCGGCGGCCCGGTCGAGTTGACCCCGTGCGGCCATCGAGGTGGCGATGTCCGCGTCGAGAGGAGGCCAGACGGTCGGTTCCGAAGGCCTGGGCGGCCAGTTGGCGCCGATCGATTGCCACTCCTGTGCCGGCTGTGAACGGGGAGCCGGCGCCCATGCGGCGCTCGGCGTCGCGGGCGGCGGCAGGGGAGGTGCGGGCTCCCGCGTTTCGCTCTCCGGCTCCAGGGGTTTCGGAGGCTCCTGAGGTTGGGGCTGCGTGAAGCGCCTCGCAGTCGCCAGCCAGCCGGCCGGCGATTCCGAGCCCATCTGGGCAGGCGGGGGCTGCTCTCCGATGGGCGGCAGGGCGGGGGGGCTTGCGAGTGGCGTCGCAAGGGGATCTGTCGGCTCCGGGGCGAGCGAAGCGACAGGCTCCGACCGGCGCACCGGTGGCTCCCACTCGGGCGCCGGGCCGGGCTCATCCTCAAGAGCGGGCCGCGGCTCCGGAGTGGCCTGCGCTGGTTCCGGGGTAGCTCCCCAGTCGTGTCTGGCGATGGGCCTGGCGGACCAGGGCGTGGCGTGCGGCCAGAGTTCGCCGCTGTCGACCGCGGCCGGAGTGCGGCCCTTGCCCTTACTCGCCTTCGCCGGCTTGGGTGGTTTGGGCGGCTTGGAGTCGGCACCCCGGCCGGGCGCCGGAACTGCAGGCCTCTGACCACCCAGCAGGCGGCCCCGGGCGGGGATCGGCCCGGCGTCGGGGGCAGGTTGGGCCGTCTCGCCCTGCGGAACGGCCTGGCCGGCCTCCCGGAGCGATCCGAGGAGGTCGAAATCGGTCTGGGACTGCAGATGCGGCGTTTCGGGCGGCGCCGAGGCTCGTTTCGAGGATGACTTGCGCCTGGGCTGAGGCTCGTCCGGCTCCTGGTAGGTCGGCGTGCCCAGGTCGGTTTGGACAACGAGCAACTCGTCGGGGGTGACACTCCTGGCGGCGGCGGGCTGCTCAGCGGGCTGCTCAGCGGGCCAGAGGGTCCAGCCGTCGTCCTGCGTCTTCCACGACTCGGCTTGGGCGCGCAGCTGGTTGGCGGCCTGCTGGTCGCGGCGCGCCTCGCGACGGATCTCGCCGGCCGTCCTGGGACCGAGATCGGCGGCAGCAGAACCGGAGGCGGCCAGATCGGCGGAGCGCCGGCGGAGGACCTCGTCAAGGTCGGACTCGGACGCCGTCGCGGCGGGCTCCTGAGGAGTCGAGGGGTGAGCTGCGGCAGTACGGATGATTAGGTGGTCTTGGGGGGCCACCGGCTCCGTGTCCCAGAGGGGTGCGCACGATAGGCAGGCGCTCTGGTTCGGGTTCCAGCACTTCTCGCAGGCGTACTGCCGGCAGGTCATGCAGAAGCTGAAGACCTTGTGGAATTCCTCGGTGATCTGGGCGGCAGTGCCGCGGTCTTCATCCACGCGTGCGGCAGCCATCGCGTCGTCGATGGTCGAGCTGTCGTTCATGACGAAGTGCTTGAGTCCGCGAGCGAGGACGCGGGCCGTGGCCATCGAGCGCCCCCTGGCGGCGGGGGGGCCGAAGGTGTAGCGCGTGCCGCACCGCTCACAGTACGAGTCGGTGAAATCTTGCATATCGATCTCGCTATCGGCCGGTGAGGCGCCGGCCCGGGCTTCTCCTGCAGGGTACGCCGCCGGCGTGGATTCGTGAGCCGTCCTGCTCGTACGGGATTCCGGGGCCGAAGGTCCCACTTCTGCAAGGCGGTTCGCAAGGCTGCCAGGATAGGCCCGAGCTTGCCGTGTGTCGAGTCCGGTGCGGTCTGGTGGGCTCTATGCTCCTCCGAAACGGGCGAGTGGCGTTCCACCGTTGGTTCCCGAATCGTAGGCCGAACCCCGACCACGGGACTGGGCCGCAGGAAGGCCGGTGCCTCTCGGCGTACTATGTGGCGATCCCGTGCAATGACGCCGTCTCCGGGGGCGTCTGGACCGGATCGCCACCGCTCGCGGAAACCGCATTCTTCCACCCGCAGAAGAGAGACAGATGACGAGCATCCAGAAGACCGCCGACAGGGTTGCGGCGAATGTCGAACGCGTCATCATCGGCAAGCGCCATGAAGTCCGACTGACGCTCGTGGCTCTGTTGTGCCGCGGCCATCTGCTGATCGAAGACGTGCCGGGCACCGGAAAGACGATGCTGGCCAAGGCGATGGCCCGCAGCCTGGGCTGCAGTTTCCGGCGCATCCAGTTCACGCCCGACCTTCTGCCCTCGGACGTGACCGGCCTGTCGATCTTCAATCGTCAGACCCAGGAGTTCGAGTTCCGCCCCGGTCCGATCATGGCCCAGGTCGTGCTGGCCGATGAGATCAACCGCGCTACGCCCAAGACCCAGTCGGCGCTGCTTGAGTGCATGGAGGAGCACCAGGCGACGATCGACGGCACGACCTACGCGATGCCCGAGCCCTTCCTGGTGATTGCCACCCAGAACCCGATCGAATACGAGGGAACGTTTGTCCTGCCCGAGGCGCAGCTGGACCGCTTCATGATGCGCATCCGGCTGGGTTACCCGAGCTCCGCCGACGAACAGACGATTCTCGACCAGCAGAAGATAAGCCACCCCCTGGATGACACCGAGCAAGTGCTGGCGGTCGACGAGTTGCTCGAGCTCCAGAGGGCCGTCCGGGAGACCTACGTCGATCCTGCTGTGTCCGACTACATCGTGCGGCTGGTCAGCGCCACGCGGACGCACCCCGACGTGTATCTCGGCGCCTCACCCCGCGGCTCGTTGGCCCTGTATCGGACGGGCCAGGCACTGGCCGCCCTGGCCGGGCGCGACTACGTCATCCCCGACGATGTCAAGGCGCTGGCCGAAGCCTGCCTTGCCCACCGGCTGATCATCAAGACGAGTTCGTCGATGCACGACATCGACCCGCGCCAGGTGGTGGCCGAACTACTGAACACGGTGGCTGTGGACACGACGCGCGACGTCGCGCCGCCGAAGGGCCGGCCTGCGGCGGCTCGCGGCAGGGTCCGTCGAGGCGCCGGCAGCGGCGCGGCTCGCTGACACCGGCCGAGGGCATCCCGTCGTGGTGCGGCGCCTGCAGTTCCTGATCGTCGCCACAGTCCTGCTGGTCGCGGCTTTCTCGTCCGGCCTGGGGTTCCTGTTCTATCTCGTCTACCTGGGGATACTGGTCATCGGCGGCAGCTACGTGCTGACGCGCTTTGGGCTGGCCGACCTCGAGGCCGGATACCGCCTCGACCACCGTCAGGCCCACGTCGGCGACGACCTGCGGGTCACCTACAGCATCTCGAACGCCGCCGGGCTGCCCAAACCGTGGCTGGAGGTCTACAACCCGACCGACCTACCCGTTCCTTTGCCCGGGCGGGCGCTGGGCCTGAGGTCCTGGGCCAACCGATCCTGGGTGGCGATCGTGCCGCTGACGCGCCGGGGAACCTACCGCATAGAGCCGATGGTCGTTCGAACCGGCGACCCGTTCGGCTTCTTCGAGGCAGCGGCGACGGTCGGCCGACCGAGCGTCGTCACCGTATTCCCTCGGATTGTCGCGCTGCCGCGCTGGCGCCTGCCGAACGCGAATCTGGAGGGCTCCCATTCGACTCCGGAGCGGACGCTGCAGACCACGCCCCTGGCCACCACCGTCCGTCCCTACGCTCCGGGCGACAGCTTCAACCGCATCCACTGGCGCAGCACGGCCCGCCTGGGCGAGATTCAGGTCAAGGAGTTCGACCTTGAGCAGACGGCCGACGTGTGGCTTTTCGTCGACCTGGACGCGGCCTCGCAGGCGGGCCAGGGCGATCACTCGACGGTCGAGGAGGCGGTGCGCATCGCGGCCTCGATTGCCAACGACGCCATACTCGAGAACCGCGCCGTAGGCGCGACCACCAGCGGCCACCGGCTGGTATCGATCCCGGCCGATCGCGGTCCGCGGCAACGGATGAAGATCATGCAATTGCTGGCAGCCGTGGAGGGCGACGGCAGAATGCCCCTGGCGGAGGTTCTGCTGTCTGGCCTGCCCAGACTCCGCCGGGGCATGACGGCCGTCATCGTCACTCCCTCCCTGGATCGAACCTGGGTACGAGCCCTCATTGGGCTGCGGAACCGAGGCGTTGCCGCCGTCGTCATCACGCTGGACGCCAGCAGCTATGAGCTCGCGTCCCGGCCGCCCCACAGGCTCGTCGAGGAACCCCAGGCCGACGAGGGCCACGGGCGACGCGCATTGCATTTCGCTCTGGCCGAATACGATCTCAAGACGTGCTCGGTGAGCGCGGGAGACGATCTGGGGACGGTGCTGGCGTGAGCGTACGCACGGCGGAACGAAGCGGTCTACGGTCGGACGACCGCGGCTACGACGATCCCGGCTGGTTCGGTCGGTTGGTGGCCCGCATGGAGCCGGAAGAGGGCTGGGTCAGCCTGCCTTTGGTTGCCCTGCTGGCGGGCTCGATGGCCTGGTCCATCGCCGACGCCAGGTGGATCCTCGGTCGCGACAACCTGACGGACTTCGTGATCTGGCTCGCCGTGGCCGCCGCCATGTGGGGCTACCTGAGCGCGAGGCTCGACATGTCTCCCTGGCTGGCCCATCTGCTTGGCGCGGCCATCGGAGCCCTCATGATCATCGAAGCCGTCGGTGCCCAGATGCCCGGCGCAGAGCCCGGGCTGGTCGGCTGGTTCAACGCGACGGCAGAATCGGTCACGCAGGCCTATCTCGATCTCACCTGGCGTCACCAGATCTCCACGACACAGTACGGGCACTTCTGCCTGGTAATCGGAATCCTGGTCTGGGGCACGGCTCAGGCGGCCTCGTTCGACATCTTCGGCTACCACCGTTCTGTCACCGGCGTCCTCCTGATGGCCATACTGCTGGTGGCCAACATGTGCCTGACCAGAGCGGACCAGTTCTGGGGCCTGGTGATGTTCAGCGCTGCGGCGCTGGCTCTGCTGCTGCAGGCCCATGCCGCCGAGGATCGTTCGAATTGGCTGCGGCACCGCATCTGGAGGGGAGGGGACTTCAAGGCGCCCCACCTCGAAGGCGGTCTGTGGTTCGCGTCCCTGTCCGTCTGCGGCGCGTTGCTGCTGACCAGTGTCGCCAGCTCGGCACCGCTGGGGTCGGTCTGGTCGCACTTCGATCCGGCCTTTCGGGAGTTCTCAGGTTGGGTCAGCAACTACCTGCCGGTCGGTGGCCAGAGCCGGATCTCCACCGGATCAGACTTCAGCACGTCGGTGACGATCGGAACGTCGTTCAGCGCCGGTCCAGACGAGATCTTCACCGTCCGGATGCTCGAGCAGGGCGGCGCCTACAAGTGGCGGGTCGTCTCCTACGACGAGTTCCGATCGACCGGCTGGGCCATCGGGCCTCCGATGTTCCAGATGTCCGTGCCGGCTGGTGAATCGCTGACGGCGGCGACCGCGGATGAGGTTACCAGCCACACCGCCGGGCGCATCGAGGTCAAGTACACGGTCCACGTCCAGGACACGTCACTCAAACACCTGATCGTCGCGAACGAGGCTCAATCCGTCGATCTGACGGTGGATCGGGTCGTGGTCGGCTCGGACGCCACGAGTCAGACGATCGTCTGGTTCCCGATGTCCGCCCAGGACTACACCGTCACTGCCTACATCCCCGACAGCGACCCCGCCGGCAAAGGGCTGACGGAGTGGCGCCTGCGCCACGCCGGGACGCAGTATCCGGCGGGTCTCCTGGCCAGATTCACTCAGGGGGTCGATTTCCTCGGCGGCGACGCCCGCAACTTGCTGGCTGAGATCAAGGACGCCGCCCGCAGTGACGGCATCAGCATCGATCCGGTGTCCGGCCGGTTCGCCAGCGCCTACGACGCCGCCCGCACGATTCAGGACTATTTGCGCGGCGGCGGCTTCACGTACAGCTCCGACATCACGGACGTCGTGCGCAGGTGCGCCGGCCTCTCTACCGTGGACTGCTTCGCCAGGGAGCGTCAGGGGTTCTGTGAGCACTACGCCACGACCATGACGATGTTGATGCGTCTGGAGGGCTATCCGGCCCGCTACGTCGTGGGCTTCCTGCCGGGCCACCCCGACCAGTTCACCAGGCTCGAGCAGGTCACCGCCCAGCAGCGCCACGCCTGGGTCGAGGTCTACTTCCCGGGTTATGGGTGGATACCGTTCGATCCCACCGGCGGCGGCGTAGGCGAGCCGACTCGGCTGCCGGCCGGCGCAGCGGTGGCGCCCACGCCCTCGCTTGCGCCGGGCAGCGAGGGCTCGCCCGGCGGTGTCGTCCAGCCCCACCGGTCGATCGATGATCCCGGCGGCCCGGGTGGATCCGGAGGCGCTCCGTCGGGCGACGGGTTCGGCGGTCCTCTCGCACCGATCCTGCCGGCCCTGCCGCCGGTGGGTATCGCGGCGGTGGCGCTGCTGCTGCTGTGGAGCCGGCGCCCTCGACGTCCGCAGACGCCCGACAGCGTGTACCGCGGCATCGTCAGCCTGGCAAGCCGGCTGGGCATGCGGCCGAAACCCACCCAGACCGTGTACGAGTACACGGGCATGCTGGCCGACATCGTCCCCGGGGCCCGAGACCCGCTCGGGATCGTGGCCACCGCCGAAGTCGAAGTGGTCTATGGGAAGCGGCGGCTAAGCGAGGAGAGGCTGACCGTGCTCCAGGCGGCCGAGAGCCGCGTTCGAGCGGCCCTGCTACGGCTGGTCTTTCGGTTGCCGCGACGCGGCCGCAAGCCTGTCGCACGACGCCGTGGCCGCACCTCGGGCCGGAGACCGTGATGGCGCGCCGCGGCTAGAGGGCCCCGGTCGCGTCGCGTGGCTCGACCGGTTCTCTCGCGGCTGCGGCTGCCCCGGCATCCGATGCCGCCGCCAGGTGGTCCTCCAGGTTGAGCGCTCGCACGACGGCTCGACCGGCGCGAATCTCGATCACGGTGATGGCCCCCAGGCCGAAGTCGAAGTTCCAGAAGTGCTCGTCGGACAAGTCAAGCAACGCGCACAGGATGACCCGAAAGATGCCGCCGTGGGCGACGACCAGAGCCCATCGGGGCTCCCGGTGCGAGTCGTCCGCATAGCCGAGAACTTGATGCCGATCCATCGTGCCGGGCTCGGTGCCGTCCGCCAGCTCGCGGAACAGACCGGCCAAGGCGCGCTCCACCCGCACTCGGACCTCGGCCAGCGACTCGCCCCCGGGGGCGTGGTATCGCTCCGGCCAGCGCCGCCAGCCGGCCAGGGTATCGCCGAAGCGGGCCGTTATCTCCGAGTCCACGAGGCCTTCCCATTCGCCCTGGGCAACCTCCGCCAGATCCGGCTCGCGGCGGGCCGGGGGAGCCGGCCGCCCGGCGGCACCGAACTCGGCTGCCACCAGCTCCGCGCTGCGCCAGGCCCGCTGCAGAGGAGAACTGACCACCAGATAGGGTGGCTCGTCAGGAATGGGCAGTGGCGCCGTCGAGCGGGGGCGAGCCAGCCGGGCCCCGGAGAGCCGAGCCTGCTGCTCGCCCCGGGCGGTCAGGGGCGCCTCCATCTGGCCCTGGAAGCGACGCTGGACGATGAACTCCGTTTCGCCGTGGCGCAGCAGGGTCAGGACTGCATCCAGGCCCGGAGGAATGAGCGGAGCGGACCCCGACGGCCGCTCCGCATCGGGCAGCGAGGAGTCCAAGGTCAGACCCCCGCCCGAATGACCCACACGTCGAGGACGGCAGGCTCCTTCAGAATCCTGGCCGCGACGTCGTCCGAGACGTCGTCGTCGACAGCCAGCAACATCAGCGCGTCCTGACGTGGCGCCGTGCGCGCCAGCGTCATCGAGCTGATGTTGACGTCGGCCTCGCCGAGCATGATGCCGATCCGGCCCATCGTGCCGGGCTTGTCCTGGTGGCGCGTGACCACCATCAGGGGCGTCGGTGTCATGTCGAGCCAGTTCTCGTCGATGCGGACGATGCGCGGCTCGCCGTTGGCCACCGTTCCGGCCACGACCACCTTGCCCTTGTCGCCCTCGGCCGTGAGAGTGACCAGGGAGGCGAACGAACCCGCCTCGCTGGATTTCCGTTCGTTGACCGTCAGGCCGCGGCTCTTGGCCAGGTGGGCGGCATTGATCAGGTTGACCCGCTCGGTCGTCACATCCGCCAGGATCCCCCGCAGGGCCGCCGCGCTTAGCTGCGAGGCGTCGCAAGCGGCCAGATCGCCGGCCACCTCCACGGTCAGTGAGTTGACGCCGCCCCGCAGATACTGGGCGGCGAAGCGGCCAAGGATCTCGGTGAGGGGCAGGTAGGGCGCGATCGCGCGGGCGGTCTCGGGCGTGAGCAGCGGGGCGTTGACCGCATAGCGGGCCGAGTGCCCGGCCAGCACGTCCACGACCTGCTCGCAGGCTTCTTCCGCCACCCGCAGTTGGGCCTCGGCCGTCAGGGCGCCCAGGTGAGGCGTCAGGGTGACGTTCGGAGCCGTCAGCAGCGGCGACTCGACCGGCGGTTCGGGGTCGAAGACGTCGAAGCCTGCCCCGGCGATCTTGCCGTCGGCCAGGGCCTGGGCCACGACCGCCTCGTCGTAGACGCCGCCGCGGGCGACGTTGACCAGCATCACGCCGGGCTTGAGCTTGCCCACGTTGTCGGCGTTGACGATGCCCCGGGTAGCTTTGTTCAAGGGCACGTGGACGGTGATCACGTCCGACTTCTCGATGATCGCGTCCATGTCCACGAGCTCCACGCCGTGGAGGGCCGCCTGATCTGCGGTCACGAACGGGTCGTGGCCGATGATGGTCATCTCGAGGCCGCGGGCGCGGTCGGCCACGGCCATTCCAATCTTGCCCAGGCCGACGATGCCCAGGGTGCGGCCGCGCAACTCGACGCCGGTGAATGAACTGCGTTTCCACTCGCCTCTGCGCATCGACGCGTCCGCGGCGGCCGTCTTGCGGGCAACCGCCAGCATCAAAGCGATTGTCTGCTCGGCGGCCGAGATGGTGTTGCCGGTGGGGGCGTTCACGACGACGATGCCGGCTTTCGTGGCGGCCTCGAGGTCGACGTTGTCGACGCCGACGCCGGCCCGGCCGATCACGACCATGCGCGTGGCGTGGGCGATGATGTCGGCCGTCACCTTGACCTGGCTGCGAACCAGCAGGGCGTCGTACTCGCCGATGATTGCCGCCAGCTCCTCCGGCGACAGGCCGATCTTCTCGTCGACCTCGTGGTGGGCTCGGAGTATCTCGAGGCCCTGCTTGGCAAGGGGCTCGGCAACGAGGATCTTCATCGGAGGCTCCTTACTTCGCCAGGCCCATGGCCTTGAGAGCGGCTGCCTGGGCGGCCTCGACGGCGGCCCCGGGCTGGACCGGCCGGCCGAGCTCGAGCAGTGCCTGTTCGAGGACGGCCATGGCGTTGAGGATGTTCGGCACCGTTACGTGACCCAGGTGGCCGATTCGGAAGATCTTGCCCTTCAGGTTGCCCTGGCCACCGGCCACCACGAGCCCGAGGGCGCGAAGCTTGCCGTTGAAGGTCTTCCAGTCCAGGTCCTCGGGGATCCACGCGCCGGTGACGGTATTGGAGGCGAATGCGGGATCCGCAAGCAGCTTGAAGCCGAGCTTCGTCAGGCCGGCGCGAACGGCCGCCGCGACGGCTTCGTGACGCTTCCAGATCGCCTCAAGGCCTTCCTGCTCGATCAGGGCGAGGGCCACATCCAGCTGGAACATGATGCCCACGGCCGGCGTCCAGGGGGTCTGGCCGGATTCGGCGCTGGCCTTGTGGGCCAGCAGGTCGAAGTAGAACTTGGGCATCTTCGCCCCGGCTGCTGCCTCCCAGGCGCGCGGCGAGACGGCCACGAAAGACAGGCCGGGCCCGACCATCCAGGCCTTCTGGGAGCCGCTGACGACCACGTCCAGACCCCAGGCGTCCGTCTCGAATGGGACGGCGCCGAGGCCGCTGATGGCGTCGACGATGACCAGGGCGTCGGGAGCCAGTTCGTGCACCGCCTTGGCCAGCTCGGGAATTGGGTTGGTAACGGCGGTGGAAGTCTCGTTCTGGGTCATGAGGACCGCTTTCCACGGCCCGCCGCCGGCCAGGGCTTCGCGGACCTTCGCCGGATCGGCAGCCTGGCCCCACTCGGAGGCCAGCCGGGTGACTTCCGCCCCATAGGCCGTGGCGATCTTGGCGAAGCGATCCCCGAAGGCGCCGATGGTGATTGCCAGGATCTTGTCGCCGGGAGAAAGGAAGCTGACGATCGCCGATTCGAGGCCGCCGGTGCCTGCGGCGGTGACGATGAGGACGTCGTTCTCCGTTCGGTAGGCCTTCTTGAGGCGGTCGATGATGCCGTTCTGGAGCGCGGCATACTCGGGGCCCCGGTGGTTCACCATCTGTCGGGCGCCGGCCTCGCGCACGGCATCCGGCAGGGAGGTGGGCCCCGGGATGCGCAGGTTGACCTCGAAGCGGTTCACGAATCTCCTCCTCATGGCGTGGTCGCGGATCGAGGCCGATGGTATGGGGTGTTGCACATTCGCGCCAGCGTGGTATATATGACCACATATGCAAAAGCGAACAACTCTCCTGATCGATTCGGACCTGCTGGAGCGGCTGGACCGCTACGCCGCGCGAGCGGGCTGGACGAAGACAGCGGTCATCGCCGCCGCGGTCGAGGCCTATCTGACCACCAACGACACTGCGCCGGACCTGCCGTTCCTGGCCGTCGGCCGCAGCGACCACGGTCGTCTGTCGCTGGACGGCCGGCAGATAGCGGGACGCGAAGCCGGCCGAAGAGCCGGCGGTGAGGCGCCCTAGCCGTGGCCATCCTGCTGGACTCGAGCGCCATCCTGGCGGCCGCGGACCAGTCCGACCTGAACCACAGGGCGGCCCTGGGCTGGTTCGGCAGGGCGAACGAGCCGCTGCTGGTTGGAGCCCTGACGCTGGGCGAGGCGGATCTGCTGCTGCAGCGCGAGCTGGGGCTGAAGGCGACGCTGGCCCTGCTCGATTCGATCGTGGGTGGGGGCGTCAGGGTGGTGGGGCCCTCTCAGGTGGATCTGGCGCGGGCCGCGGAACTGCTGCGCGAGGCGGCCGAGTACCGGCCGCGACTGGCGGATGCGCTGCTGGTGGCCACGGCGGAGCGCCTGGGCGTCACCCGCGTGGCCGCCTTCGACCGACGGCCGATCGCCATCTTCCGACCGCGGCACGTCCACGCTCTCGACCTGGAGCCCTGAGCCGGCCGCGGATTATCGGGCGGGCCGCACGACCCTGAGGATCGGGCGCCCTGCTTCAGACGCGGCAGGGTCCGGGCAGCCGACCACCGGTCGGCAGAGACCATTGGTCTGGCGTGTCAGCATGGCCAGGATCGCGTCGTGGGGCTGGGATGTGCGGCGCTCTATCAGGGCGGCGATGCGATCTGGGTCTGGGCCTGCTTTTCGCAACCTGGATCTGTCCAGGCGTGGCCAGAGGAGCATCGCGCGCTCCACGTAGTCGCCTTGTTCGGTCTGATCGCTGCGTACTCCGACTGGACGGGCCGTCCTCACACTCCGGCTGGGTCCACGGTCTGAGGCACCGGTATCCGCCAAGGGCACGACAGCATCCGCACGTGACATGGCGCTGTCCCCCGAATGGAGAGGCCACCAAGTATCGGTCGGCCGTGGGAGGAAACGAACCGGCGTCGCAACGCCCGCCCATATCAGTTTCGTTGCACTTGCCGCAGTCGCGCCGCCTCTCGCCGCGCGCTCGTCCGGCGACGAGATCCAGTTGGCTAGCCCGATGACTCACCGTCGCCCGGCTGCGGCTCCGCCGGGGCAGCGGCCGGCTTGCCGCGTGCGTCGTCTCGCTGGCCGGCAGCGGCGCGGCTCTTGCCGGACTCGCGGGCGCGCATGACCCGTCCGGCCACGCGCATGGCGTCGACCTCCGGCCCGCTCTTGTTGCGCCGAGGCCGGCCGCCGGTCGCGGAGCGGGACTCCCGGAGGCGTTCGAGGCGCTCCCTGATCCGGGGCTCGATGCCCACCTCGGAAGGCTGGTAGTAGCGTCGGTCGCGCAGCTCGTCGGGGAGATACTGCTGGTCGACGTCGGCGCCCTCGTAGTCGTGTGGATAGCGGTAACCGACGCCGACGCCGAACTGCCGCATGGCGCGGTGGGTGGCGTTGCGCAGATGCAGGGGGACGGCCAGGGAGCCCCGGTCGAGCACGTCCTGCATGGCGGCCCAGTAGGCCAGGCCGGCCCGATTCGACTTCGGCGCCGCCGCCAGGTAGATGGTCGCCTCGGCCAGGCTGTACTGAGCCTCGGGCAGGCCGACCCAGTCCAGGGCGCGGGCCGCGGCGACGGCGATTTCCACTGCCCGGGGGTCGGCCAGGCCGACATCCTCGGAGGCGATGATGATCAGCCGGCGGACGATGAACCGCGGGTCCTCTCCGGCCGCGATCATCGACGCCAGCCAGTAGAGGGCCGCGTCCGGATCGTTGCCGCGGATGCTCTTGATGAAGGCGCTGACGGTGTCGTAGTGACCGTCGCCGGCGCGGTCGTAGGCCAGTGCCCGCTGCTGGGCGGCCGCCTCCACGTCCGCCAATCGCGGGGCGATGCGTCCCGCCTGGTCCCGGACGCCCTCCGATTCGGCTATCGAGACGGCGCTCTCGAGGACGTTGAGGGCCTGGCGGGCGTCTCCCGCCGAGAGGCCGATCAGGTGGTCGAAGGGCTCCTGCTCCAGGGCGGCCCCGCCCTCCGGCCCGAGGCTGCCGGCCAGGCCTCGGTCTGCGTCGGCAAGGGCGCGGCGAACCACGACCGCGACCTCGTCGTCGGTCAGCGGCTCCAGACGGTAGACGCGCAACCGGGACAGCAGGGCGGAGTTGACCTCGAAGTAGGGGTTCTCGGTAGTCGCCCCCACCAGGGTCACGATCCCTTCCTCGACGTGGGGCAGCAAAGCATCCTGCTGGGCCTTGTTGAAGCGGTGAATCTCGTCGATGAAGAGGATGGTCTGGCGGCCGTTCAGAGCCAGCCGCTCGCGGGACTCGGCGATCAGGGCGCGCACCTCGGCGACGCCGCTCATGACGGCGGAGATCGGCACCAGGTGGGCCTCCACCGCGTCGGCCAGGACTCGGGCCAGGCTGGTCTTGCCGCTGCCGGGCGGCCCCCATAGGAGGATGGAGCCAAGCCGTCCCCGCTCGACGGAGCGCCTCAGAGATCCCTTCTCGCCGATCAGCCGATCGTGACCGACCACCTCGTCCAGGGAACGTGGCCGCATCCGGGCCGCCAGCGGCTGGCGGTCAAGTGAGGGTGTGAAGATGGGCTGCTGGCCGGGCCCGGTCGCCTTGCGCGTGGCCATGGCCGGGTCCCTCCCGTCCGGCTGAGCCGGCCGCCCGGCCGGCTAGATGTTGATTACGTGGGCCACCCGAACCAGGACGAAGACGACCGCAAGAATGCCCAGCATCGAGCCGCCTATACGCACGATGCGGCGCACGTCGCGACTGACGTAGGCGTACTCGGCGGCCGCCCGGACGGCCAGTGGGCTGCTGACGCGCGGAGCGGGCGCATTGACGTCGCGGCCCTGATCTCGCGAGACGGTCGGTTCGGCCGACCGCTGCTGGGCCAGGATTCGCGATTCCAGGTCCGCGGCGCGCGCCTCTTCGTCGACGGTCAGGCCCTGATCCGGCCTGAAAGCGGGTCTGGGTTGGTGGCGGGCCGCGTGTTTGTCGGATCGCCGCTGACCGGGACGATGCGAGCCGCGGTTGCGCTTGGCCATGGTAGGGAGGGGCCTCCGGTGAATCGGTCTGTTGCCCTGCGAGCATAGCATCACCGTCCGGCGACGGGCGTCCCGCCGCGCCGGGCGGACCCGGCCATGCGGTTCGACCGGCCCGGCTGGTAGACTCGGCCCGTCTCAGAGGAGGTTGGTGTGGGTCAACTGGACGTGTTCACTCTCATCGGCGGCGCCGTTCTGCTGCTGATGATCGGCCTGTTCTTCATCCAGTCGCGTCGCATTGGGCTGCTGAGCCGGCGCCTGGACTACTTGACCATGGGCGCCGAAGGACAGAGCCTCGAGGAGGTCCTGGGTGCGCACCTGGAGACGGTCCTGCAAGTGGCCCGCGACGTCGAGGAGATCGGGGTCCGGACGGCGCTCCTGGAGGGGGCGTCCCGTCTGCACTTCAGCCGGCTCGGCCTGGTCCGGTTCAATCCATTCGACGACACGGGAGGCAACCAGAGCTTTGCCATGGCGATGCTCGATGCCAACAACGACGGGTTCGTGATCAGCAGCCTTCACTCCCGCACCGGCACCCGCGTCTACGCCAAGGCGATCTTCGGGGGAGTCTGCGAGAGCCCCCTCTCGACAGAAGAGGAGAAGGCCGTGGGGATTGCCGTTTCGCAGGGCGGGGCGGCGGTTCCGTCCGGCGCCCCCGCGCCGGAGCCGGCCCCCAGCCCGGTCAAGAAGCCTGCTCGCCAGCGGCCCGCGGCGGCAGGCGGCAAGGCGGCTACCTCCAGCCTGGCCAAACCGGCCCCGGCATCGCGGGCCGGACGCAAGGTCACGGCGCCGGCCGCGGCGAAGGCCGTTGCCGCAGCCGTCGAGGAAGCTGAGCCCGCGGAGGGGTCCGGGGCGTGATTTTCCGCCGGTGGCGTGACGCGCGAGATGTCATGACGACCGGCATGCTGGGGCCATGACGCCGACCGCGAGACGCAGGTCCCGAAGCGAACCGTCCAGCCTGGAGCAGATACCGGTGTGGGGCGCTCCGCCCGATGGGGTCGATCGGGTCGCGCCGGTTGGGATCGATGCGCTCCTCGATGGGCTGAATCCCGAACAACGCCGCGCGGTCTGCCATGATCGGGGCCCGTTGCTGGTGGTGGCCGGCGCCGGCACCGGCAAGACGCAGGTCATCACGCGTCGCGTCGCCTGGCTGATCGCGACTCGACGTGCCAAGCCATCCCAGATCCTGGCTCTGACGTTCACCGACAAGGCGGCCCAGGAGATGCAGGCGCGGGTCGATCAGCTCGTGCCCTACGGCTACACGGACGCGGTGGTCTCCACCTTCCACGCCTTCGGCGACCGGATCGTTCGCGAGTTCGCCCTGGAGCTTGGGCTGGGCGGCGAGTCGCGCGTCCTGACCAGACCCGAGACCGTCATCTTCCTGCGCGAGCGGCTCTTCCGCTTCGATCTGGAGGAGTACCGTCCATTGGGGGATCCGGGCCGGTTCCTGGGCGCTCTGGCGTCTCTCTTCAGCCGCTGCAAGGACGAGGACGTTTCGCCGCAGGCCTACATCGACTTTGCGGCGGGGCTTGCTCGGCGAGCCGAGGAGGCCGCTGCGGCCGGCTCCACGACAGATCAGGAGGCAGAGGCGCTGGGCGAGCGCGCCCGGCGTGAGGGGGAGCTGGCGCAGGCCTACGCGAGATACCAGGAGTTGCTGACCGAGGCCGGCCTGATGGATTTTGGAGATCAGGTAAGGCTGGCGCTGCGCCTCCTGCGGGAATCGGCCGCGGCCCGCCTGGAGCTGCAGGGCCGCTTCCGCTACATCATGGTGGACGAGTTCCAGGACACGAACCGCGCCCAGTCGGAGCTGGTCGAACTGCTGGCGGCCGGGCACGGCAACGTGGCGGTTGTGGGCGACGACGACCAATCGATCTACAAGTTCCGTGGCGCCGCCATCAGCAACATACTGGAGTTCCGGCGGCGACACCCCCGCTGCCGCCAGATCGTGCTGCGCCGCAACTACCGCTCGCGTTCGCCCATCCTGGACTCGGCCTACCGCCTGATCCGCTTCAACGACCCGGACCGCCTCGAGTTCCGCAACGCGATCGACAAGCGGCTGCTCGCGGAACGGCCCGGCGAAGAGCCCCCGGTGCGCCATCTGGCCTTCGCCACGGGCTCCGAGGAGGCCGACTGGGTTGCCGGCGAGATTGCCGCCCGAGTGGCGGCCGGCGCCCGACCGCGCGATTTCGCCGTGCTGGTCCGGGCCAATGCCGATGCCGACTCCGTACTGCGCAGCCTGAACGTGGCCGCGATCCCGTGGCGCTTCTCGGGCAGTTCCGGGCTGTACGCTCGGCCCGAGATTCGTCTGCTGCTGGCCCTGCTGCGCAGCCTGGCGGACCTGTCGTCGAGCGTGGACGTGTACGCCCTGGCCGCGTCCGATGTCTACGGCCTCGGGGGCGAGGACATGACGGCCATCGTCAACTCCGCCCGGCGGCGCAATCGCTCCCTGTGGGAGGTGATGGAGGAGCTGGTGGGCCAGCCGGGATTGCTGCGGCTGCGGCCGGGCACGCGGTCCGCTCTGGAGCGCTTCGTGGGCGAGGTCCGCGAGTTCGTCGAGATGTCCCACCAGCGGCCGGCCGGCGAGGTTCTCTACCGGTTCCTGCGCCAGAGCGGCTTGCTGGCCCGGCTGGCCGCCCCCGCGTCGGTGGCGGCCGAGGAGGCCCTGCAGAACATTGCCCGCTTCTTCGCCATCGTCCGCTCGCAGTCGGATCTGCTGCCCGACGACCGGGTCGCCTTCGTGGCCCGGCATCTCAAGACGCTCATCGACGCGGGCGACGATCCTGCCACGGCCGAGCTGGATTCCGACGCCGATGCGGTGGCCGTCCTGACGGTGCACAAGGCCAAGGGGCTGGAGTTCGGGACGGTCGTCATGATGGGCCTGGTGGAGGGACGCTTCCCGGCCAGGGGCAGACGCGAGCCCCTGGGTCTGCCCTCGGAGCTCGTGAACGAGGTCCTGCCGGAAGGCGATGCCCAGCTGCAGGAGGAGCGGCGGCTCTTCTTCGTGGGCATGACCCGCGCCCGCGACGAACTGATCCTGACCCACTCCGCCGACTACGGCGGCCGCCGGGCGCGAAGAGTGTCGCAGTTCGTGCTGGAGGCGCTGGACCGGCCGGCCTCGGCGGCTGTTGCCTCGGCGGCTGCGGAGGGAACCCGCTCGTCGCTGGAGAGTCTGGCCTCGTTCGAGCCCAAGGTACCGGCGGCCGAGCCGGGTCGAACTCCGATAGAGGGGCCCTTGACCCTGAGCTTCTACCAGGTCGACGACTACCTGACCTGCCCGCTCAAGTACAAGTTCGTCCACGTCCTGCGCGTTCCGATCGCCCCGCACCACTCAATCGTCTACGGGGCGGCGCTGCATCAGGCGGTGCAGGAGTTCCATCGCCGGCACGCCAAAGGCCACGTCATGACCGAGGACGAACTGGACGCGGCCCTGGATCGAGCCTGGTCCAACGAGGGCTTCCTGACGCGCGAGCACGAGGAGGCGCGGCGAGAGGCCGGCCGGGCCGCCCTGAGGCGGTTCCGGGAGCAGCAGCTCGAGCCCGGCGCCGTGGTGCCGACCTACGTGGAGCGCGAGTTCGGCTTCCTGCTCGAAGGTGACCGGATCCGCGGCCGAATGGACCGCGTCGACATCGTGCCCGCGGCCGCCGGCGGTGGGGAGGGCGCCACCGCCGACCAGGTCGTCATCACCGACTACAAGTCGAGCGACGTGCGCGATCCGGCGCGGGCCCGGGAGAGGGCCAGGAACTCGCTGCAACTGCAGATCTACGCCCTGGCCTACGAGGCCGAAGCGGGCCGTCCGCCCGACGCGGTGCAGCTGTGGTTCCTCGAATCGGGCCTGATAGGTCGCGCCGAAGTCGATCCCAAGCGTCTGGCCAAAGCCCGCGACTCGATCAAACGTGTAGCGGCCGGCATCAGGGCCCTTCGCTTCGAGGCAACCCCGGACTATCTCTCCTGCTCGTACTGCGCCTTCCGCGACATTTGCCCCTCGAGTGCGGCCAGATGAGGCCCGCCGCATGAGCGCCGAGCTCGGCCGCGAGATCGGGCAGGCCATCGAGGCGGTGACGCTCGACTTCGGCAACACGCTCGTGGCGTTCCCGGAAGGCGCGATGCAGGGGCTCGTCGAAGAGACGGCCGAGCGGGCCGCCCGGGCGTGGGGGCTCGATCCGACCGACTTCGCCTCCATCTGGGCGCAGGAACGACTCCGCCAGTTCGCCCACGACGTGCCGGCCGGGCGCGAGGCCGACATGGACGTTCGGGCGCGGCGCGTCCTGGCCAGACTGCGAGGCCGCGCTGCGCCTCCGCCCGAAGCGGACTGGGAGCCGGGCTCGGCCGAGGCCTGGTCGGAGCCGCCGGAGATATCGTCGATCCTCGACTGGTACGCCGCTGCCTTCGTGCGCCGGACGCCGGTGCCGCGGGGGGTCGAGCCGATCCTGGGCCGGCTGGCGGAGCGCTACCGGATTGGGATCGTGTCGAACTGGCCCAATGCGCTGTCGGTGGAGCGATTCCTCGAGGCCGCCGGCTGGCTGCCCTTCCTGGCCGCGGTAGTGATCTCACACCGCGTCGGCGTCGTGAAGCCCCGGCCGGAGATCTTCGAGGCAGCGGCGCGGGAACTGGGCGTGGAGTCTGGCTCGCGGCTGCTGCACGTCGGCGACGATCCCATCGCCGACGTCGCCGGTGCCCACGGTGTGGGCTGGCTGGCGGCCCTCGTTCGGGCGAAGCCGGGATCGACGCTCCTGCCGATGGCTCGGGCGACCGCGACCATGGGGCCCGAGGCGGCCGAGCTGGAGATCGAGGGCCCGGCCGACCTGCCCGCAGCGCTCGGCCTCGACGGCCGGCATCTTCTCTAGACTGGCCGCATGGAGCTTCGCGACAGGATCGCCAACTACCTGTGTGTCATGCTGGCCGTGGCTGCCTGGGGGGCAGTGGCCTTTCTGATGAGCACAACGTACCCGCACGACAGCCCCACCACGGCTTTGACCGGCGCCATGGCAATCGGGTGCGCCTGCGGCACGACCTCGGTGCCCCTGTTCTGGCTGGCGGTGTTCGCCAGGCACCGCCGCATCGCCTTTCGCGGCGACTGGGGAAGAGCCATCCGGCGAGGAGGCTGGGTCGGCCTGGTGGTCGCCTTCCTGGTGGCCCTGCGGCTCGAGGATGTGCTCAGCCTGCCGATCATCGTCTTCGTCGTGACCATGGTTGTGCTGGCGGAGATCGCGCTCTCGGCCGAGCGCTGAATTCGGGCCCCTGCCGGCGCGCCGCCGGATACCCTTAGGCCATGACGATTCCGGACCGCGACGCAGCCACAGCCGAGGCTCTGGCCCGGTTGTACGACCTGGACCTGCAGGAGGATCCCGGCGACGTCGATCTGTATCTGGCGCTGGCCGCGAGGAGCGGAGGTCCGGTGCTGGAACTGGCCGCAGGCACGGGGCGGATCGCCGTCGCTCTGGCGTGCGCCGGCTACGAGGTGACTGCCGTCGACATCGACTCAGCCATGCTGGGCCGGCTGCGCCGGCGCCTCGAGACACTGGCGCCGGAGGATGCGGAGGCCGCTTCGCGAGTGCGCATCGTCGAGGCGGACCTGATCGGCCTGGATCTGCCGAAGCAGCCTCGCTTCGGCCTGGTAATCGTCGCCCTGAACTCGTTGCTCGTGCTGGACTCGCGCGGGGCCCAGCAGGCCGCCTTCGAGACGATGGCCCGGCACCTGGCCCACGGCGGTGTCGCCGTCGTGGATGTGTGGCTGCCGGCAGGCCATGAGCTGGCCCGCTACGACGGCCGGACGAGCCTGGAGTACGTGCGCACCGATACTGAGACCGGCCTGCTGGTTGCCAAGACCGCGGCCGCGCGACACGATCCGGCCCACGGGACGGTGGAGCTGACCGCCGCATACGAGGAGGGCGAACAGGGCCACCCGGCTTGCAGGTGGATTCGCCGGGACCGCCTGCGTTTGGTCGGGGCCGAGGAGCTTGGCCAGATGGCCCTCGCCGCCGGCCTGGAGATAGAGGTCGTCGCCGGAACCTACGACCTCGATCCGCTGGCCGACCATGACGATCGGGTCATCCTGGTAGCGCGAAGGCGCGACAGGCCCGTGCCCTCGTCCTTGCTATAGTCGGGCGCGTGGCGAACACCAACTCCATTCGGCTGCTCGTGGCGGAGGATGTGCCGCAGGTCACGGCGCATATCCGGAATCTGCTGAGCGTCCAATCGCAGGTCCAGCTCCTGGAAGTCATGTCCGACGGCTCGCGAGTCATGGACGCCTGCCGCCAGCTTCGCCCCGACGTCCTGATGGTGGATCTGCTGCTGCAGGGCAAGTTGAAGGGCTCGCAGCTGATCGAGCAGATGCGAGGCTCCGGGCTGGAGATCCCCGTCGTCGTCTTGACCGTCCCCCAGCACCCCATGGCCCGGGACCCGGGCCGCGGCATCGACGCGGTTCTGACACTGCCCTTCACCGGCTTCGAGATGGTCAACACCCTGTCGCACGTCCTGGTCGACAGGCAGGCGCGGGTCGCCGGATCGTGCCGGGTGGTCTCGGTCTTCTCACCCAAGGGCGGTGTCGGCAAGACGACCATCGCCTTCAACCTGGCCGTGGCGCTCGGCCAGATCGGCGTCCGAACCTGCCTGATCGACGGCAGCCTGCAGTACGGCGACCTGCGGGCCCTGCTGAAGGTGCCGCCGGATGTGCCCTCGATTCTCGACTTGCCCACCGACCGGATCCAGGAGTCCGACCTCCAGGAAGTCCTCTGGCACGATCCTGCCGGGGTGGACATCCTGCTCGCGCCGCCGCGCGTGGAGATGGCCGAGATGGTCAGCGCCCGCGACGTGGAGCGCACCATCTCCATTCTTCGCCGGCTCTACAAGGCCGTGGTGATCGACACGCCTGCCAACCTCTCCGAGGTCACGCTGGCCTTCATGGACGCCTGCGACCTCATCCTGTCGATCGTCACGTTCGACTCCACGACGATCCACAACACCATTGCCGTCACGGAGGCATTCGCCTCGATCGGTTACGGAGAGAAGATCAGCTACTTGATCAATCGCGCCGACTCCGGGGGCGGCCTGACCCGCGATGACCTGGGCCGGGCGCTCGGCAAGCGCCCGGATTTCGAGGTCGTGTCCGACGGCCGGCTGGTCGTCCAGGCGAACAACGAAGGGATGCCGTTCGTCGTCGCCAACCCGGATGCCCCGGTCAGCCGCGACGTTCGCCGGGTGGCGCAGGTGATCGCCGGACGCGCGTCCGAGACGGCTGCGAGATACTGATCTCGTGCCAGATTCGCGTCCGATCGGAGTATTCGATTCGGGTGTCGGCGGCCTGACCGTCCTGCGCGAGGTCCTTCGCCGGCTGCCGAACGAATCCACGATCTACCTGGGCGACAACGCCCGAGCGCCGTACGGGGTGCGGCCGGACGACGAGGTGCGGCGCTTCAGCGTCCAGGCTCTCGACGCGCTGGCCGGGCGTGACGTCAAGGCCCTGGTGGTGGCCTGCAACACCTCCACTTCGGTGGCTCTGGCGGACTTTCGGCGCCGCTACGACCTGCCTGTGCTGGGGGTCGTCCGGCCGGGAGCCGCCGCGGCGGCTCTGGCCACCCGCACCCGGCGAGTCGGCGTGATCGCGACGCCGGCCACGGTGCGCTCGCGAGCCTACTTCTTCGCCATCAAGGACGAGAATCCCGCGGTGGAGGTCTACGAGCACGCTACCCCGGAACTGGTGCCGCTGGTGGAGGCCGGCCGGCTGTCGGGCCCGGACGTGGAGGAGATCGTGCGCCGCTCCATCGCCCCGCTGCTGGGAGAGCGCGACGGAGACGGGGAGTTCGTCTTCCCCATGCCGCCGTCGGCCCGGATCGACACCCTGCTGCTGGGCTGCACCCACTACCCGCTGCTGATAGGGCTGCTACGCGACTGCGTGGGGGACGCTGTGGCGATCGTCGACTCGGCCACTGCGACCGCCTCGTCGCTGGCCGAGCTTCTTTCGGTCAACGGACTGGAGGCGCCCGGCCGGGCTGGGAGCGGCCCTCAGGTCGGGCCGGCGGTTGCCCACGTCCAGCTGACGACCGGCGACGTGGCCGCCTTCCGCACCGTCGCGGAGCGGATGTTCGGGGAGGCCTTTCCGGACGTGCAGGGGGTCGAGCTGGAGGCGGGCTTGCCGTGAGCGAACGGCCGGGCCGCGGCCGAGCCTCGACGAGGCGTCCGGGGTGGCGCCGCGACGCCTTCCTGCAGGCTGGGCTGCTGGTCGGGGCGGTGATCGGCGCCGGGGTCACCGTCCTGGGGCGCCGGATGGAGCGGTCTGCACGGCGCGGCCTGGTCGATTGGCGGCAGGTAGAGAGGATCGCCGTGGCGCGGGTTCGGCGGGCGGAGGGACGACTCACGGCCCCCCAGCTGGCCGCGGCCGATCCCGTGTACCAGGCGGCGATGCAGGAAGTCGTGCCGGCCCTGGAGGCCGCGCTGGGGACGCGCCTGCCGGGTGTCGTGGACCGTGCCGGGGTGGTCTCGCGCGAGGAGTGGGTTCGGGCCAACATCTCAACCTTTGCCGGGCTGGTGGGGAGGATGGAAGGCCGGCTGCTGGAGGAGGCGGTTCCCCCGGGATCCGGCATCGTCAGGTCCGGGATGACCATTGCCAATCGAGCCCTGAGCGGCCGCCAGTTCGGCTACGTGCTGGGCTTCCTTGGGCAGCGCGTCCTGGGCCAGTACGATCTGGCGCTGCTGTCGGCCGAGGCGACGCCGGGACGGTTGATGTTCGTTGACGAGAACATCCGCCGCGCGGCCGCTGCCCTGGACGTGCCGCTGAACCCGTTCCGGACCTGGATCGTGCTGCATGAGACCACCCACGCCTTCGAATTCGAGGGGCAAGCCTGGTTGCGGCCCTACCTGGCGGAGAGGTTCGAACGCCAGCTGGACTCGATGGCGTCCGGCGTATCGCTCATGAGCCGCCAGACCCTGCGCGGAATGGGTCGAGCGCTGCGCGCCGACGGCGGCGATGAGCACTGGCTGGAGGGGCTGATGAGCGAGGAGCAGCGGCGTGGCTTCCGCGAGGTACAGGCGGTCATGAGCCTGCTGGAGGGCTTCAGCGACTACGTGATGGACCTGGTGGGAGCGGACCTGGTTCACGATGTGGAGCGCATCAGCGAGCGCTTCCACGCTCGCCGGGGGCAGAGGACCGGCTTCGAGCGGATCGTGATGCGGGTCACCGGCCTGGACCTGAAGATGGAGCAGTACCGCCAGGGCGAGATGTTCGTTGCCGAGGTGGCCCGGGCGGGCGGGCCCGAGGGCCTGCGTGCGCTATGGAGTGGACCGGAGGCGTTGCCGACACCGGAGGAGATCCAGGCGCCCGAGCTGTGGATAGCGAGGCGCCTGCGGTGAGTGCGTTCTGGTGCGGCGGCGCGGCGGGTCCCGAGGCTGGCTCGGACTGGACGCGGACGAGCCCCGGCTTGACCCCCGAATCGCCCGCCAGGATCGCAGAGTAGCCCCCGGCAGTCCGTCCGCACGAGGCCTGCCACGAGGCCTCGTGCATCGTCGGCCCACCGGAACCAGGAAACAGTGGGTTATTGCTCGCGGGCGCATGCATCGCCCCGAGGGTCATGGCGTCGCCCGGTCCGCCATACTTGTGGCGGCTTGGCCGGCGAGCGGAGGAGATGATGGGCGGCGACAGATCCAGGACGGCGGGTAAGGGCAGTGGTCCGGGTGGATCGCCGCTGGCGATCGCCATCAGCCCGGTGCTGACCGGCCGCGACGGCTTCGAGGCGATGCGCCGCCGGATCCTGGACGCTTCACCCGGCTCGCGGATCGTGCCGGTATCGCCCGAGGGAATCGCCGACGAGTCGCTCCAGGACGTGGAGGTGCTGCTGCGCGGCTGGTCGATGGAGGGACCTGGCCTGGATCGCCTGGTTGGCCGGGCGCCCCGGCTGCGCTGGATCCACTCCGCCTCGGTGGGAGTCGAGTCGATCCTCACGCCGGTGGTGCGGATGCGTGGCCTGACGCTGACGAACGGGCGCGGGGTGTTCGACCGGCCGATCGCCGAGTACGTGCTGACGATGATCCTGGCCGCCTGCCGGCGCCTGCCCCAGTTGCTGGATCTGCAGGCCGAGCGCACCTGGCAACCGCTGCAGGCGATCGAGCTGGGCGAAGTGACGATCGGCCTCGTCGGCCTGGGAGGCATCGCCCGCGAGACCGCCAGGCTGGCCGCCCCGTTCGAGCCGCGGTTGGTGGCGGTCCGCCGCCGGCCGGGAGCGGGTGACGCCCCGCCGAACGTGGAGGTCCTGGGCGGCCCCGAGGCGCTGCCGGAGTTGTTCGCGGCCTCGGATTTCATCGTCCTGGCGCTGCCGCTCACGGCCGAGACGGAGAACCTGATCAGTGACGACGTTCTGGCCGTCGCCCGTCCCGGGAGCTGGCTCATCAACGTGGCCCGCGGGGCGCTGGTGGACGAGACGGCCCTTCTGCAGGCCCTGCGCAACGGGCCGCTGGGCGGGGCCATCCTGGACACGATGCGCCAGGAGCCGCTGCCCGAGACGTCGGCCTTCTACCGACTCGACAATTGCATCGTCACCGCCCACACCAGCTGGTCTTCGCGAGCCGTGCTCGATCGGACGCTGGAGGTCTTCTGCGACAACCTGCGGCTGTTCCGCGCGGGCCGTCCCCTGATGTATGGCGTGGACCTGGAGGCGGGATACTAGGGGCATGCAGATAGCCATCGTCGGGCTTGCCGCCTCGGGCAAGACAACCGTCTTCAACACCCTCACTCGCGGCCACGCCCAGACCGGCGGATACGGGGGCATGGAGCTGCACGTCGGGACGGTCAAGGTCCCGGACGAGCGACTGGACGAGCTGGCCGAGATCTTCAAGCCCAAGAAGATCGTCCATGCCGACGTGACCTACTTCGACTTGCCGGCGCCGCCGGCCTCGAGCGAGGGGCGGGTGGGCACCGAGGAGCTCCCGGCAGACCAGCTGGCTCGGCTGCGTGAGGCCGACGCCCTGCTGCACGTGGTTCGGGCCTTCGAGAACCCCGCCGTGCCGCACCCCGACGGCCCCGTCGATGCCTGGCGCGATCTGGAGCGTCTGGACGTGGAGCTGGCGCTGGCCGATCTCTCGGTGATGGAGAAGCGCATCGAGCGTCTGAAGACGAGCGGCCACCACGGCCCGCCGGCCGAGCGCGACGCCAACGACCGCGAACTGGCGCTGCTCGAGCGTCTCCACGAGCCCATGGCTGCCGGCTTGCCGCTTCGAGACCAGGAGATCGACTCCGAGGAGGAGAAGATCATCCGCGGCTTCCGCTTCCTGACCCAGAAGCCGGTCCTGGTGCTGCTGAACGTGGGTGAAGGTGACCTGCCGACGGCGCGCGAGATCGTGGCCGGCGTTGCCGGCCGCTACGAGCACCAGCGAGCGATCGTCGACGGCCTGTCGGCCCGGATCGAGATGGAACTCGGCGAGCTGGACCCCGAGGAGGCGTCGGTCTTCATGGCCGATCTGGGCCTGACCGAATCGAGCCTGGACCGGGTCATCCGGCTCAGCTACAGGCTGCTGGGGCTGATCTCGTTCCTGACGGCGGGACCCGACGAGGTCCGAGCCTGGCCGATCCCGGACGGGTCGACTGCCGTGGACGCCGCCGGCGCCATCCACACCGACCTGGCGAGGGGTTTCATCCGCGCCGAGGTGGTGCCCTACGAGGACCTGCTGGCGCTCCGCTCTACCGCCGAGGCGCGCAAGCACGGCAAGCTGCGCTCGGAAGGCAAGACGTACCTGGTGCGGGACGGGGACGTGGTGGAGATCCTCTTCAGCAAGTAGCGGGGCCGCCACCCGCTAGTGAGGCAGGCTCCCCTGGTCGATGTCGATGAAGATGCCCCGGAAGTCGGGCCCCTCGTCGTCGGTGTCCAATTCGGCCAGGTAGTTGTCGTCGTCGCCGGCTGAGACATTCACCGAGGCGGACAGACGGTCGTCGGTGATGGCGACGAAGCCGTGGTTCCGCTCCAGCTCCTCGGCGATCGCCTCTATCAGCGTGTCCTGTTCGTAGGTTTCGAGGACTTGCCGCCGGATCGACTGCACGAGCTCGAAGAACTCCTCGGGCTCCATGGGCTCTTCGCGGGTCACGATCAGATCGGAGAAGATGTCGTTGTCGCCTTCGCGAAGCTCGAAGAAGAACACGCCGTACTCCAGGAGGTGAATGCTGGCTGCCGGCCGAGTATACGCCGGACCCGACGCTAGCCCGGCTCCCGACTTGGTCGTCGTGGGTTCGGCTGCGCGCGACCTTGCCCCGGACGACCCGCGCGGGTGGCGAATGGGCGGCTCGGTCCTGTACTGCGCCTTGACGCTCGCCCGGCTGGGGCTCCGCGTCGGGTGCCTGGTGGGCCTCGACAAGGAGGCACGCGAGGCCGGCCATGAGGTGGGGTTGCTCGAGGGGGCAGGGGCGACTGTGCTGCCGGTCGCCCTGGCCAACGGCCCGGTCTTCGAGAACACGGAGGTGCCCGGCGGCCCGCGGCGCCAGCGCTGGCTGTCGAAGAGCGACACCCTTCCCGTGTCTGCCGTCCC
>CAZFLI010000007.1:0-30505 GCA_964519845.1 uncultured Anaerolineaceae bacterium | reverse complement strand
TACGCCTGCCCCAGGCCGGGCACCAGGAACGACAGGAATGCCGCCGTGAAGGCGGATCGACGGATTGGCTCGCCAGTTGCTGTTGCCACTGGTTCGGTAGGATACCGCCTACGGGCCTTCTGATCGCCGGACTGCTCTCCGGGCGCGGCGCAGCCGCGTCCAGAGCCGGCGCCGGCAGCCGGTCCCGCCGTTTCGGCCAGCCCAACGCCCAAGAGCGCGAGGACCATGTTCCAGCCAGTCAGCTCCAAGCCCGATCTCGTCGCCGGAGAGCACGAGATCCTGAATCTGTGGCGCGAGCGGCGGACTTTCGCCCGGCTGCGGACCCAGCTTGCCGGCAAGGAGCGCTGGAGCTTCCTCGACGGGCCGATCACGGCCAACAACCCGATGGGCGTCCATCATGCCTGGGGCCGGGCCTACAAGGACCTCTTCCAGCGCTTCCACGCCATGCTCGGCCACGATCAGCGCTTCCAGAACGGGTTCGACTGCCAGGGCCTGTGGGTCGAGGTCAACGTCGAACGCGACCTGGGCTTCACCAGCAAGCGCGACATCGAGGGCTACGGCATCGCCGAGTTCGTGAGCCTGTGCAAGCAGCGGGTCCTCACCTATGCCGCCCGCCAGACCGAGCAGTCGATTCGCCTGGGCATGTGGATGGACTGGAACGACCCGCACGAGCTGCGGCGCCTGCGCGACGAGCTGGCCGACGACCCGAGCAAGACAGTCGAGATTCAGGGGTCCACCGGCCCGGTAAGGGATACGGCGGAGCAGCTGGTCGGCCGGCTGGGCATGCCGGAGATCGGTGGCAGCTACTTCACCTTCTCCAACGAGAACAACTTCCTGATCTGGTCCTTCATTGCCGAGTGCCACCGCCGGGGCTGGTTGTACAAGGGCCACGACAGCATGCCCTGGTGTGCCCGGTGCGGCACCGGCATCAGCCAGCACGAGATGACCGAGGGCTATTCAGAGCGCGAGGATCCCGGCCTGACCATCAAGCTGCCGTTGCTGGACCGGCCCGGAGAGTCACTGCTGGTCTGGACGACCACTCCCTGGACGTTGACTTCGAACGTGGCCGCAGCCGTCGGACCGGAGTTGCGCTACGTCAAGGTCAAGCAGGGCGAGGAAGAGTACTGGCTGGGTCGCGGGACCCTGAAGCACGCCCTCACGGGCGACTTCCGGGTGGTCGAGGAGAAGCAGGGCCGCGAATTGGAGGGCTGGAAGTACGCCGGTCCGTTCGATGATCTGCCCGCCGTGCAGGACGCCTTCGCCGCCGTGCCCGGGCCGGATGGGAAGCCCTACGTGCACCGTGTCGTCATGTGGGACGAGGTGGGCGAGGAGGAGGGCACCGGCGTCGTCCACATCGCGCCCGGCTGCGGGGCCGAGGACTTCGGCCTGGGCAAGTCGTTGGGCCTGCCGATGATCGCCCCCCTGGACGAGAACGGGACCGTCATCGCCGGCTTCGGGCCCTACTCGGGCCGTGACGTGCGCGACGTGGCCGATCCCATCCTGGAGGCCCTCAGGCACAGGCACCGCTTCTACCGCCTCGAGACGATCACTCACCGCTACCCGCACTGCTGGCGCTGCGGCACGCCGCTCGTCTTCCGCCTGGTCGACGAGTGGTACATCAGCATGGGGCCCATCTACGACAAGCCCCGCGCCCAACTGACGCGTGAGGAGGTCGACGCCAGCCTGCGCTACCAGATCATGGAGGTCATCGAGGGCATCCGCTGGATCCCGGCCTTCGGCTACGAGCGGGAGCTGGACTGGCTCCTGAACATGCACGACTGGATGATCTCCAAGAAGCGCTACTGGGGTTTGGCCCTGCCGATCTACGACTGCGAGTGCGGGGCGGTGACCGTCGTCGGCAGCCGCGAAGAACTGGCCGAGGCCGCCGTCGAGGGCTGGGACCAGTTCGAAGGCCACACGCCGCACCGGCCGCACGTGGACGCGGTCAAGGTCCGCTGCTCCGGTTGCGGCAAGGCCGTGGCCCGCATCACCGACGTCGGCAACCCCTGGCTCGACGCCGGCATCGTGCCGTTCTCAACCATGCACTTCCGAGAGGATCCGGAGTACTGGAAGCACTGGTTCCCGGCCGACTTCGTGACCGAGAGCTTCCCCGGCCAGTTCCGCAACTGGTTCTACTCGCTGCTGGCGATGAGCACGGTGCTACGCCGCGAGACGCCGTTCAAGACGCTCTTCGGCTACGCGCTCGTCTTCGGCGAGGACGGCCGGCAGATGCACAAGAGCTGGGGAAACGCCATCGAGTTCGACGAGGCGGCCGAGCGGATGGGCGTCGACGTCATGCGCTGGATGTTCGCCACGGCCCGCCCCGAGGACAACATCAACTTCGGCTGGCACGCCGCCGATGAGGCCCGACGCCGGCTACTGGTGCTGTGGAATGTCTACTCCTTCTTCGTGACCTACGCCCGCCTGGCCGGCTGGGAACCCTCCTCGGGTAGCCCTGCTGCGGCCGCCCGCGGCCCGCTCGACCGCTGGATCCTGTCACGGGTGGCCGGCCTGGCCGCCGAGGTCGAGCAGGACCTGCACGACTACGACGCCCTCGACGCAGCCCGGGCGATCGACCGCTTCGTGGAGGACCTCTCCACCTGGTACCTGCGCCGGTCGCGCAAGCGCTTCTCGCGCGGAGCCGAAGCCGTTGATCGCGAGGCCGCCTTCGCCACGATGCACGCGACTCTGATCGCGCTGGCGCGGATCATGGCCCCAATCCTGCCTTTCCTGGCCGAGTCGATCTACCAGAACCTGGCGGTCGAAGGCGGCCTTGCCGGTGTGCCCGACAGCGTTCACTTGACCGCCTGGCCAACGCCCGAGCTGGCCGGCCTGCGCTCTCCGGATCTGGAGCGGTCGATGGCCGTGGTCATGCGGGTTGTGGACCTGGTCCGAACCCTGCGAGGCCAGGCCGGTATCAAGGTCCGCCAGCCGCTGGCCCGGATGTGGATCGCTCTCCCCGGCGCCGAGCTTGTGGAGCGCGAGACGTTGCTGGCGCTGGCCGCGGACGAGGTGAACGTCAAGGAGCTGGAGCTGATCGGCGACGAGTCGCAGCTGGTGAACCGGCGGGTCAAGCCGCTGCTGCCCAAGATCGGTAAGAAGTTGGGCTCGGCCATCCCGGCCGTGATGGCCGCCGCGCGCGAGAACGCCGTGGAGTACCTGCCCGACGGCTCGGTTCGCCTGGGCGGCGTGACCCTGGCGGCGGACGAGGTAGAGATCCTGGCCACTCCGCGGCCGGGGACCGTGGTAGCCCACGACGAGGGCCTGGTCGTGGTCATCGACACCGCCCTCACGCCCGAACTGCGCGCGGAGGGCGACGCGCGAGAGCTGCAGCGAGCCATCCAGGACGGCCGCAAGGACGCCGGCGTGGAACTCGACGACGAGCTGGAGGCGGTCATCGAGGCCGGGGAAGAGGCTCGCCAGACGCTCGAACCGTTCGTCGGCTCGGTCGAGGCCGAGACCAGGACGCACATCTCCTTCGGGACCGTGGCCGAGCACCCGGGAGCTATCGGGGTGGAACTCGACTGTGGTGCCGTCCGGATCGGCTTGATGGGGAAAGCCCCAGGCCAGTAGGCTTAGCGGACCATTCACGGAGGCCCGTAACCTGGACCCTGTAGAAGCACACCCCGCGGCCACCTCTTCGGCCGACGCCCTGACCGCCCGCCGACGTCGAGCCTGGACCTTCTTCGGCTTTCTGGCTGTGGCCATCGTCCTGACCGACCAGCTGGTCAAGCAATGGGTCCTGGCCAGCTTCGAGCCGAACCGCATCTACCCGGTGCTGAGCGACTGGATCCGGATCGACTTCATCCACAACGCCGGCGGCCTGTTCGGCATGATGCAGGGCGTCGCGCCGATCCTGGCCGCGATCACGGTTGGGGTGGTCGCCGTCATCGTGCTGATGGAGGTCCGCTGGGGCTGGCAGAGCTGGCTCATGACACTGGCCCTGGGGCTCTTGCTCGGCGGGGCGATGGGGAACTTGATCGATCGCCTCCGCTTCGGCTACGTGATCGACTTCGTCGATATCGGCGCCGGGACCTGGCGCTGGTACATCTTCAACGTTGCCGACTCGGCGATCACCGGCTTCTTCCTGCTCGTGATCGCCATGTGGCTGGTGGTGCCACGCTCCCTCCCCGGCGGGCGCGGCGCAGCGGACTCGAAGGAGACGGCCCAAGCTGGGGCCAAGGAGCCGGCGGGGCGATGAACCGGCAGACGATCGTCGTCCCCGAAGGCGCCGGAGGGCGCGTCGATCGTCTCGTCGCCGATGTATCCGGACTGTCGCGGAGCTACGTCCAGAAGCTGATCACCGAGGGCTGCCTGACCGCCGCCGGCGAGCCGGTCAAGGCCAACGAGCGGGTCGCGGCCGGGACGAGGCTGGACCTGGAGGTGCCGGACCCCAGGCCGCTGGACCTGGCGCCCGAGCCGATTCCGCTGACGGTAGTCTACGAAGACGCGGAGATGCTGATCGTCGACAAGCCGGCCGGCCTGGTGGTTCACCCCGCGGCCGGCCACGAGAGCGGCACGCTGGTCAACGCCCTGCTGGCCCGAGGCATCGAATACGGTGGCATCGCCGGGGTCCAGCGGCCCGGGATCGTCCACCGCCTGGACCGCGACACCAGCGGCCTGCTGATGGTGGCGAAGACGGACAAGGCCCAGGCCGGGCTGATGGCTCAGCTGAAGGCGCGTGGGGTGAAGAAGACCTATCTCGGGCTGGTGCAGGGCTCCGTGACGGCCACGACGGGCCGCATAGAGGCGCCCGTCGGCCGCGATCCGGCGCACCGGACGAAGATGGCCGTGGTGCCCGACGGACGCGAGGCCGTGACCGGCTACCGCGTGCGTGAACGCCTGGGCGACTGGACCCTGCTGGAGTTGGATCTCGTGACCGGCAGGACGCACCAGATTCGGGTCCACCTGACGGCCATCGGCCACCCGCTGGCCGGCGATCCCGTCTACGGCAACGGCACCTCGCGTCGGGGCCCTGAAGGGACCACGAGGCTCTTCCTCCACAGCTGGCGCATCGAGTTGCAGTCGCCTGAGGATGGCCACCTCATTCGGGCCACCGCGGAGCTCCCGGCCGAGCTGGAAGTGGTGCTGGAGCGTCTGCGGGCCGGACAACGTGGGCTCACCGGCGCAGTCTCCGGCGGGGTGATGGCGCAGTGAATGAAGCCGCCCGGCACAAGGCTGGCGCCGGCGCCGGGGGGCGTGCCGCGAATCCGATGCTGGTCATCATCTCCGGGCCTTCGGGCGTGGGAAAGGACACGATCATCGCGGCCATGAAGGAGCGGGACCACCGTCAGGAGTATCACTACGTGGTGACCTGCACGACCCGTTCGAGGCGGCCGGGCGAGACGGACGGCGTCAGCTACCGATTCGTCGGGCGGTCCGAGTTCCAGGACCTGCGGGACGCCGGCGACTTGCTCGAGGCGAATGAGGTCCACGGCAACTGGTACGGGACGCCGCGCGACGGCGTCCGTCAGGCCCTGGCCTGCGGTCAGCATGCCATTCTCAAGATCGACGTCCAGGGCGCCAAGGTGGTGAAGGCACAGGTCCCGACGGCGCTGCTCATCTTCGTGGTGCCGCCGTCGATGGAGACGCTGGTCGGGCATCTCAAGGCCCGTCGGACCGAATCGGACGAACAGCTCGAGCTCCGCCAGCGGAACGCGGCCATTGAGCTGGCCCGCAAGGACGACTACGACTATGTCGTGGTCAACGAGGAGGGGCGCGTGGACGTCACGGCGAGAAGGATCGAGGAGATCATCGCCCGCGAAGAGAAGGATCCCGCGCGCCGCCTGGATACTATCTAGGCGCGCGGGCCGCTCCCATGGGCGACGAGTTGGAGCCGATCGCGGCGCCGGGGCTGTGGAAGGCCGGAGAAGGGGATGGCCGGCTCTCGGGGCCGGGCGTCGAAGTGGCGATCGATGCGCCGGGGGCGTCCCGCACGTACTCCTACGCGGTGCCCGAGCGGCTGGCGCCGGTCGAGACCGGCGAGGCGGTTCTCGTCGAGTTCGGCCGGCGGCAAGCGTTGGGGGTGGTGCTGGGCCGGGCAGCCGTGGGCGGCGGCGGCGCCGGGGCCGACGCGGGACCGCTTAAGCCCGTTCTGGCGCGGGTCCGGGCGGACGGCCCGCTCCTCCCGCCACTGACGCTGGCCTTCGCGCGCTGGATCGCGGCCGAATACCTGGCGCCCCCAGCCGCCGTGATCCGGTCGATGCTGCCGCCCGGCGTGCTCGAGCGGCTCGAGCTGATCGTGGAGCGGACACCGCCAGGCAATGCGGGTGCCGTCGCTGGAGCGGCGGAGGGGGCGCCGATGGCGGCCGGCCCCACGACCGAGGTTGCCGCCGAGAAGGATCTCCTCGGGAGACTGGAGGACGGCCCGCGAGCGGTCCGAGACCTCGAGGGCGCGGACGGCCGGGCAGCGACGCTGCGGCGGCTGCGGGCCATGGCCGCTGCCGGGTCGATCAAGATGGAGTGGACCCTGACCTCGGCCACGGCCGGGCCGCGCTACGAGCGCTGGCTCGGACTCACAGCGGCGGGCCGGGGCGTGGCATCGGGCGAGGCGGCTGCTGCCCGGCTGGGCCCACGCCAGCGGGCCTTGCTGGAGGAGCTTGCCGCGGCCGCGGACGGAAGGGTGGCGGCGGCCGCGGCCGCGCTCCGGCACGGGTCGGGAACGGCCACCAGCCTGGTCCGGCGCGGCCTGGTGGAATCGGAGATCCGCGAGCGGCCGCGCCGCCCGCTGGAGAGGCGGCAGGCCGGCCGGCGCGGGACGCGACCGGAGGGAGCCGCCCTGACGGGCCCGCAGGAAGCGGCCCTGGAGCGCATTCTGGCCGCGGCCTCCGCGCGCGACCCGAGGCCCCTCCTGGTGGAAGGGGTCACCGGCGCGGGCAAGACCACCGTCTACGCCGAGGCCGTTGCCGAGACCATCGCCGCCGGCCGGCCGGCCCTGGTGCTGGTGCCGGAGATCGCGCTGGCCATGCCGCTGGTGGATCGGCTGCGGGCGGACCTCGAGGCCGAGATTGCCATCCTCCATTCAGGGCTCGGCGACGGCGAGCGGGCCGACGAGTGGCGGCGGATCCGGGCAGGAGGGGCGGACGTGGTGGTCGGCACGCGGATCGCCCTGACGGCGCCGCTGGCGGACGTGGGCCTTGTGGTCGTGGACGAGGAGCACGACGCGGCCTACAAGAGCGACCGAACGCCGCGGCTCCAGGCACGGGACGCGGCGATGGCGCTGGCGCGGCTGGCCGGTGCGGCGGTCGTGGTGGGCAGCGCTACGCCGTCGGTGGAGAGCGTGGGCCGGGCTCGCGGCGGAGAGTACCGGCACGTCGTGCTGCCCGATCGACCGAGCGGCGCGCCGCCTCGCGTCGAGGTCGTGGACCTTCGAGCCGAACTGGCCGGCGGAAACCGGGGTCTGCTATCCGGCCTGCTGCACGACGCCCTGGCGGCCCAGCCGGAGGGTGAGCGAGCCATTCTGGTAATCAACCGCCGCGGCACCGCGTCGGTCGTGGTGTGCCGCGACTGCGGCTTCGTCCAGCGTTGTCCCGAGTGCGAGCGGACGCTGGTCTACCACCAGGCCGGGGTGACCCTGCGTTGCCACCACTGCGGCACCGCGTCGCCGCTGGCCGGACGCTGCCCGCAATGCCGTTCGCCGCGCATTCGCTACCTGGGGGGCGGCACGCAGCGGGTGGAGGACGAGGTGAAGGCGGCCTTCCCGAACCGGCGCGTCGGGCGGCTCGACCGCGACGTGGCCGAGCGAAAGGGGGCCGTTGAGCGCGTGCTGGATGCCTTCGCCGAGGGTCGGCTTGACGTGCTGGTCGGAACGAGCCTGGTGGCCAAGGGCCTGGATGTGCCGGAGGTGACCCTGGTGGGCGTCGTCTCAGCCGACGTCGCCCTCAACCTGCCCGACGAGCGGGCCGCGGAGCGCACCTACCAGCTGCTGACCCAGGCGGCGGGGCGGGCCGGTCGGGGTGACCGCCCCGGCCTGGCCGTCATCCAGACGTACCAGCCCGACCATCCGGCCATTCGGGCGGTCGCGTCTGGCGATGCATCGTCCTTCTACGACGCGGAGCTGGACGTGCGGCGACGGTTCGGCTCGCCGCCGTTCGGCCGCCTGGTCAAGCTCACCGTCGGTCTGCCCGACCGTCTGGCGGCGGAAAGGGAGGCCGCAGCCATGGCCGAGCGATTGCGGGACGCCGCTCTGGCTGCGTCCATGAGCGGCAACGCGGTGGCCGTCCTGGGGCCCGCGCCGGCCTACGTCGCCCGACGCGCCGGCCGCTGGCGGTGGAACGTGGTTCTGCGCGGGGACCGACCCGTGGAACTGCTGTCGCCGCCCCCCGGCTCGCCCTGGTCGATCGACGTCGACCCCGAGTCGCTGCTCTAGGAGCGGCCGGCGTCCCGGCCGGGCGGCTCGGCCGGGCGGTCGGCCAGGAGCGAGCGACGCGGCTGCGAGTCCTCGACCTTCAATCCGCTGGGTAGCGGCCGGCCCCTGAGGAAGGCGGCGACCGTAGCTCGATGGAGGTCCGGGTTGGTGCCCACCCAGGCGTGCCAGGACCCGGGCAGATACCAGGCAGAGGCCTCCGGCAGCAGCCGGGCCAGCGTGGCGTTCGAGACACGGGCCGCTCCGATCTCCCTGGCGCCGGCCAGCAGCAGCACCGGACCGCGGAACGTGGTGTTGCGAAGGCGAACTCCGAGCGCGTGTCGGGCCGCGCGGGCAAAGGAGCGCCGATCCAGCATCCGAAACTCGCGGTAGAACTGGTCCCGCCGATCCGGCTTTATCGAGAGGGCGCGGGCAATCATCCGAAGCACCGGCCGGGTATGGATGAACGGCGAGGCCGCCGCGGCGAGGGCCACGAGGAGTGGGGCGAACCGCCACCGGATGCCCCCGGCGCCGTCGAGTACCACTCGGTCCAGCAGCTCGGGTCGGCTGTTCATCAACTCCATGGCCACCGTGGCTCCCAGCGATAGGCCCACCACATGGGCCCGGCCTTCGGGGGTGGACTCGATGAGCCTCGCTACTTCGGCTGCCGTCTGTTGGAGGGAGACCCACGGTTGCCTGCCGGCGGAGCCATGACCGGGCAGGTCCGGCTTGAGGCAGGTGAACTCGGGCAGCAGCCTGACGTGTTCGTCCCACATCCGAGAGGTCGTGCCGAGGCCATGGAGGAAGAGAACCGTCTTGGTCACGATGCCAGTATCCGCCATCGCTTGGGCCTCGAGTGGCCGGGCGCCCAGGGCCGGTTGCGGGCGCCGCGCCGGCCGGCCGTCGTCGCTGACCCGTCGCCCTCGGCCGGTATACTAGGGCCCATGAGCGTCCGACCCATCGTCCTTCTCGGCGACCCCAGACTGCGGCTGAAGGGACGGCCCGTCGACAGCTTCGGCAAGTACTTGCACGAGTTGCTGGACGATCTGACCGAGACCATGCGCCAGGCCCCCGGCGTGGGGCTGGCCGCGCCCCAGATCGGGGAGGCGGCGAGCGTCTGCGTCGTGGAAGCGGAGGGCCGGCTCCACGAACTGGTCAACCCGCGCATCGTCCGTGCCGACGGCGAGGACCGCGATCTGGAAGGCTGCCTCTCCATCCCGGGCTACGTGGCCTACGTGACCCGCAAGGAGAAGGTCTGGATCGTCGCCCAGAACCGCCAGGGCCGGAAGATCAAGGCCAGTGCCGTCGGCCTTCTGGGCCGGGCCTTTCAGCATGAGATCGACCACCTGGACGGCAAGCTCTACATCGACTACCTGGAGTCGATGGACGAACTGATCTCCGTCGAGCCCGGCGACGAGGAGAGCGACTCCCCGGCTCTCGTCGGAGCGGCGGTCGGGTGATCGACCCGGCGGCCGATTCGTCGTCCGTCGTTCGGACCCTCTTCTTCGGCAGCGGGCCCTTCGCCGTGCCGATCCTGGATGCGCTGGCGACCATGCCGGGCATCGAGCTGGTGGGCGTGGTCTCGGCGCCCGATCGACCGGTCGGCCGCAAGGCCGTTCCGACGCCTACGCCGGTTGCCGCTCGGGCGCGAGAGCTCTCCCTGCCGCTGCTGCAGCCCCTGCGCGTCCGCCGGCCCGAGGGAGTCGCCGCCGTGCGGTCCCTGACGCCGGCCCTGGCCATCCTGGCCGACTTCGGGCAACTGATCCCGCGCGAACTGCTCGATCTGCCGCCGCGCGGCTTCCTCAACCTCCACCCCTCGGCCCTGCCGAGGCATCGCGGCGCGGCCCCCATCCCGGCGACGATACTGGCCGGCGACCAGCGGTCGGCGGTGACCCTGATGGTGCTGACCGAGGAGATGGACGCCGGCCCTATCGTGGCCGTCGAGCCCCTCGAGGTGCGGCCGGACGACACCGCGGTGACGCTGGAAGTGCGGGCGGCCGAGGTGGCCGCCGGACTGGTGGCCCGCGCCCTGCCCGAGTGGCTGGCCGGACGCCTGGAGGCCCGTCCGCAGGCGGACGAGGGAGTGACGCTGACTCGGCCGCTGCGGCGAGAAGACGGTCTGCTCGACGGCGCCAGGCAGACTGCCGCCGAACTGGAGCGCCGGGTGCGCGCCTACCAGCCGTGGCCCGGCGCTTTTCTGGAGACGCCCACAGGCAGGCTGATCGTCTGGCGGGCCCACGTCGAGGAGGGAGCGCCCGACGAGGTGGCCGGCCGGTTGGTGTCCACCGGCCGAGGCGACCTGGCGCTCACGGCACTCTCGGGCCGCCTGGCGCTCGACGAGGTTCAGCTCGCCGGAGGGCGCCGCATGTCAGCCGCCGATCTGCTGCGAGGGCGGCCGGCGCTCGGCATGCGATAATCGCGTCCCGTGACAGAAGCTACTGCGGCCGGCGTCCACGCCGGCTCGCCATCCCCAGCCGCCGTCGATCCCGCGCCGAGCAGCGCGGCGGGCGACTTGCGCCCCGGATTGAGCGGACTGCCGGACGGCGCGCTGGAGGAGTGGCTGGCGGCGCAGGGGCAGCCGGCCTATCGGGCGCGCCAGATCCGCGATGCGGTGTGGGGCGGCTTCGCCACGACCACGGCCGAGATGGCGACTCTCCCGTCGGCCCTGCGCTCGGCCCTGGAGGGCGCTTTTCGGGTCGACACCATCCTGGGCGACGAGGTGACGGTCGCGGACGGCGGTCTGACCGAGAAGGCCCTGCATCGCCTCGGCGACGGCGCGCTCGTCGAGTCGGTGTTGATGCGCTATCCGGCCCGCGGCCACGGCGCCGGCGCCCACCGCGAGCGGCACACGGTATGCATCTCCAGCCAGGCCGGCTGCGCCGTCGGCTGCCCGTTCTGCGCCACCGGTGAGCTTGGCTTCGGGCGCGATCTCGAAACGGCCGAGATCCTCGACCAGGTCCGCCACGCCGCTCGCCGGCTTGCCTCCGACGGTAGCGGACGCCGCCTGACGAACGTGGTCTTCATGGGCATGGGCGAGCCGCTGCTGAACCTCGATCGGGTCCTGGAAGCGGTGGCCGCTCTGTCGGACCCAGACCGCTTCGGCCTTGGGGCACGGCACGTCGTGGTCTCGACCTCCGGCGTGGTCACGGGCATCCGCCGCCTCGCGGCGCTGCGCCCCCAACTGACCCTGGCCATCAGCCTGCACGCTGCCCGCGATCCGCTTCGCGACGTCCTGGTCCCGCTGAACCGTCGCTGGCCGGTTGCGGAGGTCGTGGCCGCGGCCCGGGAGTACGCGCGCGTAACGGGCCGGCGCGTGAGCTACGAGTACGTGATGATTTCGGGCGTGAACGACACTGATGTAGACGCGGATGCTCTGTCTGAACTGCTGCGGGGCGATCTGGCCCACGTCAACCTGATCCCGATGAACGGCGTGGCCCACGCGCCCTGGCAGGCCTCCTCGCCGCAGCGAATCCGTGAGTTCGCCGCGCGTCTGTCGGCGGGTGGCGTCGGAGCCACGGTGCGGCACAATCGCGGCCAGGATGCCGGCGCGGCCTGCGGCCAGCTGGCCGCCGATAGAGCAGGGGAGCCGCCCCCACCCGCCGTGCAACGCCGGCGCGAGTTGATCGTGCGTCAGAGCGAGGTTGCCCTGCGGGGAGACCGCAGCGGCGAGGCTCTGCCGGCCGGACTCGAGGTCGCGGTCGCCGGGGAGGTCCGTTGATGGCTCGAGCTTCGATGCGGAAGACGGGGCCCGCGGGCTACGACCCGCTCGTATCCGCCAGCGTCCTGGACTGCGATCTGGCGGACCTGGGCCGCGAGTCAAGGCGCGTGCTGAAGGCCGGCGCGGATCGCCTCCACCTGGACGTCATGGACGGCCACTTCGTGCCCAACATCTCGTTCGGGCCGATGGTCATCCGGCGCCTGCGGCACATCGGCAAGCGGCCGTTCGACGCCCACTTGATGATCTCGGAGCCGGGCCGGTACCTGAAGGAGTTCCTGGAGGCGGGCTGCGACTCGCTCACCATCCACGTGGAGATCGAGGAACCGATCGAGCCGACGCTGCTGGCCATTCGCCGGGCCGGGCGCCTGGCCGGGCTGGCCATCAAGCCGGCCACACCGCTTTCGGCCCTGGAGCCCTACCGCGAGCTGATCGACATCGTCATGGTGATGACGGTCGAGCCGGGCTTCGGGGGTCAGAGGTTCATGAAGGAGGCGGCAGGCAAGATCTTGCCGGCTCACAGGGTCTTCCACGGTCGGGCCCCTGGGTTGCCGCCGGGCCAGGTTCACGTGGATGGCGGCGTGAATCGCTCCTCGGCCGAGTTGTGCGGCATCCTGGCCGGCGATGTGCTGGTCGTCGGCTCAGCCCTGTGGAGAAAGGGCCGCGATGTCGGCCATGAGATCCGCCTGATCAAGGCTCTGGCCCTGGAGGGCTACTGGAACGGGGCCGGCAAGGGCAAGGCCGCCATCCCGCACGACGAGTGGCTGTCGTTCGCCGTTCTGCCGCGGGCGATCGGGCGGCGGCTGGCCGCCGAGATGGAAGCGGCCGGAGTGCCCATCATCCAGATCCGCGCCGCGAAGGAGGCCGGCGCGGCCGGCCTGAGGCCGTACGAGCTGCTGATACCTGCGGCCCACGAGGATGCCGCCCGCGAGCGCTTCGGCGAGTCCCTGCGTCGGGCCGAGGCCCAGGCGCGGGAGGCCGATCGGTTGGCCTCCGCGGCCGTTCCGGACGTGGAGGAGTAAGGCGGATGAGCGACGAGGCATCCGCGGCGCGGAGCCTGCCACCGGCGAGCCAGTCCCCGGCTGATGCGGCCGCCGCCGAGGCGCCTCACCACCACCTGACCAGGCGCAACGACCGACTCCTGCTGGGGGCCGTGGCGGCCTACGCGGTGCTGCTCTCGTGCCTGATGATCGCCCGCGGCATCTCCGTCACGCCGGATCTCGTCGTCGTGGCCTTCGGCCTGGCGGCCCTGCTGATCGGCCGAGGCAAGCTCTTCCTGCGCGATTGGATCCCGTTCCTGGCCCTCTTCTTCGCCTACGAGTTGATGCGCGGCTACGCCGACAAATTCGGCCTGCCCGTCCACGTCGCGGACGTCGTCTCCGCCGAGCGGTTGGTGTCGTTCGGCCAGATCCCGACGAGCGTCCTGCAGCAGCTGCTGCACCACGGCCCGGCCACGGCCCCGGACGGTCTGGCGACCCTCTCGGTCGTCTTCTACTTCCTGCACTTCCCGCTGCCGCTGGCCGTGGGCTTCCTGCTGTGGATCCACCAGCGTCGCACCTACTACGACTTCGTCGGGGCGCTGATCCTGCTGTCGATGGCCGGCTTCGTGACCTATCTCCTGCTGCCGGTGGCGCCACCCTGGTATGCCGCCGACCCGATTCGATCGGATCCCTACTGCGGCGGGCCCTGCGTCCAGAACCTGATGCACCTGCGTGAAACGGGCTTCGACGGGTTGGCCAGCCTGTTCGGCATCAAGGACTACCTGTACTCGTACAACCTCTACAGCATCGGCTCGAATGAGGTGGCGGCTTTCCCGTCGCTGCACGCCGGCTACCCGTTCCTGGCCTTCCTCTTCGCCCGGCGCGCCTTCGGCCGCGTGGGCTGGTTGATGCTGGCCTACACCGCCTGTGTCTGGTTCGCCATCGTCTACCTGGGCGAGCATTGGGTGGTCGACATCATCGGCGGGGTGGTCTACGCGCTGGCCGCCTACGCGGCCATCCTGCACGGGCCGAGGTGGGCGCGGCGGCTGATGGAGAAGGCAGCCGACGAAGAGATCGAGGCGGGCGTCGAGGCCGAGGATGCAGGGGAGGCCGGCGCCCTGCGGCGCATAGGGCGCCGCGTGCGCTGGACCCTGGTAGTCCAGGGCGGCGTGGTGGCCGTCCTCGGCGCCGGCCTGGCGCTCGGCATGAACGCGCTGGACTGGCTGGGTGGGTCGTCGAGCCCGCTCTATCTGCTGGCCTGGCTGGGCATCCTGGGCGGCCTCTGGAGAGGGGCTGCCGGTCTGCTCAGCCGATAGCGGTCGATCGAGCGTGCGGGCGCTGCTGCAGCGGGTGAGTCGGGCGGAGGTTCGCGTGGACGGCCGGACCATCGCCTCGGTCGGCCCGGGCCTCCTGATCCTGCTGGGCGTGGGCCAGGACGACGATGAGTTCGTGGCCGCCGGGCTGGCCGCCAAAGTGGCGGCCCTGCGCGTCTTTCCCGACGCGGAGGGCCTGACGAATCTGTCGTTGCAGGACGTCGCCGGAGAGGCCCTGGTGGTCAGCCAGTTCACCCTCTACGCCGACGCGCGACGCGGCCGCCGGCCCTCCTTCGTGAATGCCGCGGGGCCGGTTGTGGGCGAGCGCCTGTACGAGGTCTTCTGCGAGATCCTGGCCAGCTTCAAGGTTCCGGTCCGCCAAGGCAGCTTCGGGGCGCACATGGAGGTCGAACTCGTCAACGACGGCCCCTTCACGGTCTGGCTTGATTCCGTGGAACTGGGCATCGAGCCGCGCGCCGGCGCCCAGTGAATCGAAATCGGCGCCGGAACTGCCGGCGCCGATGAGGTACGGAGACGGGAGGGCCCGGGGGCCTTCGCCTAGCGAGACGCGCGCGAGAGCGTGCGCTGGCAGCGGGTGCAGACAAGCGCCTTCACCTGCTTGCCCTTCTGCTCGATGGTCGTCCGCTGGAGATTCGGGCGATAGCGCCGGTGGGCGCGGACCCGGTTCATCCCGGATGACTGCGGGTTGAAGCCGTCTATGGAGACTTTCCCGCAGACGGCGCAGGAACGGGCCATGAGGTCCTCTTGGGTGCTTGACACAGTACGCGGCCCCGACCGGGGCCGAACGGGGCGGTATGATAGCACACCGTTTCAGCCTCCCAGCAGGTGGTCGTAGTCGTATGCCTCAGCGTTCCGTGGCCGGGCAATCGCTGGTCACCCGGCGGGCGGTCTTCGACATCGTCAGGTCGGCCGTTCAGAGCAGCTACGGCGTGACCGGTTTCAGCGACCCCTCGTTTGGGCGTCGCATTCTGCGCCTGGTCGGCCTCGACCGCCCCGGCATCCGGCTGGACACCGACGGCGGTGTGGCCCTCGAGCTCTACCTGAAGGTGGCCCACGGCATGCCCGTGGCCGAGGTCGCCCGTCAAGTTGACTCGGCGGTGCGCTACGAACTGCGCAAGATGGTTGGAGTGGAAGTGGCCAGCCTGACGATCCACGTCGACGGCCTGGGCTATCAGCCCACCTCCGTCCAGAGGGCCGCGGCAATCGAACGGGAGATCGAGGCCGAGGCGATCGAGTTGCCTCGGCCGGCCGGCAAGGCGGAGTCGGCGGCTTCGCCTCGCAGCCGGGCCCGCAAGACCGCCGCAACGGGGGAGACCGCAGCGAGACGATCGAAGACCAGATGAGGCATCGACTCCCCCGATGACGCGCCTTTCCGGTGACGGAGCAGGTCTCCTGGCGGCCCTCAGGTCGGCCGTCGACAACCTCGCCGAACACGTCGACGAGGTAGACGCACTCAACGTCTTCCCCGTGCCCGACGGCGACACCGGCAGCAACATGCTGGCTACGGTGCGGGCCGCGCTGGTCGAGGCGGAAGCAGTCGCCGGCCAGCCGGCCAGCCGCATTGCCACGGCTGTCAGCTTTGGGGCGTTGATGGGCGCGCGCGGTAACTCGGGTGTCATCGCCTCGCAGATCTTCCGGGGCATGGCCGAGGCGATGGGCGGCAAGGACCGCTTCGACGGTGTCGATCTGGCCCGCTGCCTGACGGCCGGCACCGCGACCGCCTACAAAGCCGTGGCCAAGCCCGTCGAGGGGACCATCCTGACGGTCATCCGGGAAGCGTCGGCGGCGGCCACGGCGGTCGCCGAAGAAGGCGGAGTTCTGGAAGCGGTGCTGGCGGGGGCGGTGAAGGCGGCCCGGGAGGCGGTTGCCAGAACTCAGTTCATGCTGCCGGTACTCGAGCAGGCAGGGGTCGTCGACGCCGGCGGCCAGGGACTCTATCGCCTGCTTCAGGGGGCGTTGCGGTTCATGGAGCAGCGCGATCGCAGGTTCGCCAGAGCCGCGGTCGTCGCGGCGTCGCCGGCGGCGGGGGGACGGGCGGAGGCTCCGGCGGAGGAGTTCTTCGGCTACGAGACGATGTTCCTGCTGCGGTGCCGGGATGGCCTGCTGGACCTCGACAAGCTGCGAGGCGACCTCGAGGCGATGGGCGATTCTGTCCTGGTGGCCGGTGATGAGCGCGCGGTCAAGGTCCACGTTCACAACGACAGGCCCGACCGGGTCATAGCCCTGGGGCTGGCCCTGGGTGCCCTGACGCGGATCACCGTCGAGAACCTGGATGCCCAGAGTGCCGACGTCCGCGACCACAGGGAGGCCGAGCGGAGCGTGGGCCGGCTGGCAACTCACGCAGGGGCCCATGGGCCGGCGCGGCACGGCCACGATGGCCGGCCGCACGTGGATCCGGAGACCTTCGGCGAGGAGATGGCGAGCTCGGTGGGAGCTGAGGGGGCCGGCGCCGCGGCCAGGGCCGCAGCCGGGATGGTGACGCCGGCCGGCGGCGCGAACGGCAGGCACGGCCGCAACGAAGGCAGGGCAGCTGTTGCCGGAGTGGTGCCGATGGCCGTGGTCGTGGTGGCTGCCGGCGATGGCCTGGCCAGGATCTTCGACGGCTTCGGGGTGGCTGCCGTCGTGCACGGTGGGCAGAGCGCCAACCCGTCCACCGGCGAGCTGCTCGACGCCGTGGAGAAGGTGGCCGCCGAGGAGATCCTGCTGCTGCCCAACAACCCCAACGTGGTGCTGGCGGCCCGCCAGGCCGCGGAGCTGGCGACCCGGCGAGTCCGAGTCGTGCCTACGAGGAACGCGGCCGAGGGTTTCGCCGCGCTCCTGGCCATGGACGCGGGTCGCGACGCCACGGCCAATGCCGAGTTCATGACTCTGGCCGGCCGCGCCGTGCAGACGCTGCAGGTGACCGAAGCCGTGCGCGATGCGGTAGTCGGCGGGCACAAGGTCAAGCTCGGCCAAACGATAGTCCTCGATCCGGACGATGGGTTGCTGGCCGTCAGCAGCGACCGCATGAAGGCCGTGCTGACCGCCCTGGGCGCGCTCGATACCGGCTTCGAGCTGGTGACCATCTACTACGGCGAGGGCGTCGACGAGGAGGAGGCGTCCGAGGTGGCGGCTCGCATCGGCAAGGCCCATCCCGGTGTGGAAGCCGAGGTGATCCACGGCGGGCAGCCCCACTACCGCTACCTCATCGCGGCCGAGTAGGGCGGTGGCGGGCAAGGGGCGGGGCCGACCAGCGCCGCGGGGGCCGGTGGGGCCCGAGACTCGCATCGGCGAGAGCGGGCTTGTCGGTGCGACCACACTGCGCCGGGTCGGGCCGCGGTTGGGCGTGGCAACGGTCCGGGATCTGCTGTTCCATCTGCCTCGTCGCTACGACGACCTGCGAGCCCTCAGCACGGCGGCCGAGCTGGCTCGATTCCCGGACGGCGAGAGCGCCAGCGCGCGGTTGCAGGTGAGGGGGGTGCGGGTCGAGCAGACGTTCCGCCGGCGCATCCAGCGCACCACCGCCTACCTGGCCGATCAGACAGGGGAGGTCGAGGCGGTCTGGTTCGGGCGACGCTACATCGCCAACCGGCTGCGCGAGGGCCAGTGGGTCGTCGCCGGCGGCAAGGTCAAGCACCGTGGCTTCGCAACGATTCTGGACAACCCTGAGTTCGGGCCGGACGACGGTTCGGCTCTGCTCCACGCGGGACGCATCGTGCCGGTCTACCGGCTGACGGGAGGCCTGACGGCGCCCGTCCTGCGGCGGGCGATCCGCCAGGCGCTGGACGAGGTGGGCGGGCTCTACCCGGAGTACCTGCCGGACGGGGTGGCACAGGCCGGAGAGCGCCCGGTGGCGATTGCCGAGGCCCTAGAGAGTGCCCACTTCCCGGATGACTTCGCCCGTCGGGACGCGGCTCTGCGCCGTCTCGGCTTCGACGAGCTGCTGGCGCTTCAGATCGGCATGGTGTCCCGAGAGCGCCGGCGGCGCCTGGCGGTGGGCGAGCCTGTGGCCGTTGATCAGGCCCGCGTGCGGGAGGCCGAGGCGCTGGTGGAGGGTGTGATCAGTGAGCAGGTGCGCGCCCGTGGGGCCACGGAGGCGGCCCACCTGACGCCCGACCAGCTGGCGGCCGTGGACCGGATCGTGGCCGATCTGGCCGAACCTCGGCCGATGATGCGGCTGCTGCAGGGGGACGTGGGCTCGGGCAAGACCGCCGTGGCCGCCCTGGCGCTGGCCTTCGTCGCCGACGCCGGCCGTCAGGGCGCGCTGCTGGCGCCGACGGATCTGCTGGCCCGGCAGCACGCGGTGGCCCTCGGCCGACTGCTCGAGCCGCTGGGGCACGGGGTGACTCTGCTCACCGGTTCGCTGGGAGCTGCGGAGCGAAGGCAGGCCCTGGAGCTGATGGCCGCGCCGCCGGCCGGTCTGGGCCTGGGCCTCAGCAGCGGCCGGGTGATCGTGGGCACCCACGCCCTGGTCCAGGAAGGCGTGGAGTTCGCCGATCTGGCTCTGGCCGTCGTCGACGAGCAGCACCGCTTCGGCGTCGCCCAGCGCGAGGCTCTGGCCACCAAAGGCCGCTCGCCTCACGTGCTCCTCATGACGGCCACCCCGATCCCACGCAGCCTGGGCCAGATCATGCTGGCCGACCTGGACGTGTCCGACTTGCGTACTCCGCCGGCCGGGCGGCTGCGCATCAAGACCGACGCTCGCGACAGCCGCGGCCTCGACGGCAGCGTCAACCCAAAACGAGACGCCTATCGCGGCATCATCGAGCAGGTCCGAGCCGGACACCGGGCTTTCGTCGTGGTGCCGCTGGTCGACGAGGATGAGGACTCGGCCGCGCGTTCGGCCGGAGAGGTCGCCGAAGCTCTGCCTGAGCATCTACGCCATGCTGCGGAGCGAGCGCATCTGCAGGCCGACCCCGCACCGCGCATCGGCGTCGTCCACGGTCAGATGAAGGCGGCCCAGCGAGACGCGACGATGGACCTCTTCCGTCGGGGCGAGCTGGACGTCCTGGTCGGCACGACCGTCCTGGAGGTCGGCGTGGACGTGCCGGAGGCGACGGTCATGCTGATCCTGGACGCCGACCGCTTCGGTCTGGCCCAGCTTCATCAGCTGCGGGGGCGCGTCGGCCGGGGCGAGGCCCAGTCGTACTGCATCCTGGTCTCCGATACGGCCGACGAGACGGCTCTGACCAGGCTCCGCGCCCTCGAGGAGCACGATGACGGCTTCGACCTGGCCGAGCTGGATCTCGAGCTGCGGCGCGAGGGCGAGCTCCTGGGCCTGAACCAGAGCGGTCTGCCGACGCTGCGCATCGCCTCATTGCGAAACCGCCAGGACCGCGAGCGGGCGGCCCGGGCGCGGCGGCTGGCGGAGAGCCTGATCGACGATCGGGGAGTGCTGCTGCCCGGCCACGAGGCTCTGGCGCGCGAGCTGAGCCACGGCTGGCTGGCCCGCGTCGGGGCCGGCGAGGTCCTGGCCGAAGCTGCCGCGCCGGGGGGCGACGAATGAGCCAGGCGGGAAGGGTCATCGCCGGCTCGGCGCGGGCCACCAAGCTGCTGGCGCCGGGCGAGGGCACCCGGCCGCTGGCCGATCGGGTGAAGCAAACCCTGTTCGCGATTCTCGAGGCTGACTTGCACGAGGCGGCGGTGCTGGACCTCTTCGCCGGCTCCGGGGCGGGCGGGATCGAGGCCCTGTCTCGCGGGGCTGCGCGGGCGGTCTTCGTGGAGAAGGACCAGGCCGCTGCCCGCGTTATCGGCGAGAACCTGGCCCGGACCCACCTGGCGGAGAAGGCGGAGGTCGTGCGGGCGGATGTGGTCGCGTATCTGAACGGTCGGGCGGCCTCCGACGGGCCGTTCGACGTCGTCCTGATCGACCCGCCCTACGCCGAGACGGACCTCCTGAGGCGCACCCTGCGCGCTGTGGGGGCTTCGGCCGAGGCCCGGTTGCTGACGCCCGGGGCATGGGTCGTGGTCAAGCATTTCTGGCGGACCCCTCCACCGGCGGCCGAGGGGCTGTTAGCATCGGTTCGCGACAAGCGTTTCGGCGAGACCGCGCTCACCTTCTATCGTCTCGCCGGGAAGGAGGCCAACAGGTGAGGATCGCCGTCTACGCGGGTTCGTTCGATCCCCTCACGAACGGGCACCTGGACGTCGTCAACCGCGCCGCGGCCGTCTTCGATCGTGTCGTCTTCGCGGTGCTGGCCAATCCCCGCAAGGCGGCCCCGATCTTCACCACGGACGTCCGCCTGGCCGTCATTCGGGAGGCCGTGGCCGAGACCTGCCCGCCGGCGGTCCGCGAGCGGATCGACGTCGAGTCGTTCGACGGCCTGACGGTCGAGTTCTGCCGCAAGGTCGGCGCCGGCTTCGTCGTCCGTGGGCTGCGGGCCATCTCCGACTTCGAGTCCGAGCTTCAGATGGCCCACCTGAACCGCAAGCTGGAGCCCGGCATCGACACCGTCTTCTTCATGACGGCCATCGAACACAGCTATCTGAGCTCGAGCCTGGTCAAGGAGATCGCCCTGTTCGGCGGCGATGTTACGGATATGGTGCCGCCATCGGTCGCTCGGCGTCTGGCGGAGCGCACGGCGAGTCTATAATCCAGCCAGGCAAGGCGCCGTCGGAACCCCCGTCGCCCAGGAGGGCCCGTCCGATCGACATCATGCACCTGGTTGAACGACTGGAGGAGCAGCTGGCCGAGGGCAGGCGCGTGCCCCTCACCAGCCGCGTCATGATCGATCAGAACTACGCCCTGGATCTGATCGACCAGCTGCGCATGACCATCCCCGAGGAGGTGCAGGCGGCCAGGCGCGTCAACTCCGAGATCGACCGGTTGCTGGAGCAGGCCCGCGAGGAGGCGGAGCACATCCTGGCCCGCGCCCAGGAGCAGGCCACCTACCTGATCGAGGAGCGGGAGTTGACCCGCCAGGCGGAGGAGTTGAGCCTGGAGATCGTCCGGCAGGCGCGGTCGGAGGGCGAGAGCGTCAAGAAGGGCGCCGACGACTACGCGATCGACGCCCTCTCGCGCCTGGAGGCCGAGGTCATCAAGACGCTGAAGAGCATCAGGCTGGGCCTCGACATCCTGGAGGAGCGCCGGGCTGCCTCCGAGGCTGCGGCGGAAGGCGATGCCGATGCGGGCGAGCCTGGCGACGGGGAGGGCGAGTTCGATGAGTCAGACGAAGCGGTCGCGGTCGACCCCCGCGTCTGACGCGCTGGCTTTCAATGTCGCCGGACTGCTGGCCGAGCCGCCCGGCGCTCGGCGCGAGCTGGATGTCATCGCGCCCCCACTGGACCTCGGAGCCGAGCTGCGACAGAGCCGCGACGCGCAGGGCCGCCTCCAGCTGACGCGGACCAACCGCGGCTTGCTCGTCCAGGGCCGGTTCTCAACCGCGTTGAGGCTGACCTGCAGCCGCTGCCTGCGCGAGATCGACTATCCGATCTCGTTCGAGATGGGTGAGGAGGCGCTGCCGAGCATCGACCTGACCAGCGGCCTTCCCCTGAACGCCTCCGCCGAGCCGGACGACCTGCGCCTGAACGATCACCATGAGCTTGAGCTCGAGGACGAGTTCCGTGACGCCATTGTCCTGGCCGAGCCGATCGCGCCCCTTTGCCGGGAGGACTGCCCGGGACTGTGCCAGGTCTGCGGTACCGAGCTTGCCGGGGGCAACCACGACCATCCCGATGCGGACGTCGACCCGAGGCTGGAGGCCCTGCGCGCCTTCCGGGTGGAGCCTCAGGAGTGAGCTGCCGGCCCGTCACGGGGCGGTGATCGGGTCGGACACGGGTCGGCTATAGTCCGGCACAGAAGGGCATCCGCCCCGGCCGGCAGAGGAGTCGAGCATGTCGGAGGACCTACTCAGCCCCGGGAACATGACCGTCGAGGAGCTGAGGCAGCTCTTCGAAGAGGCCTACATGGAGGCCTCGATCGACGCCGACGGCGACCTGGTCATCGAGGACGAGTACCGGTGCTTTCTGCGGCCCGATCTCGACGGCCGGCTGCTCGCGGCCTGCGCCGTCTTTGGTGGCCGGCCCTACGCCGACGAGCAAGCCAAGCTGCGGTTCGTCAACCGGGTGAACGACAGGCTGGTGCTGATTCGCGGTTCGGTGACCACCGACGGGCGCTTCTTCTTCGACTACTACATCCCGATCGAGGGCGGGGCCACCCGCAAGGCCGTGGTTCTGGCCGTGCGGAGATTCCTGTCATACCTGGGCGGGGCCATCGACCTGGACACGGAGAACGTCGTTGCCACTCAGGGCGAGGAAGAGGAAATCACGGCCCCGATGCCTCGGGAGCCGTGGTCCACGCTATAGTCGGACGGCGGGCCGCAGACCGCCGAGTATGAGGAGAGCAACGTGTCCGACGAGTTCCTGAGCAGTGACGGCCTGACCGTCGAGGCGCTCAAGCAAATCTTCGACGAGGCCTACATGGAGACCTCGATCGACTCCGACGGGGATCTGGTGATCAAGGACGGCTACCGGTGCTTCCTGCGGCCCGATACGGACGGCCGATTGCTGGCAGCTTGCTCGATCTTCGGCGCCAATGAGGGCGCCAGCCCGCAGGCCAAGCTGGAGTACATCAACCGGGTCAACGATCAGGTCAAGCTGATTCGGGCTTCGGTGATGAAGGACGGGCGCTACTTCTTCGACTACTACGTCCCGATCGAGGGCGGGATCACCAAGAAGGCAGTCGTCCTGGCAGTGCGCCGGTTCCTGTCCTGCCTGTCGTCGGCCATGTCGCAGGACACCGACAACGTGGTTTCCTAGGGAGTGCCTTCCTACCGTGCACCCAGAGGCACCCGGGATCTGCTGCCGGACGTCGCCGCCGGCCTGATCCGCCTGGAAGCCATCGCTCGCTCGCTGGCCGGCCGCTACGGCTACCGCGAGATCGAGATTCCGCTGTTCGAGCAGTCGGCCGTGTTCGAGCGCGGGATCGGTGAGGCCACCGACGTGGTCGAGAAGGAGTTGTTCCGTATCGCCCCGCGAACCGAAGACTCGGAGGCGTGGGCACTGCGGCCTGAGGCGACGGCCGGGGTGGTTCGAGCCTTCGTCCAGCACGGCATGCAGACCTGGCCTCAGCCGGTGAGGTTGACCGTGGTGGGGCCGATGTTCCGGTACGATCGCCCCCAGGCCGGGCGCTTCCGCCAGTTCTGGCAGTGGGACGCGGAGGCGATCGGCGACTCCGGCCCGGCCGTGGACGCGGAGATCGTGGAGCTGGGCTACCGCTTCTATGTCGAGGCGGGCCTGCCCGAGGTCCAGGTCCTGCTGAACTCGATCGGCGACCCGGCCTGCCGGCCCGCCTATATCGAGACGCTGAAGGCCTACTTCACCCGCCACGCAGCCGAGCTGCCGGAGGTGGAGGCGCGGCGCCTGGAGACGAATCCTCTGCGGCTTCTCGACTCGAAGGATCCGGCGATGGCCGCCCTGATCGCGGCGGCGCCACGGATCGGGGACCACCTGTGCGCGGCCTGCTCCGAGCATTTCGCCGCTGTGCGGGCGCACCTCGACGCGCTCGGTGTCCCGTATCGGGTGGAGCCAACGCTGGTGCGCGGCCTGGACTACTACACCCGAACCGCGTTCGAGTACTACCGCCGCGGGGCCGAAGGGCAGCAGCAGGCGCTCGGCGGCGGCGGCCGCTACGACGGTCTGGTGGAGTTGCTGGGGGGGCGGCCGACTCCCGGCATCGGCCTTGCTCTGGGTCTCGACCGCGTCCTGCTGGCCCTGGAAGAGGGCGGGGCGGGGGTGGCCGCCGAAGCACCGCCGCTGGCGGTGATCGTGGGCGCCGACCCGGTCGACACCGTCTCGCGGTTGCGAGTCGCCGGGCTCCTGCGGGCGGAGGGACTGCGAGTGCGGGCCGAACTGGCACCGCGCAAGCTGGGCCGCCAGCTCGAGACGGCGTCGCGCGACCACGCCCACTTCGCGGTCATCATCGGCGATGAGCTGACCGGCGGCGATGTCCAGCTGAAAGACCTCGAGGCGGGCACTCAGCGGCTGGTGCCACTTGCGGAGCTGGCGAAGGTGCTGGCGCGGGCCGAGAAGAGCCACCGGCACGGGTAGAGGAGCGGCCCGCCCGAATGCGCGGGAGCCGAGGGGGCCCGACCCCGGAGCCGCGCAGGGCGCCCCGCGGAACAGCATGACCGCCGGTCGGGAATCGACCGGCGGTCTTCTCGTGGCCCGGCCGGCTGCGCCGGCGAGTGCTTACATCGAGGGCGCCTCGATCGTGACGCCGGACAGGCTCTCGAAAGCGACGTCCATGACGATGGTGACGTCAAGCACGGTGCCGCCCTGGTCCTGCTTGAAGGTTCCGGCGACGACCATGCCGGCCGGCGTGCCGTCGTCCTTGGCCCAGAACGTCAGGGTCAGGCTGGCGTCGCTGATCTTCGACGTGTCGCCGAAGAAGGTCTCCGGGTCGAGCGGCTCCGAGGATTCGAGACGATGGAGCTGCTGACCGTAGTGGGTCTCGACGCCCTTGTCCGTGAAGGTGGTGCCCTTGAGCGCGCTGGAGATGCCGTCGCTGGTGCTCCGAGGTTCCTTGCTCCAGTCGCCCCCGTCGGAGCGGCTGTAGCTCCAATCGCCGACAGCGATGGTGTCGTTGATGGTCGACGACGCCGGAGTAGAGTCGGTCGCGGCCATGTCCAGAGTCAACGTCTGGGCGTTGTCCTTGCCCTTGATGTTCATCGTGCCGGAGAGGGTGATATCGAAGGTCATGCCCTCGGCCGCCATCTTGAAGGAGCCGGTGATCGGGCCCGAGGCCTGGAAGTCGTCAGCCTGAATCTTGGATGTGAAGTTCTCGACGAGGGACTTGGAACCGCATCCAGCCAGTGAGCCACCGATCGCGACGATGATGGCGACAAGGCCGACTGTGCGGGCGAGTCGCGAGGCCGGGAGCATAGCTACCTCCCATGCCGCCGAGGGTCCTTGTGGAGGCTCCTTTCGTGCAGCGGCGCAGGCGAAGGATAGAGAGGTTTCGCCGCGCACGCGACTGGGAATCCAGTACCGGGTCGGCCGGCTGCCCGTTCCCGCCCACGCCGCCGCGGGGACGCGTCCGGTACGATGCGGTCATGAGCAAGCCCAAGCCCGCCGCCCGGCCCCCGGAAGCAGCCTTCAGCCTCGCCACGCCCTACCGGGACGCCACGTGCGGCGAGCTGCGGGCGGGTGACGCCGGCAAGACGGTGCGCATGGCCGGCTGGGTGCATCGCCGCCGCGACCACGGCCACCTGATCTTCCTGGACCTGCGTGACCGCTACGGGATCACCCAGGTTGTCGTGGATGCCCAGGAGTCGCCGGCCGCCCACGAGACGGCAAGCAAAGTCCGCAACGAGTTCGTGGTGGGCCTGGAGGGCGCCGTCGCCGGGCGCGTGGCCGGCAAGGAGAACGCCGAGCTGGCGACCGGCGAGATCGAAGTCCGCGCGAGTCAGGTCGAGATCCTCACCGAGGCGCAGACGCCGCCCTTCTACATCAACGAGCCTGATGCGCCTGTGGACGAGATGCTGAGACTCAAGTACCGCTATCTGGACATCCGCCGCCGCCCCATGCTCGAGCGACTGCTGCTGCGCTCGGAGCTGGTGAAGGCCATCCGCGAGGCCCACCATAGGGCGGGCTTCATAGAGGTCGAGACGCCGATTCTGCTCAAGTCCACTCCGGAGGGCGCGCGCGACTTCATCGTCCCCAGCCGCCTCCAGCCGGGAAGCGTCTACGCGCTGCCGCAGAGCCCCCAGCAGCTCAAGCAGCTGCTGATGGTGGCCGGCCTCGACCGCTACTTCCAGATCGCCCGCTGCTTCCGGGACGAGGACCTGCGCGGCGACCGGCAGCCCGAATTCACCCAGCTGGACCTGGAGATGAGCTTCGTCACGGAAGATCGGGTCATGGATTTCGTGGAGGCGATGATCGTCGAGGTCAGCCGGGCGGTGACCCCTGAACGGCCGATCCAGGAGCTGCCCTTCCCGCGCCTTGACTACCAGGAGGCCCTGGAGCGCTTCGGGTCCGACAAGCCCGATCTCCGGTTCGGCATGGAACTGGTGGACCTGGCGCCCGCGCTCGCGCCTGCTCCCACCGGCTTCCAGGTATTCGACAACGTGCTGGCCGCCGCCGGCCGGGTCAAGGGGATCGCGGCTCCGGGGATGGCCGAAGTCACCCGGCACCAGATCGAGGAGCTGACCGAGTTCGCGCGCCGGTACGGGGCGAAGGGCCTGGCCCATGTCTCCGTCGCGGCGGACGGCTCCGCCCACTCGCCGATCGCCAAGTTCCTGGGCGAGGATCGGGTTGGCGCCATCGCCGCCGCCGCAAAGGCCAAGCCCGGCGACCTGATCCTGATCGTCGCCGACGCGGACCACGAACTTGTGGCCGACGTGCTGGGCCGCCTCCGCCAGGAGCTCGGCCTGCGTCTTGGTCTGGCCGACCCCGACGTCCTCGCCTACTGCTGGGTCTATCACTTCCCAATGTACAAGTGGGACCTGGAGGGGAAGCGCTGGGACGCGACCCACAACCCGTTCAGCGGTGTGCTGCCCGAGGACGAGGAGCTGCTGGCCACCGCCTCCGGCGATCCGTACGAGCCCTCACGCGAGGACCCCGCCGGCCGCGCCCGCGCCACCCAGTACGACGTCGCCCTCAACGGCTGGGAGCTCGGAGGCGGGTCCGTGCGGATCCACCGCCGCGAGCTTCTGGAACGCAGCTTTGCCCTGCAGGGTTACTCGCTGGAGAAGATGCGCGAGCTCTTCGGCGGGATGCTGGAGGCGTTCGATTTCGGGGCGCCGCCTCACGGCGGCATCGCCGTCGGAATCGACCGCTGGGCGGCCCTGCTGAGCCACCAGACCAACATTCGGGAGGTAATGGCCTTCCCGAAGACCCAATCTGGGGCCGATTTGATGCTGGAAGCCCCTTCAGAACCCGATCCGGCGCAGTACGCTGAACTGGGACTGCGGTTCGTCGGCGTCAAGACGGAGCAAACCGCGCGTCCCTGAAGCCGGCTCAGGGTCCCGGAGCAGCGGGGAGAACGAGAGAGCGGGGATGGAAGAGCGGTACGTGCGGTGCAGACGCTGCCACGGCGTCTTCGAGTCCGGAGTCGCCAATTGCCCCCGCTGCGGGGCCGAGTACGTTGCCATCGAGGCGCCCCTCCCATCGAGTGAGGGGTCCTACGAGGACAAGTACAAAGGCACCGAGTTCGTCGCGCCGGTGGTGGTGCCGCAGGTCGCACCCAGACAGCAGGGCGGCTCAAGGTACGGCCTCATGCTCGGCGTGGGCGGCCTCCTTACCGCGGTAGCGCTGATCGTCGCCCTGGTGCTCATGTCGGGTGCATTCGGCGGGGCTGCACCCACCGAGGAGCCGGGCATCGTCTATCCCGTCACCCCCAAGCCCAGCCCTTCGCCGACGATGCCGGCCGTCGTCGACGACGCGCTGCGCCTGATCTCCGATCCGGAGTTCAACGGTCACGTCTCGATCCGGTCTACCGTAACGGTCGCGGCGGCGGCCAACAACGGCAGGGCGGTGGCCCACACGGTGGCAGTGGAGGCCGACATGGCCGAGGGCGAGACCTCCGGCACCGTCCAGATCGACAACAGCCAGGCCGAATTCCGTCTGGTCGACGGGGTGTACTACTCGCGAGCGATGCCGGCCGGCGCCTGGGCGGCCCGCTCGTCGGTCCCGCCGTTCCTGCTGCTGAGCCCGCTGTTCGGGATCACGGACATGAAGCAGATCGCGTACGGCGGGGCCACGCTGCGGCACGGGGCGACGTACCTGATCGTCGGCACCGACTGGTACAGGCCGGACCCTCTCAAGATCACCGGCATCGACATGTCCACCTACACGGTCAAGGTCGACCACTGGTCCCTGTCGCTGTATCTCGACTCGAACGGCAAGCCACTCTATGCGGAGTTCAACTGCGGGGCGGATGCCAAGGATGGATCGGGGGCGCACCTGGTTGCGGTCGCGACCACATACACGTTCTCCGACGTGGGCAAGATCGCGCCGGGCGGAACTCCGGGTCCCAGCCCGACCAAGTAGGGAGCCGCTCCTAGCCGCTCCGCTCGGTTTGGGCGCGTCTGTGCGACAATGCCGCCGCCCATGAGCGACTCGCCTCGATCCACCATGCCCGCGGCCACGGCCACTCGCCAGGACATCCGAAACCTGGCAATCGTGGCCCATGTCGACCACGGTAAGACCACCCTGGTGGACGCCATGCTGCGCCAGTCGGGCGCCTTCCGCGCGAATCAGGTGGTCGTGGAGCGCGTCATGGACTCCGGCGACCTGGAGCGCGAGAAGGGCATCACGATCCTGGCCAAGCAGACCTCCGTGGAGTACGACGGCATCCACCTGAACATCGTCGACACGCCCGGTCATGCCGACTTCGGCGGCGAGGTTGAGCGCAGTCTGAACATGGTCGATTCGGTACTGCTTCTGGTGGACGCCGCGGAGGGCCCCCTGCCCCAGACCCGCTACGTCCTGCAGAAGGCGATGTCGCACCATCTGCCGGTCGTCGTGGCCATCAACAAGATCGACCGGGGCGACGCCCGGGCGGCGGAGGTTCTGGACGCCGTCTACGAGCTCTTCATGGACCTTGGGGCGGATGACAAGCAGATCGACTTCCCGGTCGTCTACACGAACGCCAAGACCGGCACGGCGACAATGGACCTGGCCCAGCCGGGGACGGACCTGCGGCCGTTGTTCGAGCAGCTGATCCAGCACACGCCGGCACCCCAGTACACGCCCGGCCATCCGCTCCAGCTGCTGGTGACCAACCTCTCGGCCAACGACTACGTCGGCCGGATGGCCATCGGCCGCATCTGGAACGGCACGATCAAGATGGGCCAGCGCGTGTCGATCGTTCGCGAGGAGGCCGAAGACGCGGCCGGCACCGTGGAGCCCGGGCGCACCGTCACGCTCAGCGGAACGGTGACGACCCTGACGACGGCGCACGGTATCGAGCGGGTGGATATCCCCGAAGCCGGTCCGGGCGACATCGTGGCCCTGGCCGGCATCCCCGACGCCACCATCGGTGACACCATCACCGACCCGGCGGACCCGCGGCCGATGCTCCGCCTGGACGTGGATGCGCCCACCCTCCACATGACCTTCGGGCCGAACACGTCGCCGCTGTCGGGTCGCGAGGGCAAGTACGTCACCACCCGCCACGTCCGCCAACGGCTTGAGAAGGAAGTCCTGGGCAACGTCTCGATCGAGTTCTCGCCCACGGAGGCGGCCGACACGTACGAGGTTCGCGGCCGGGGCGAACTGCAGCTGGCCATCCTGATCGAGCAGATGCGCCGCGAGGGCTACGAGTTGCAGGTCAGCCGGCCGGAGGTGATCCTGCGCGAGATCGGCGGCGAGACCCACGAGCCGTACGAGCGCATCACCGTCGACATGCCGCCCGAATTCATCGGCCCCGTGCAGGCCGCCCTGGCCGATCGCAAGGCCCGCCTGGAGCAGATGACCTCCGACGCCGACGGCCGGGTCCGAATGGAGTACGTCATCCCCGTGCGAGGGTTGATCGGCTTCCGCGGCCAGCTGCTGACCGATACCCGTGGCACGGCCCTGATGCACCAGATCGGCGAGGGCTACGGCCCCTGGGCCGGCGAGGTCACGCACCGCACGACCGGCGTGCTGGTGGCCGACCGCTCGGGCGTCTCGAATGCCTACGGCCTGTTCAACCTCCAGGAGCGGTCGTCGCTGTTCATCGATGCCGGCGTGGAAGTCTACGAGGGCATGGTCATCGGCGAGAACGCTCGCCCCGGGGACATGGACGTCAACGCCACCAAAGAGAAGAAGCTGACGAACATGCGCACCCACTCGCACGACGAGGCCCTGCGCCTGACGCCGCCGCGCGAGCTGACCCTGGAGACAGCCATCGAGTTCATCGGCGCCGACGAGCTGGTCGAGGTGACGCCGAAGTCGATCCGCCTGCGCAAGCGCGTACTCTCGGCCCACGACCGCCACCGCCTGGCCGGCAAGGAAGCGGAGCGGCTGGGCGCGGAGCGGTAGGGGAGCGCTCGGCCGGCGCGTAGAATTCGCCCCATGCCCATCTACCTCGATCACGCCGCCACGACGCCGCTGCGCGCGGAGGCCCTGGAGGCGATGCTGCCCTGGCTGCGTGAGGACTTCGGCAATCCGTCGTCGAGCCATTCGTTCGGGCGGAAGGCGAGGGCGGGGCTCGATGAGGCCCACGAGCGAG
>CAZFLI010000006.1:0-30585 GCA_964519845.1 uncultured Anaerolineaceae bacterium | reverse complement strand
CGGGACCCTGGGCCGGGTCCGCGACGCGCTGCGGAATCTCTTCCCCTAGCTGAGGATGGCCCCGTGAAGACCGCCGAGCTAACCATCCAGACGGGCGGGGGACGCGGCCTCCACGACCTCACGGCGCGCTGTGAGGCGTTTGTGGCGGGGGAGGGCGACGGGCTGCTGGTCGTTTTCGTCCCGCATGCGACGGCCGGCATCGTCGTCATGGAGCTCGGCTCGGGCTCGGAGTCGGACCTCATGGCCGCCCTGGACCGCCTCCTGCCGCGCGACGCGCAGTGGATGCACCGACACGGCTCTTCCGGCCATGGCGCCGATCACGTCCTGCCCCTGCTGGCCCCGCCTTCGTTGACGGTGCCCGTCCAGGCCGGTCGGATGACCCTCGGGACGTGGCAGTCGGTGGCCCTTCTGGACCCGAATCCGGACAACGCAACGAGGACCGTGCGATTGACTTTCGCTGCGGCGTAGGCCGCCTTGTTGTTGGCGTTTGACCACGGCGAACCGCGCTGACGCCCGATTCCAGCCCCAATGTGACCGCCTGTTCTACTCCCACGCTGAAAAGTCTCGTTTCGGAGGGTGAATCAGGGGGCTTGCGGGCCGGATTCAGCGTATACTGTCTGCATCCGAGCCGACCCACGCCTCGCTGGACCTCTAGGATCTCGGGCGGCCGGACCGAACGACAGGCATCAGCCGGAGAGCCACCGGAGGAACTGAACAATGCCGCTACGGTCCGATTCCGAGAACTTTGCCCTGATACGCGTCATTGGCGTTGGCGGCGGCGGCTGCAACGCCGTCAACCGCATGATCCGGGCCGAGATGATGGGCGTCGAGTTCATTGCCTGCAACACGGACGCCCAGGCCCTGCTTCAGTCGGATGCCCCCCACAAGATCCGCATCGGCGACAAGCTGACGCGGGGCCTCGGCGCGGGCGGTGACCCATCCGTCGGCCAGAGGGCAGCCGAAGAAGACATCGAAAAGCTCACCGATGCGCTGCGCGATTCGGATCTTGTCTTCGTGACGGCCGGCCTGGGCGGTGGCACTGGCTCCGGCGCCGCTCCGGTTGTGGCCGAGATCGCGCGGGATTTGGGCGCGCTGACCATCGGCGTCGTCACCAAGCCGTTTGCCTTCGAGGGGGCCCGTCGCAAGCTCGTTGCCGAGCGTGCCGGTGAGGCTCTCAAGTCGAAGGTGGATACGCTCATCACCATCCCCAACGACCGCCTGAAGGATGTTGTCCAGAAGAACACCTCCATGCTGGAGGCGTTCCGCTATGTGGACGACGTGCTGCGTCAGGGCGTTCAGGGCATAAGCGACATCATCACGGTGCCTGCGCTCATCAACCTGGACTTCGCCGATGTCCGAACCGTCATGAAGGACGCTGGCTCCGCCCTCATGGGTATCGGACGGGCCGCCGGGGACACCAGGGCGCTCGACGCCACCCACCAGGCCATCGCCAGCCCGCTGCTGGAGGTGAACATCGCCGGCGCGCAGGGCATCCTGTTCAACGTCTCGGGCTCGTCGAGCCTGAGCCTGTACGAGGTGCTGGATGCCGCCGACGAGATCCGGGCCGTCGCGGATCCGGAGGCCAACATCATCTTCGGGGCGAGCTTCGACGAGCGCATGGGCGACGAGGTCATGATCACCGTCATCGCCACGGGCTTCGATATGACCCGAAAGCGGGACGGGGCGAGGCGGGACTCCGCGGCCGCGACGCCGGGGACGAGCTACTCGCAGCGGCCGGACGTGGTGGACTTCCTGGCCGACCTCGACCGGCAGCGGACCTACATCACCGAGCCCGTCACGGCCCACGTGCGTGCCTCCGGCGGCCTGCGAGCGACCTCGCAGGAGCGACAAGCCGTGTCGGTGCCGATCCAGGCCCCGCCGCTCCGCCCCGCCCCAGATGCGCCCCAGCGGCGGCCGGCGTCCGACGAGGACGAGTACGAGAAGTCCGCCTTCACGCGCCGAACGTCGTACGACAGCCCGGACATCGAGATTCCCACCTTCCTGCGGCGCAAGGCGCCGGAGGAAGAGGAGTTGGTGTAGCCCATCGCCTTGGGCCCACGACCCGATCCGCCAACAACGGCCGCGCTGGCCGCGGCGCGTAGGCGTGTCCTGGACGCGATTTCGATGGCCTGCCTGCGGGCCGGCCGCGATCCCGCCCAGGTCCAGTTGGTCGCGGTCGGCAAGACGGTAGCGGCCGAGCGACTGGCTGCGGCGGTTGCCGCCGGACTGACCACTCTGGGCGAGAATCGCGTCCAGGAGGCCGAGGCCAAGGCGCCTCTCCTGCCCGGTGCACGCTGGCATCTGATAGGCCCATTGCAGGCGAACAAGGCCCGCAGAGCGGTGGCTCTATTCGAGGTGATCGAGTCGGTGGACTCGGTCGATCTGGCCCGCCGTCTCGACCATCTGGTTGGCGAGGTGAGCAGGGCGCCCTTGGGGGTCTACCTGCAGGCAAACGTAGACCGAGATCCGGCCAAGAGCGGCTTCTCGCCGCAGGAGCTGGAGGTGGCCCTCGCTGCGCTGGCTCGGTTGCCGAACCTCCACGTCCTGGGGCTGATGACGGTTGGCCGCCTGTCCGGCTCAGCCGAGGAAGCCCGGTCGACCTTCGTCCGCCTGCGCGAGCTGTCGGGCAGCCTGCGCCGTCTCGAGCCGGGGCTCGGCCCGGGCCTGTCGATGGGGATGTCCGACGATTTCGAGGTGGCGGTGGAGGAGGGCGCCACCGTGGTCCGCGTCGGCCGGGCCTTGTTCGGGGAGCGCGGCTGAGGGAACGGCGGGCCGCCGCGGGCCGGTAACGGCGCGCGGGGCGATAATCCGGGCGTGAACCTCGATCGCCGCTCTCGTTCATCCGGGATCAGATTCGCCGTGCGGCTGACACCGCGTGGCGGGTCCGATCGCGTAGACGGGGTCAACGAGGCAGGAGCCTTGTTGGTGAGGGTGGCCGCGGCGCCGGTCGGCGGGGGGGCCAACGCGGCGCTGATCCATCTGCTGGCAGAGGAGCTCGGGGTGTCACGAGGCGCGGTCCGACTGGTCGCCGGCGCGACGGGTCGCCAGAAGCTCGTGGCCGTCGAAGGGATCGCCGGGCAGGACGTGCTGTCTCGATGGCCCGGGCTCAAGTTGTGACCGAGGTGAGGGCCCGACCGCTATAATCCCCCGCGTCGCGTGGGCGATTGGCTCAGCTGGTTAGAGCGCGCGGTTCACATCCGCGAGGTCACTGGTTCGAATCCAGTATCGCCCACCACTTCCCCCCACGGCCCCGGCCTCACTTGGTCGGCTTGGGCTCCTTGGTCGGCTTGGGCTCCTTGGTGTCCTTGGGCTCCTTGGTGTCCTTGGGCTCCTTGGTGTCCTTGGGCTCCTTGGTGTCCTTGGGCTCCTTGGTCGCCTTCGGCGGGGGCGTGTGGCCGTTCTCCTTGTCCTTGCGGTCGGCTTCGGCCAGCATCGCCTCGATCCGGGCAATCGCCTTGTCCAGTGCGGCCGCTGCCCCTTCGGGCGCTCCGGCGCGGATCTCCTGGAGCCGGGCGAGTTGGTCCGTAAGGTGTTCGCGCAGCAGGTCGCGGTCGCTGTTATCGTCCGGGACGGCGATCCCGAGCAGGGCGGCGGTGTAGGCGGCGGCCGACGCCTCCACGCCACTCCAGTCTCCTCGGTCGGCGTCGTCGGTGATGGCGGCCAGGCGGGCCTCGGCCAGGTTCAGGTCCGCCTGTATGCTCTGGCTGGAACTCGTTGCGGGCGCGGAGCCGCTCTGCGGCGAGCCGAGGAAGGGCTGGCCCGGAACCCTCAGCGTGGAGGCGACTACCGCCGCGACGACCATAACCGCGGCACCGGCCACGGCAAACGCGAATACCTTCTGGCGAGTGGCGCCGGAGGGTCGACGGGCGGTTGTCGGACGGTTGGCCCCGACCCGGCCCCGTACGGCCGCGGCGGTGAGAACCGCCGAGCGGGCGCTCATCAAGGCGGCTCCGCCGACGGGCATCTCGGCCGCGTAGCGGGCCAGCAGGTTCGCTACGGTCTGGTCGGCCGGGTCGAGCTCGCCCCAGGATTCTCCCCCTGCGCAGCCCCGGGAGCGCAGGGGGAGACTGCCAAAGAGTCGCCTCAGGAACTCAAACGGCCTCATGCTCGGCCTGCCCTTGAGTCTGGGGCCGGCGCCCCGTCGAGAGGCGGCAGGCGCCGCCGCAGCCCGGCCAGGGCGCGGTGCTGGAGCACCCGCACGGAGCCTTCGCTGCGGCCCATCAGTTCGGCCGTCTCGCGGGGCGTCAGCCCGGCGAAGAAGCGGCAGGCGATGACCTCGCGCTGGTCGTCCGGCAGGGCGGCGACGGCGGTTCTGAGCAGCTCGCCGTCGAGTGAGGCCTCGGTGAGGGTCTCGGGGTCGCCCAGCTCGGACGCCTCGCTCTCGATCGCCTCCAGCGGCACGGTGAGATGGTGGCTCCGTCCATCGTCGATCCAGGTGTTGCGCGCCACGCGGAACAGCCAGGCCGCGAAGGGCACTCCCCTGGACTCGTACTTCGGAAGCTGCTCAACCATCTTCAGGAACACTCGCTGCATCAGATCTTCGGCGGACTCGTCGGCCGACACTCGGAATCGAAAGAAGCGATATACACGAGGCGCGAACGCGTCGTAGAGGGCGCCGACGGCGTCTGTATCTCCGCGTCGCGCCCGCTCGACAAGCTCCTGGATATCGTCGTCTGACATCCGCCAGCTTCCCAGTGAAAGACCCGCAGCACTGTTCCGGCCGCCCCCCCGGGGTTGACCGTAGCGTGCGGAGACAAAGGCCGGGACCGACCCGGGGCTAGCATAGCCCCTTGCGGTCCCGGCCTCTGACAAACGGATCGGGCGCCGACGTCGACCGTGCTGGCGGGCTCACGCGTGGCGCCCTGGTACATCTCAGCGGTCCTTGCTCTTGCCGGGCTTCTTGCCGGGCTTGGAGTTCTTGTCGTCAGGGACGACCGGTTTCGGCGAGGCGCCGACGTTCGCACTTGACTGCTGGCAGGCCTGGAGTCGCTCGGCCACCTTCTGCAGGCCGGCCGGGATGTCCTTCGTCTTGTCGCCCTTGTCGTGCTTGGTGGGCCAGTTCGCGACCAATTCGCCGATCACCTGCGGAGCGTTGCCGTTCAAGGCGCTGCAGGCACCCTGGCCATCGTCGGCCTCAGGCTCCTGGGAGGTCTCGGCCTCGGCGGGGTCGCCCTCGTCATGGATGGTCGCGCCGGCCGTCGGGTGGTCGACGGGCGGATGGGTCTTGGTCGGTGGGGCCGCGAAGGCGACGGCGGTCGTCAGAAGAGCCACCACGGCAACAGCCGCAATGGAACTGAGGGCGAACCTGCCTAGATCGAAACCGCCGCGAGCGAGCTTCACGTATGTGCTCCTGGTGCCGTTGCGGAACCTTGCAAGAAACCTTGCAAGGTGCCTTACGGATGTAGGAACGGTAGAGGAGCGATTCCGTTACGGCCTGAGGGAGGAAAGATGACGCCGGATATGGCAGCCGGCGGTAGGATGCGAGCAATCGGCACCTCGGAGGGCCGAGCGGAAGGAGCGCCATGCGCACCAGGGTCTTCGGCCGAACCGGATGGGAAACCGGTGAAGTAGGCTACGGAATGTGGGGCATGGGCGGCTGGTCCGGCTCGGACGATGCCGAATCGCGTGCCTCGCTTGAGTTGTCGCTGGCCGCCGGCGTCGATTTCTTCGACACCGCCCAGGCCTACGGCGACGGCCACAGCGAGCAGCTTCTGGCCCAGCTCCTGGCCGCCCACCAGGACCGGCGCATCTACGTCGCGACCAAGATCCCGCCCATGAATCGCCAGTGGCCCAGCCGGCGCGGCGTGGCCCTGGCCCGGGTCTTCCCGCGCGAGTACGTGCTCCGGCAGGTTGACGTCTGCCGTACCAACCTGGGGGTCGAGACGATCGACCTCCTGCAGCTGCACGTCTGGGAGGACGACTGGCTGGTCGAGCCGGAGATGGCCGCGACGGTGGGCCAGCTGAAGGCTGAAGGAGCCATCCGTGCCTTCGGCATAAGCCTCAATCGCTGGGAGCCGTGGAACGGCGTCAAGGCAGTGCGCTCCGGCCTTGTCGACGCCGTGCAGGTCATCTACAACATCTTCGACCAGGCCCCGGAGGACGAGCTGTTCCCGGCCTGTCGCGAGAACGGCGTGGCGGTGATCGCGCGCGTGCCGTTCGACGAAGGCAGCCTGACGGGCAACCTGACGCTCGACTCGACCTGGCCGGCGGACGACTGGCGCAGCACCTACTTCGTGCCGGAGAACCTGCGCCAGTCCGTCGAGCATGCCGAGGCGCTGCGGGACCTGATCCCGGCCGGCATGACGATGCCGGAGATGGCCCTGCGGTTCATCCTGTCCAATCCCGACGTGAGCACCGTCATTCCGGGCATGCGAAAGGGACGCCACGTCGAGGCCAACGTGGCCGCCTCGGAGAAGGGCCCTCTTCCGGAGCCGCTGCTGTCCGAGCTGCGCAAGTGTCGCTGGGATCGGACGCCGACCGCCTGGAGCCAGTAGGGCGGCCGGCCCCGCGGGCCGCCACCCCGGGCAACGGCGCCGGCGACCGGGTCGTCGCCGCCTAGCGGGCCAGACGCCGCAGGACGGCCGGCAGGATGCCGCCCTGGCGGTAGTAGTCCAGTTCGATCGGGCCGTCCAGGCGGACGGTGACCTCGAAGCGGCGCTCGCTGCCGTCGTCGCCGCGAGCCGCGACGGCGACCCGCGTCCGCGGTTCAGGGCCATCGTCGGGCAGCACGATCGTGCAGGCCTCACGGCCGGTGAGGCCCAGACTCGGGGCGCTCTCGCCGGGCAGGAACTGCAGCGGCAGGATGCCCATGCCGACCAGGTTCGAGCGGTGGATCCGTTCGAAGCTCTCGGCGATCACCGCCCGGACGCCGAGCAACCGCGGGCCCTTGGCCGCCCAGTCTCGAGACGATCCGGAACCGTACTCCTTGCCGGCGACGACGATCAGCGGCACGCCCTCGGCCCGGTAGCGCTGCGAGGCCTCGAAGATGGTCGTGGCCTCGCCGTCTGGCAGGTGGACCGTGAACGGCCCCTCCTTCTCGGCCAGCGCATTGCGGAGGCGGATGTTGCCGAAGGTGCCGCGCATCATGACCTCGTGGTGGCCGCGCCTGGCGCCGTATGAATTGAAGTCGGCCGGGGCCACGCCCCGTTCGATCAGCCACTTGCCGGCGGGGGACCAGGCCGGGATCGAGCCGGCCGGCGAGATATGGTCCGTGGTGACGGAATCGCCCAGCAGCACCAGGACTCGGGCTCCCTCGATCGAACCGGGTGGCTCGGCCTCGGCGCCGAGCCCGGCAAAGAAGGGCGGATCGGCCACGTAGGTTGAGTCGGCGGCCCAGCGGTAGCGGTCGCCGGTGGGGATGTCCAGAGAGCGCCAGCGCTCATCGCCATCGAACACCGAGGCGTAGGCCCGACGGAACAGGTCGTCGCTGACGGCCGAGCCGACGGTCCGCCGAATCTCCTCAGCCGGCGGCCAGATGTCGGCCAGCGTGACCGGGCGCCCGTCCGACCCGACGCCGAGAGGCTGGCTGGACGGATCCAGGTCCACCGTGCCGGCGATGGCCAGGGCCACCACCAGCGGGGGAGAGGCCAGGTAGGCGGCCTTGACAAGCGGGTGCACGCGGCCCTCGAAGTTGCGGTTGCCCGAGAGGACCGCGGCCACGACCAGATCGTTCTCTTCGATCGCCTTCGCCACGGGCGCGTCCAGCGGGCCGCTGTTGCCGATGCAGGTGGTGCAGCCGTAGCCGGCCAGGGCGAAGCCCAGCTTCTCGAGCGGCTCCAGCAGGCCGGCGCCGCGGAGGTAGTCCGTCACGGCCCGCGACCCCGGAGCCAGGCTGGTCTTGACCGTCGGCGGAACCGTCAGGCCGCGCGCCACGGCATTGCGGGCCAGCAGCCCGGCGGCGACCATGACCGAGGGGTTCGAGGTGTTGGTGCAGCTGGTGATGGCGGCGATGACGACAGAGCCGCCGCCGACCGCGACCGATCGACCGGCCGCCTCCACCTGGACCGACCTCTCGGAGGCCTGCGGGTAGGCGGTTCGGAAACCGGCCCCCAGATCCTTGAGTGCGAGACGGTCCTGGGGCCGCCGCGGTCCAGCCAGAGAGGGCTCGACTGTCGCCAGGTTCAGCGTCAGCAGGTCGTCGAACTGCGGAATGGCGCCGGGATGGCGCCACAGGCCCTGCTCCCTGGCGTAGCGCTCCACCAGGGCGACCTGCTCAGGCGCGCGCCCGGTGAGGCGCAGGTAGGCCAGCGTCTCCTCGTCGATCGGGAAGAGGGTGGCCGTGGGCCCGAACTCAGGCGACATGTTGGAGATCGTGGCCCGGTCCGCCAACGGCAGGCCGGCCAGGCCGTCGCCGGCGAATTCGACGAAGGCGCCCACGACGCCGTATTCGCGCAGCATCTGGGTCACCGTGAGGACCAGGTCCGTCGCCGTGGCGCCGTCGCTCAATTCGCCGGCAAGCTCGACTCCGACGACGCGAGGCATCGGCTGGTATAGCGGCTGGCCGAGCATCACCGCTTCGGCTTCGATCCCGCCGACGCCGTAGCCCAGCACGCCCAGGCCGTTGATCATGGTCGTGTGCGAGTCGGTGCCGACCACCGTGTCGGGGAAGGCGACGCGGCGCCCGTCGGCGTCCGCGCGCTGGGCGACGACCGTGGCCAGGTACTCCAGGTTCACCTGGTGGACGATGCCGGTGCCGGGTGGGACGACGCGCATGTCGCGAAACGCAGTCTGGGCCCAGCGCATCAACTGGTAGCGCTCGCCGTTGCGGTCGTACTCCCGCTTCACATTGAAGGCCAGCGCGTCGGGCGTGCCGTAGCGGTCGACCTGAACGGAGTGATCGATCACCAGGTCGGCCGGCACGAGCGGGTTGACCCGCGCCGGGTCTCCGCCCAGTGAGGCCATGGCGTCGCGCATGGAGGCCAGGTCCACCACGGCCGGCACCCCGGTGAAGTCCTGCATGATCACGCGCGCCGGCATGAACGGGATCTCGGCGTCTGTCGAAACCGATGCCCCGGGCGCCCAGGCGGCCAGAGTCGCTACGTCGGACTCGGTCACGATGCCGCCGCCGGCGTGCCGCAGCACGTTCTCGAGCAGGATCTTGATGGTTACCGGCAGGCGATCGGACGGCAGCGTAAGCGGCGCTGCGCCCGACCGCTCCAGTGCGGCGAGGGAGTAGAACTCGGGTTGGCCGGCCCCAAGGGAGGTCCGGGCGCCGAAGGGATCTCTGGCGGCCATCGACATGTCCTCCTGGCGATCGACTGCTCGGCCGATCCAGCCTCCGACACCCCGGCCCCGTCGCCTCGCCGGAGCCCCGGCAGGATCCGGGGCGAAGGCGACCGGCGATGGTCGAGAGTCGGGCAAATGACCGAGCAAAGGCTGGGGCCCTGGAGGAGGAGCGCCTCAGCTACCAGGGACGCGCTACACTCGGGCGGCTGCCCGGTGCAGGTCCGGGGACAGCATACCGCCGCCGGCGGGATCGGGAGGGAGTGTCGCGTGAAAGCATGGCGCGACGGCAACGGCACAGGATCGGCGGGTGGCCGCAGGCCCCGGACCGCTTCGGGCGCCGGCCAGGATCGAGACCGAGCCGCGGCCGTTGGGCGCCACCGCCACGGAGACACGATCCACGCTCACCTGGAGCCGCACCCGCACGTCCGCGGTCGGGCCGGGGCGCCCAGCGTCGGGATCGTCGGGGCCGGGCCGGTCGGGACTGCGCTGGGCCTGGCCATCGCCAGGGCCGGCTGGCCGGTGGCGGCCGTCGCCAGCCGTGACCCCGGACGGCGCGAGCGTTTCGTCCAGTTCGTCCCGGGCGCCCGGGCCTTCGCCGAGGCGCAGTCCGTGGTCGACGAGGCGGAGCTGGTCGTCGTCTCCGTCCCCGACGACGCCGTCGGCGCCCTGGCCGAATCGATGCGCCTGCACAGCGGCCAGGCGATGGTCCATACAAGCGGCCTCCTCGGGGCGGAGGTCCTGCGGCCGGCGCTCGCGGCTGGTAGCCAGATCGGAGGCTTCCATCCGCTGGTCTCGTTCACCGCCGACGTGGAACGTTCTGCGGCAGCACTGAAGGGGGCAACCGTCGCGCTGGAGGGAGACGAGCGCCTGATGGCGCTGCTGGCCGACCTGGCCGAAGCCCTGGGCGCGATCCCGGTCAGGCTGCCGGAGGGCGCCAAGGCGGCCTACCACGCCGGTGCCACCCTGGCCTCCGGGGGCCTGGTGGCCCTGCTCGACGCCGTCGCCGGGCTGGGCGCCGCAGCCGGCCTCGATGAGCAGGGCGCGCTGGCCGTCTACGGCCGACTCATGGAGCAGACTCTCGCCAACGCCCGGGCCGGCGGCATAAACGCCGCCCTCACCGGCCCCGTCACGCGCGGCGACGCCGGCACGATTGCCGCCCATCTGGCCGTTCTGCGGCGCCTGGCACCGGATGTCGAGGCGTTGTACGTGGCTGCGGTCCATCGGGAGATCCGCCTGGCGGAGCAGCGCGGCTCGGTTCCCCCGCCGGCGCTCGAGGCCGTTCGCGCCGCGCTTGCAAAGCCCGTCTGAGCGGGTACGATTGGCAGCATGAAGCGAAGTGCCCTCGCCCGTCTCTCGGCGCGCCCCTCGTCCTCCTTCATCGGCCCGGCCGGTGGCGGGAAGGAGCGCCGTTTGGGGCTGCACTCCGGCCTCGCCTTCCAGCGAGCCTGCGGCCGCCCGGCATTGCTGCGCGTTTCCCGTGGCGGCTTGCACACCGGCGGCTGGCGTCCCGTGACTCCCTGGGCCGGCGGCGCCTCGCGCAGCGGGCTCATTCGCCACGCCGTCACGATCACCTGGATCGGATTCGGGCGGCCGCGCGGGGGCAGACGCTCGAGCCCGGCTCCGGCGCCGTGGCGAGGTTGATCGCCACCACCGCGACATCTGCCGGCGGGATCGTCATCCGCTTCATGGGCGACAGCCCGCAGTTCGTCGCCGGCCGGCGCAAGCGTGATCGCGTCGGGATGACGTGGACGCTCCCCAAGGGCACACCCATCCAGGGCGAGACGCTGGAGGAGACCGCCCTGCGCGAGGTCGCGGAAGAAACCGGCCTGAAGGTCCGCGTCCTGGCCCCGCTCGACTCCATTAGGTACACCTTCGTCCAGCGCGGCACTCGAATTCGCAAGACGGTCCACTATTTCCTGATGGAGCCGGTCGGCGGCAGCCTGGACGACCACGATCGCGAGTTCGAGGAAGTCCGCTGGGTCGCCTTCGACGACGCCCCCGGGCTCCTGTCCTTCGAGACCGAACGCGCCCTCGTGGGCCTGGCTGCCGGACGGCTGCCGGATCCCCGGGACGCCACCGGCTGACGGCATCCTTCCCTCACCCAGGAGGTCGAGCCAGATGACAGCCGCAGGGTCCCCGCTGGAGACGCCGCTGGCGGATCGCCATGCCGCTCTGGGCGCCAGGATGGTCGAGTTTGCCGGCTGGCTGCTGCCGCTCCAGTACGGCGGCATCATCGAGGAGCATCGGGCAGTTCGCGGGCGGGCCGGCCTGTTCGACCTGTCGCACATGGGCGAGCTGCACGTCGAGGGACCACAGGCGGCGCAGGCGCTGGACTTCGCGCTGGTCGGCGACTCCGCCTCGCTGGTCCCCGGCCGCGCCCACTACTCGATGATCTGCTTCCCGAACGGTGGGGTGATGGATGACCTGATCGTCTACCGCCTCGACGACGAGCGCTTCATGGTGGTGGTCAACGCGTCGAACATCGCCTCAGTCGGAGATGCCCTCGCCGGGCGCTTCACCGGCTATCGCGCGGTTCTGGACGACCGCTCTCTGGCCACGGCCCTGGTGGCCATCCAGGGTCCGGCCGCTCTCGGAGTCCTGGCGCCGCTGACGGATATCCGCGTCGCGGAACTGCGCTCCTACGCCATCGGCCAGGGCCGCGTCGCCGGGCTCGAGGCGCTGGTGGCCCGCACGGGATACACCGGCGAAGACGGCTTCGAGATCTTCGTCGACGCCGCGGCCGCAGGCCCCCTCTGGGACGAGCTGCTGGCGCGGGGGCACGAGGCGGGCGTTGTTCCGGCGGGCCTGGGGGCGAGAGACACGTTGCGCCTGGAGGCGGGCATGCCGCTCTACGGCAACGAGCTCGACCGGGACACGACTCCCTACGAAGCCGGGCTGGGGCGCGCCGTGCAGCTCGGCAAGGCGGGCGACTTCGTGGGTCGGGCCGCCCTGGAGAAGAGCCTCGCCGCCGGGCCTCGCAAGAAGCTGGTGGGCCTGGTGATGCGTGACCGGGGCATCGCCCGCCACGGCTACGAGGTCTTCGCCGGCGAGCGTCTCACCGGGCGGGTGACCAGCGGGACTCAGTCCCCGACTCTGGACCGGCCCATCGCCATGGCCTACGTGGCGCCGTCCGACGGAGAGCCCGGTACGATACTGGAGGTGGCTATACGCGATCGGCGCGCGGCGGCCGAAGTGGTGCCGCTGCCCTTCTACAAGCGGAGCGCCTGAACAGCACGAAGCGGAGGCATGCGGTGGCCGAGGACCTGCGCTACACGAAGGAACACGAATGGGTGAGCCTGGCCGGCGACGTGGCGACCGTCGGCGTCACACCCTACGCCGCCGAGCAGCTGGGCGACGTCGTCTTCGTCGAACTGCCGGCCGTGGGGCGCGTGGTCGAGCAGGCCGCCCCGGTGGGCGTCATCGAGTCGGTGAAGGCCGTCAGCGACCTGTTCTCGCCGCTTTCCGGTGAGGTGATCGAGACCAACGAGAAGCTGGCCGGCACCCCCGAGCTCGTGAACAGCGATCCACTGGGGGAGGGCTGGATGGTCCGCATCCGGCTGTCCGACGCCGGCCAGACGGAGAAGCTGCTGGACCAGGCCGCGTACGAGGAGCTGACCCGGGAAGGCTGACGGCGGCAGGAGGGGCGTGTGGGCGGCGGACCTCGACCGATCGGAGCTGAACGGATGGCATACGGGCCTCATACCCCGGACGACAGGGCGGCCATGCTGGCTGCGATCGGTGTCGCCTCGGTCGAGGAGCTCTTCGACGACATCCCGCCGGATCTGCGCGCCTCCGGCCTGGACCTTCCGCCGCCCGAATCGGAAGCGGAACTGGCCGAGCGCCTGACGGATCTGGCAGGGCGCAACCGGACGGATCTGATCGGATTCCTGGGGGCCGGTGCCTACAGCCATTATGTGCCGCCGGTCGTCGACCAGCTGCTGTCGCGGGGCGAGTTCTACACCGCTTACACGCCCTACCAGCCTGAGATCAGCCAGGGAACCCTGCAGACCATCTACGAGTACCAATCGATGATGGCCGAGTTGACCGGCCTGGCCGTCGTCTCGGCCTCGCACTACGACGGCGCGACAGCCGCCGCCGAGGGCGCCCTGATGGCCTGCCGCGCCACCGGCCGCGAGCGCGTTCTGGTGAGCCGGGCCGTCCACCCGCACTATCGTCAGGCGTTGTGCACGTACTTCGGCGGGGCGAGCATGACGGCCGACGAGATCCCGCTGCTGACCGAGGGGCCGGCCGCCGGGACCACGGACCTGGCGGCCCTTGAGCGGGAGCTGGCCGACCCGGATCGACCGGTCGCGGCGGTGGTCGTCGCCAATCCGAGCTTCCTGGGCCTGCTCGAGCCGATGGCCGAGATCGCCGCCCTGGCCCACGCCGCCGGAGCGCTGCTCGTGGCCGTGATCGAGCCGGTCTCACTGGCCGTGCTCGCATCGCCGGGAGACTACGGCGCCGACATCGCGGCCGGCGAGGGGCAGCCGCTCGGCATCGCGCTGTCGTACGGCGGACCGTACCTGGGCATCCTGGCCTGCAGCGAGCCGCTGTTGCGCCAGATCCCCGGCCGGCTTGTCGGCATGACGACCGACGCCGATGGGCGCCGGGCCTTCGTAATGACCCTCCGAGCCCGCGAGCAGGACATTCGCCGCGAGAAGGCCGCCAGCAACATCTGCACGAACCAGGCCCTGTGCGCCCTGGCTGCGGCGATCTACATGGCGGCCATGGGGCCCCGCGGCCTGCGCGACGTGGCGTCTCTAGGCGCCGCCCGGGCCGCCGAGCTCGAGGCGGCCCTGGCCGTGGCCGGCGCCCCCAGGCTGCACCCCGGCCCGTACCTCAACGAGTTTGCGGTTCGCGTCCCGAGCGCCCCAGCCGTCCACCGCCGGCTGCTGGAGCGGGGCATCCTGGCCGGCCTCGTCCTGGCTGAGGCGGAGCCCGCCGACCCGACCCTGGCCGAAGCCCTGCTCGTCTGCGCCACGGAGATCACCACGGCCGGCGATGTGGCGGCCTTCGCCGCCGCCCTGGGCGAGGAACTCGCGGCCGGGGAGGCCGGCCGATGACGGCGGCAGGGGATCGCCTCGGCCCCACCATCTTCGAACGGTCCCGGCCTGGGCGAGGAGTCGAGCGAGTGCCCCGTCCGCCCCGGGGCGCCCTGGCTCGGATTCCGGAGGCCGGACTCCGCGCCGTCGCACCGCTCCTGCCCGAGGTTTCGGAGCCGGATCTGACCCGTCACTACGTCAACTTGAGCCAGCTCAACTACGCGGTGGACACCGGCTTCTACCCGCTCGGCTCGTGCACCATGAAGTGGAATCCGAAGATCAACGAGTGGGCCGCCCGTTTGCCCGGCTTTGCCACGCTGCACCCCCTGGCTCCCGATGAGGCGGCGCAAGGAACGCTGCAGCTGCTGTGGGAACTCGAGCAGGCCCTGGCCGAGATCGGCGGCATGCGGGCCGTCACCCTTCAGCCGGCGGCCGGGGCTCAGGGCGAGCTGACCGGCGTGCTGATGATCCGGGCCTACCACCGGGACCGGGGTGAGGCGGAGCGCCTGGAGGTCCTGGTCCCGGCGTCGGCTCACGGGACCAACCCGGCGACGGCGTCGATGGCCGGCTTCCGGACGGTCAGCATTCCGCCCGCCCCCGATGGGGGAGTGGACCTGGCCGCGTTCCGGGCCGCGCTGGGACCCCAGACGGCGGCCGTCATGATCACCAACCCTTCGACCCTGGGCCTTTTCGAATCCCGCATCGGCGAGCTTCTGGAGGCCGTCCATGCGGCCGGGGCGCTGGCCTACATGGACGGGGCCAACCTCAACGCCATCATGGGCCGCTTCAAGCCGGGCGCGGCCGGATTCGACGTGATGCACATCAACGTCCACAAGACGTTCTCCACTCCCCACGGCGGCGGCGGCCCGGGAGCAGGCCCGGTCGGAGTCGGGGACAAGCTGCTGCCGTATCTGCCCTGGCCGCTCGTTGTGCGCGAGCCGGAGGGAGGCTTCCGACTTGAGAGGCCAGGCGAGCGGCCGTCCAGCATCGGCCGGATGCGCTCCTTCGCCGGCAACACCGGCGTCCTGGTTCGGGCCTATGCGTACGTGCGGGCCCTGGGCGGAGTGGGCCTGGGCCAGGCCTCCGACGACGCCGTCCTTGCGGCCAACTACGTCAAGGCACGACTGGCCGGCGTCCTAGACGTGCCGTACTCGCGACCCTGCATGCACGAGTTCGTGGCCTCCGCGGCGACGCTCAAGGCGGAAACCGGTATCCGGACGCTGGACCTGGCCAAGCGCCTGATCGACCTGGGCTATCACCCGCCAACCATCTACTTCCCGCACACGGTTGAGGAATCGATGCTCATCGAGCCCACCGAGACGGAATCGCTCGAGGTGCTGGATGGGTTCGTGGAGGCGCTGCGGACCGCCGTCGAGGAAGCCCACAGCGACCCCGAGCTGCTGCATTCGGCGCCGCGCAGTTCTCCGGTCCGCCGGCTCGACGAAACCGCCGCCGCCCGACAACCGAATCTGCGCTGGAAGGCGATGACGGGGAGCCAGGCCCCCTGCCCGGACTGAGTTTCCGCGCCGCCAGCCGGCTGCGCTTTAGGCTCCTCCAGAGCAAGGCCATTTCGCGGGTTCGAGCGCGAGTTGACCTGATATACTCGCGCCCAATGGTCGGCCGAAGCCTTCGTCAGATTGTCTGGGCGCGTCTCCGGCGGGACCGGGTCGCGATGACATGCCTCATCATCCTGATCGCGTTCTACCTGGTCGGGATCTTCGGCCCCGTGGTCGCCGGCATGGTCGGCCTCTCGCCTTACACCTTTGACTCCAACGCGATCAGCGACCTGGGCGGAAAGCCGGTCGCCGACTTCGGCGGGATCAGCCAGGCCCACCTGCTTGGCGTGGAGTGGGGGACCGGCCGCGACATCCTGGCTCAGCTGCTGTCCGGCCTCCGAATCTCGCTCGTCATCGCGACGACCGCGACGCTGATGACTGTGACCATCGGGGTGCTGATCGGCATCATCGCCGGCTACGCCGGCGGCATCACGGACAGCCTGCTCGGCCGCCTGATGGACCTGACCCTCGCATTCCCGTTCCTGCTGATCGTGCTGGCACTGTCCACGGTTCTCACCCAGCGGTTGACGGATCTGGGGGCGCCGGAGGGCAACGGCTCCAGGGTGCTCTACCTGATCCTCGTGATGAGCGTCTTCGGCTGGCCGTATCTCGCCCGGATCGTGCGAGGCCAGGTCCTGAGCCTTCGCGAGTGCGAGTTCGTGGAAGCCGCGGTGTCGATGGGGGCCAGCCGGCGGCGGATCCTGTTCACGGAGATCCTGCCCAACCTGTGGGCGCCCATCCTGGTCTACGCGACGCTGACCCTGCCCAACTACATTGGGCTGGAGGCGGCCCTCTCGTTCCTCGGTGTCGGCGTGATCCCGCCCGACGTGACGTTCGGCTCGATGCTGGCTCAGTCGGTGACCTACTTCAACGTGGTCCCAACATACTTGTTCATCCCGGGCACGGTGCTCGTCATCTTGGTCGTGTCGTTCAACCTCTTCGGCGACTCGCTCCGGGATGCGCTGGATCCGAAAGGGGGCCACTAGGCCTTCGGCCGACAGGCCGGCGAATTGGGATCGGCCACGACTCTCGTATCCATTTCGCTCGTGCGTGTACTATCAGATCAAGATGCCGGGCTATCCGGCGGACTTGGAGGAAGTGAGAATGGACAGAATGGCCAAGGGCTGGTACCGCGTCCTAGCGCTCGGCGCCGTTTCCGCGCTGGCGCTAAGCGCCTGCGGCAGCTCGGCTGCCACCAGCGCCCCGCCTGCTTCGCAGGCGCCGGGGGCCTCGATCACGGAGTCCGCGACCGCGGGCCCGACGTCAGGCGGCACAGTCTATTTGCTGACCCAGGCCGAGCAGTTCGATCAGATCGACCCGCAGCGCGCCTACACCGGAGAGGACCTCTCGTTCTTCTCCGCCACGATCTACCGGTCTCTCACGGCGTACACCTACTCGCCGGACAACCCGACGGCATCGAAGCTCCAGCCGGACCTGGCGACCGACACCGGGACCCCGACTGACGGCGCCAAGACCTGGACCTTCACGCTGCGCGACGGCGTCAGCTTCCAGGACGGCTCGGCGATCACCTGCGCGGACATCGCCTACGGCGTCTCGCGAACGTTCGCGACCGACGTCATCAACCAGGGCCCGACGTATGCGATCGCGTACCTCGACATCCCGACCCTCGAGGACGGGACCTCGGCCTACAAGGGGCCCTACACGGCCACCCCAGACCAGCAGGCCCTGTTCGACAAGGCGATCACCTGCTCCGCGGACGGGAAGACCATCACGTTCCACCTGAAGCAGGCGGTCGCGGACTTCAACTACACCGTGACCCTTGGATTCACGCCGGTCCCCAAGGCAGCCGACACAGGTGAGTCCTACGGCGTCGCGAAGCCGCCGGTCTCCTCCGGCCCGTACATGGTCGAGAGCTACACGACCGGCAAGGGCGGCAAGATGATCCTCGTCCGGAACCCCAACTGGAGCCAGGCGAGCGACTCCTACCGCCATCCGTATCCCGACAAGTGGGAGGTCGACTTCGGCATCGACCCCAAGGTCATCGATCAGCGCCTGATCCAGAGCACTGGCAATGACCAGTACGCGCTGCAGTACGGCGCCATGCAGCCCGAGAACCTGGCCACCGTGTTCAAGGATCCCGAGACGATCAACCCGCAGTTCGCGGGCCGCGCCGTTAGCGCCTTGGACATCTACTCCCGCTATCTGTGGATCAACGTCGAGAAGGTCCCGAACCTGAAGATCCGCCAGGCCATGGCGGTCGCCCTGGACCGTAGCGCCATGCGCAAGAACCTGGGCGGTGACTTCTACGGCGACTTCGCCGACGGCACCGTCAAGCCGAACATCGGTCAGGACTACGCCCCGACGGGCATGTGGGACACCCTCCTCGGCGAGAAGGTTCCGGACACCGGTGACCCGGCCTTCGCCAAGCAGCTGATCGCCGAGTCCGGTGTGGCTGCGCCGACGCTCACGTACAACTACGCAGATACGCCGGTCCGAGGCAAGGAGGCCGCGATCATTCAGGCCTCGCTGCAGGCGGCCGGCTTCACTGTCAAGCTCGCACCGCTCCCGTCCGGCTCCTACTACAGCGTCGTCTTCGACCCCGCCAAGGCGGGCGATTTCGGCTACGGCGGCTGGGGTCCTGACTGGCCGAACGCATCGACCGTCATCCCGCCGCTGTTCACCCAGGAGGGCGGCTGGGACCTGTCCCAGGTCGACGACGCCGCCTTCAACGCGAAGGTCAAGGCCGCCCAGGTCGAGACCGACCGCGCCAAGCAGGCGGCAATGTGGCAGGCGCTCAACACCGAGACGATGCAGAACGTGTGGATCATCCCGACGTTCTTCGGCCTCCAGCAGTCGATGATGGGCACCAAGCTTGCTACCGGGACCGGCCCCAACGGCGACATGTACCTCTGGGGACCCTACGGCTCCAACCCGTACGGCGACTTGTACGTCAAGCAGTAGCCGCTACGCCAGCTCATAGCTAGAACCTCAGCCCACCGCCCCCCCGGCGAGCGGCATCGCCTCTCGCCGAGGGGGCAACTATCCGGACCAAGGAAGGGCAAGCTCCGTGGCCGCATACGTCGTTCGCCGAGTGCTCATGACGGTCGCGCTCCTGTTCGTCCTGACTGCCGCGGTCTTCTTCCTGTTCACGCTCCTGCCGGGTGATCCGGCCCGGCTCACCTGCGGCAAGGCGTGCAGTCCTCAGACCATCGAGGCCAACCGGCATCGCCTGGGCTACGACCAGCCGATCCTTACCCAGTACGAGCAGTTCCTGTCGGGGCTGGTCGTCGGGCGCACGTTCTCTGCGGACTCCCCGGAGCCTATCGAGTGCGAAGCCCCGTGCCTCGGTTACTCGTTCACCCGCCACGAGCAGGTGCTGACGCTGATCGCGAATGCCGCCCCGACGACCTTCTGGCTCGCAATTGGGGCGTTCATCCTGTGGATCACCGCCGGGCTCTCTCTGGGCATCTTTGCCGCCCTCAACCACGGTCGCTGGCCAGACCGGCTCGTCATGGGAATCTCGCTGGTCGGCTACTCACTGCCGTCATTCTTCATCGGCCTCGTCCTGATCTTCTTCGTCATCCTCAAATTCAACTGGCTGCCCTTTCCCTCGTACGTTTCCCCGTCCGATAACCCGTTCCAGTTCCTGCAGACGATGATCCTCCCCTGGATCGTCCTCGCGATCCTGAACACGGCCTTCTACATGCGCCTGACCCGCAACCAGGTGCTCGAGACGTTCAACGAGGACTACGTGAGAACCGCGCGCGCGAAGGGCCTCCCTGAGAGGACGGTCGTCGTCAAGCACGCCCTCCGAGCGGGCCTGACGCCCCTGGTGACCGCCGCCGGGATGGACCTCGCCTACCTCCTGGGTGGGGCGATCATCACCGAGAGCATCTTCAGCCTGCCGGGGCTCGGCGCGCTCGCGGTGAGCTCTGTTCTCGAGTCCGACTTGCCCTTGATCACTGGGATCACGCTCGTCACGTCGACGGTCATCATCGTGGCGAACCTGGTGGTCGACCTGCTGTACGCGGTGATCGACCCACGCGTGAGACTGGCGTGACGACTCCCTACATGCCCGGCGAGGAGCCGTTCCTGGAGATCAAGGATCTCTCGGTCGCGTTCCCGACGGAGGACGGCCTCGTGCAGGCCGTCGAAGGCGTCTCGCTGTCGATCCAGCGCGGTCGGACGCTCGCCATCGTGGGTGAATCCGGCTCCGGGAAGAGCGTCACCGCGCAGGCGATCATGGGCCTGATCGATCGCAAGGTCGCCAAGGTAACGGGCGAGATCTGGCTGGACGGGCAGGATCTCATCGCGCTGCCTGCCGGTGATCTGCAGGCCCTGCGCGGCGGCCAGGTCGCGATGATCTTCCAGGACCCGATGTCCAGCCTCCACCCGTTCTACCGGGTCGGCGACCAGATCACGGAGGCGATCAACGCCCACCGGTCCATGGGGGCCAAGGCCGCGCGCGCCATTGCCCTTGAGATGCTGCGCAGAGTGGGGATCCCCGCGGCCGAACGGCGGATTGACGACTACCCGCACCAGCTCTCGGGCGGCATGCGCCAGCGCGTGATGATCGCGATGGCCCTCATCAACGCCCCCGATCTGCTGATCGCGGACGAGCCGACAACGGCTCTCGACGTCACGGTCCAGGCGCAGATCCTGGAGCTGATCACCAGCCTCCAGGGCGAGTTCGGGATCACGGTGATCGTGATCACCCACGATCTGGGCATCGTGGCCGACGTGGCCGACGACGTTGCCGTGATGTACGGAGGGCGGATCGTCGAGGTCGCCCCAACTGGCGTGCTCTACGCCACGCCGGAGATGCCCTACACGCTCGGACTGCTGTCCTCGATCCCGCGCATGGACCGCGAGCTGTCCGGGCGGCTCGAGCCAATCCCGGGCAACCCGCCGTCGCCCATCAACCTGCCGACCGGCTGCGTGTTCCAACCCCGCTGCAAGTACTCGGACCGGGTCGCGGGGGGCGCCTGCTCGAACGTCCGACCCGACCTGCTCGAGACGGCGCCCGGGCACCTCGTGCGCTGCCATCTGCCGGCGGAAGAGCGCCGGCAGATCTCACAGGGTGTGCTGAGCGTCCTGGCCGGGGGCTCATGATGACGACCGAGACTAAGGAGATCCTTCGCGTCACCGATCTCCGGACCTACTTTCCGGTCCGGTCCCACGGACTTGTCCGGCGCGTCATCGGCCAGGTGAAGGCCGTTGACGGCGTCAGCTTCTGGATCGGGCCCGGGGAGACGCTGGGACTTGTCGGCGAGAGTGGGTCCGGCAAGACGACGGTCGCGAGGTCGGTGCTGATGCTGGTCCGCCCCACCAGTGGCGAGATCGTCATCGACGGCCAGGAGATCACCCACCTCTCCCCCAAGGCACTGATGCCGATGCGCCGCAAGGCGCAAATGATCTTCCAGGATCCGTACAACGCCCTCAACCCACGCCATACCGTCGGGGGGATCATCGGCGCCCCGTACCGCATCCAGGGAATCCAACCACCCGGCGGTGTCAGGGCCGCGGTCCAGGCGCTCATGGAGCGGGTGGGCCTGAACCCGGAGCACTACAACCGGTATCCGAATGAGTTCTCGGGAGGGCAGCGCCAGCGGATCGGGATTGCCCGGGCGGTCGCGCTGCGGCCCAAGCTGATCGTGTGCGACGAGCCGGTCTCCGCCCTCGACGTGTCGATCCAGGCCCAGATCATCAACCTCCTGCGCGACCTGCAACACGAGTTCGGTCTCTCCTATCTGTTCGTCGCGCATGATCTTGCGGTGGTCCGCCAGATCTCGCACCGCGTCGCGGTCATGTACCTGGGCAACCTGATGGAGATGGCGCCTCGAAAGACGATCTACGGCGCGCCGCTCCACCCTTACACCCACTCGCTGCTATCCGCCGTGCCGATCCCGGACCCCAGGTTGCAGAAGGGCCGTTCCCGGATCATGCTCGAAGGCGACCTGCCGAGCCCGATCAACCCGCCCAGCGGCTGCGTGTTCCGCACTCGCTGCTTCCAGGCCCAGGAGCGCTGCAGCGTCGAGGTGCCGCCGCTCATCGAGGTGGCACCCGGTCATTACGTCGCCTGCCACTTCCCGGTGGCGGCCCTGCCCACCGGCACAGGGACGGCGCAAGTCGTGCGGGAGGCTCGGCCGGTCGTTCCGGCTCGGCGGCCCAAGACCGACGCCAGTCGAGTGAATTCGGTGCAACTGGAGCGTCTTCCGGCCGATGGCCGACCCGACTCCACCCACCTTCGCCCTCGAGTCAAGGTCCATCGATCTCGTTGAATCCCTCGACCCGGCTGCCGTCGGGTCCCTGACCGCCTCGCCCGGTTTCCGTGTTCTCAGCTGCGGGAGCTCATGCCAGGTTGCCCTTCAGTGGCCGGCGCTGCGCCGCGCGTCGCCGCCGCCCAATCCCGACTAGACTCGTATTCGCCATGAAGCCGCTCCGCATCGCCCTCGCTCAGCTGGCGCCGCGACTCGGCGTGCTGGAAGAGAATCTTGCCCGCCACAGCGCGCTGCTGACCGAAGCGAGGGATGCCGGCGCCGGCCTGGTCGTCTTCCCCGAGCTGGGCCTCACCGGCTACCAGCTGCAGGACCTGGCAGCGGAAGTGGCGATCCGCCGGGACGACCCTCGTCTCCTCGGTCTGGCAGCCGAGACAGGCGGGCTGTCGGCCGTGGTGTCGTTCGTCGAGGAGGCGGACGATCATCGTCTCTTCATTTCTGCGGCGCTGCTGGAAGAGCGCGAAGTCCGTTTCGTCCACCGCAAGCTCTTCCTGCCGACCTATGGGCTCTTCGACGAGCGGCGGTTCTTCGCCGCCGGCGACATGCTCCGAACCGCCCCGTCGCGGCTCGGCATCAAGCTCGGCATCGCCATCTGCGAGGACTTCTGGCACCTGAGCGTGCCCGAGACGCTGGCCCTGGATGGCGCCCAGATGCTGATCAACGTGTCGTCGTCGCCGGGCCGCGATCTGGCGGCGATCAACGAGGTGGGGCTGGGGACGGCGGTGTCGTGGCGGACGCTGATGCGAACCTACGCCCAGCTCACGACCAGCTTCGTGGTGTTCTGCAATCGCGTCGGCATGGACGAGACGATCAGCTTCTGGGGCGGGTCGGAGGTCATCTCGCCGAGCGGCGAAGCGCTCTTCACGGCGCCGTTGTTCGAGGAAGGGCTACACCTCGTCGACGTCGAACTGGGCGACATCCGGCGCGAGCGGATCGGCCTGCCGCTGCTTCGGGACGAACGCCCTCTGCTTCATCTTCGCGAGCTGCGCCGCGTTCTGGCCGAACGGACCGGGGTGGACGAGTCGGGCGAGGCGCTGGACGGTCGAACGGACGAGAGGGTCGAACCCAGGGACGACGTGCCGGCGACCGGCCGCAAGGCGGACTGACCGATGAGCGGGGCGCCGACTCCGGAGCTGTTCGAGCTGCCGGCCGAGCTGGCGATCGACACGTCCATCGCCCGGCGGGTGATGGTCGGGTTCATTCGGAATCAGCTGAACCAGGCCGGGTTTGCAAAGGCGCTGCTGGGGCTGTCCGGCGGGATCGACTCCGCGCTGGCCGCGTATCTCACGGTCGAAGCGATCGGGCCGGAGAACGTCCTGTGCCTGATGATGCCGTACCGGACGTCCTCGCCCGAATCGGTCGGACATGCACGCCTGGTCGTTGGCGCGCTCGGCTGCCACAGTGAGGTCGTCGAGATCAGCGAAATGGTCGACGGCTATTTCGGGCGTGACGGCGAACCGGGGGCCGGCGGCGAAGGCGCCCGAGACGCGAGTCCGCTGCGACGCGGCAATCTGATGGCCCGCGAGCGGATGTGCGTCCTGTACGACCGATCGGTCGTCTGGGGCGGTCTGGTCGTCGGCACGGGCAACAAGACCGAATCCCTGATCGGCTACACGACTCTCTTCGGCGACTCGGCCTGCGCCTTCAACCCGATCGGCGACCTGTACAAGAGCCAGGTCCGCCAGGTGGCCGCAGCCGTCGGCGTCCCCGAGGTCATCATTCGCAAGGCCCCCTCGGCCGACCTCTGGCCCGGCCAGACGGACGAAGCGGAAGCGGGCTTCAGCTATCCCGAGCTGGACCGCCTGCTGTTCTGGATGATCGACAAGCGACGGACGGACGAAGAGCTGCGGGCGATGGGCTTCACCGACGCGACGATCCAGCGGGTGCAGCACCTGGTCGCCACATCCGAATTCAAGCGCCAGATGCCGCCGGTCGCCAAGCTCGGGCCGCGGACCACCGGCGTCGACTACCTGTACCCGCGACGGCGCCCCGGGAGCGCCCGCCAGTGAGTGGCGGGGGTCGCCCGCCAGGTTCCCCGCAAGAGAGTGGCGCCGGCCGCCCGCAAGAGAGAGCCGCCGCCCCCCGCACTGGGAACGGCTCCGCCCCGGCCGGCCAGAGGCCGTCGGGTGGCGGGCGGCTCTTCATCGTGGCCACGCCGATCGGCAATCTCGGCGACGTCACCTACCGGGCCGTCGAGGTGCTCCGCGCGGTGCCTCTCGTCGCTGCCGAGGACACCCGGCTGACCCGGCGGCTGTTCGCCCGCTACGACATCGCCACTCCGATGCGGAGCTACCACGCCCAGAGCGGTCCCGGCCGGGAGACGGAGCTGCTCGAGCATCTGCGGGCCGGGCACGATCTGGCCCTGGTCACCGACGCGGGGACGCCCCTGGTGAGCGATCCCGGCGGCGAGCTGGCCTCGGCCTGGGCGGCGGAGGGCGGCGCCGTAGTCCCGATCCCGGGTGCCTCCGCCGCGCTGGCGGCGCTGGTGGCGAGCGGCCTGCCGGCGGCGCGGTTCACCTTCGAGGGCTTTCTGCCCCGGAGCGGCCGCGAGCGGCGAGAGCGCCTGGCGCGAATCGCCGACGACCCTCGGGCCTGCGTCATCTACGAAGCCCCGACGCGGGTGCCTCGAACTCTGGCCGACCTGGCCGCGGCCGCCGGCGAGGGACGGCGTGCCGCCGTGTGCCGCGAGCTGACCAAGATCCACGAGGAAGTGGTGCGCGGATCGCTGGGCGAGCTGGCGGCGCGGTCCTCGTCAGGCGGGATGATGCTGCGGGGTGAGTTCGCGATCGTGCTGGAAGCCCTGGTCGAGGGCGCGCGCGGCGCCGGCTCGGATGCCGCGACCATGCAGGAGGGCCGTGCCCAGGTGGAACGCCTGGTGGCGGATGGGTCCCGACGCAGCGACGCCGTCCGGCAGGTGTCCGCCGCGACGGGCCTGGATCGACGGGAACTCTACCGCCCCGACTGAGACGGACGGCCGCGCTGTCCGGTCTGTCCTCGCGCCACCGGCTCACCGCGGTCCAGGACCGACCCCGGTCGCTTGCTTGCCGTGGAGGCCTTGCCGGAGCCGTGCCGGCCGACGACCCGGACGGCCACGCTGCTGGCGCCGATCGTCAGCGCGGCGGCGAACAGCAGGGCCGAGTAGATCTCCGAACTCAGCGAATGGGCCGCGACCAGAGCCGACGCGAGCACGAAGCTGAACTCACCGACCTGGCCGAGGCCGATCGAGAGCTGCCACGGCCGAGCCTTGATGCGGCAAAGTCGCGCCAGGACGTAGGCCAGGAAGACCTTGGCGCCGACAATCAGGGCCAGCAGCGCGGCCAGCCAGCCCAGCCCACGGCCCAGCGCTGCCGGGTCGATCAGCGAGCCGATGGCCACGAAGAACAGGACGGCCAGCAGGTCGCGGAAGGGAAGCAGGCGTTGCCGCGCCTCGGCCGACTCCGGGCTCTCGGTTATGGCCAGACCGCCGACGAATGCCGCCAGCCCCAACGGCAGGCCGAAGACGACCGCGCCGGCTCCGGCCAATGCGAAGCCACTTGCCACCGAGACGATCAGGAAGAAGTCCGGCTGCGTCGCGACCGCGCGCAGGACTCGCGGCAGGATGCGCGACGTGGCCAGCGCGACCGCGGCGAAGCCGGCCAGCCCCAGAAAGGTGAGGACTAGCCCCCGGCTGCCCGATCCCACAGAGGCCAGCAGAATCGACGCCATGACCACCCCGGTCACGTCTTGCAGCACTGCCCAGCCCAGCAGCGCGTCATCCGTTCGGGCATCGGTCGTGCGCCGCACGCTGCGGGTCATGTTGACGACCACGACACTCGAGGAGAAGGCGACGCACAGCCCCAGGACCGCCGCCGTGAGCTGCTCGACGCCGAGCGACATCAGGACCGCCGCCGAGAGGGCCGTGGAGATCACCATCTGCAGCGGCACCGCCAGCAGCAGGCCGCGCTGCTCGTGACGGAGATGGCGAGGGTCGACTTCGATCCCCACTTCAAACAGGAGCAGCACCACGCCGAGGTCCGCCAGGAGCTGCAGCCGCTCTCGGTCGGCGATGTAGCCGGGGGTGAAAGGCGAAACCGCGATGCCGAGCGCCAGGTACCCGACGACCGCCGGCAGGCCCAGCCGGCGAGCCAGCCGGCCCGAGGCGACGGCGCCGAGAAGGACGAGGCCGATCTCGAGTATCGCGGGTGCGGTGCTGTCCACGGTGAGATCGTAAGGCGTCCCGCGGCTCGTGTTCGGCCGGCATGGTCCTGTCGAGCCGGCATCCGATCTCGTCTCTATGGTCCCCGGCCGGCAGACATACAATCTCCGGGGGGCGTCGAGAACCCGTGGTTGGGAAACAGGAGGATCGCATGGCGGGTCGCTCCCGGATCGTGCTCGCTTGCCTGGCCGTGCCGGCGATCGTCTGCGCCGGCTGCTTCTCTCCCCTGTCGTCGTCCTCGGCGGGCGCCTCGGACGTGAAGATCGGCGTGGTGACGGACATCGGTCGCATCGATGACAAGGGCTTCAACCAGCTCTCCTACGAGGGCGCCAAGCAGGCGGCTCAGCAGCTCGGCGCCACGGTCGAGTACTACGTCTCCAAGGACGAGTTCGACTACGGCAACGGCATCCAGACCTTCCTCGACGAGGGCTACACGATCATCGTCACGGCCGGCGCCGCCATGGGTGCGGATGCCACCAGGGCGGCCAGGGCCAACCCCGGCGTGTGGTTCGTCGCCGTCGACGTCGACCCCTGCGTGAACAAAGCAGGCGACTTCGACAGCAACGGCATCTGTTTGGGGGACGCGGCAACGCTGGTGCCGAGGCTGATCGGGTTGCGGTTCCAGGAGGATCAGGCGGGCTACCTCGCCGGCATCGCCGCCGCCGCGGTCAGCGAGATCGGCGTGATCGGGCAGATCGGTGCCACCAGTGGCAATCCTTCGGTCGTCCGTTACCTGCAGGGGTTCGAACTGGGCGCCCGGTACTACAAGCCCGGCACCAGGGTCGAAACGGCCTTCTTCTCCACCGGGGACCCCGCCAAGGCCTATGCGGATCCGGTCTGGGGCAGGACCTTCGCCGAGCAGTTCATCGCCGATACGGGCGTCGACGTCATCTTTCCGGTTGCCCGCGATACCGGTAAGGGCGCGCTCGACGCGGCCTGCGACGCCGGCATCCTGGCCATCGGCGTGGATGTGGACCAGTTCCTGTCCTACTCCGATGCCGACGGCTGCATCGTTGCCTCGGCGGAGAAGAACGTGTCGAAGGCCGTCGCCGACACGATCCTGGCCATAGACGCCGGAACGGCCGGGGGCGGCGTCTCGCTCTTCAGTGCCGCGAACGATGGCATCGGCATCTCGCCGTTCCACCTCTCCGACGTGAAGGTCCCGGCCGACGTCCAGGGCAAGCTTGACGACGCCCTCGCCGGCATGAAGGACGGCACCCTCAAGACCTGTCCCGATGATTGCGGGGTGTGGTCGCAGTAGCGGGAGTCGCCCCGGGTAGGGGAGTGGCCGGGGCGCGGTCAGATGGATGACTCGCTGCCGCGCCCCGACGTCGAGAGGTCAGGCCAGGACGAGCACCTGCTCGTCGTCCGTCGAGCCGTCGTCGGCTGCGGCGTCGGCTGCTTCGTCGGCTGCTTCGTCGGCCGCCGTGATCACGCCTACCTCGGCCGCTTCGCCGGGCGTCGCCGCCCGGTCCACGCCCGCCTCCGCGGCGGCGGCCTCGGCAGTGGCCTGGGCCACGAGTGAATCGGCCTCGTAGTCGCGCTTGCGCCGGCCGGAGAGCATCTCTACCGATGTGGCCACGACCTCGGTTTTCCAGTGCCGCGTACCGCGGTCGTCATCCCACTGGCGGGTCTGCAGCCGGCCCTCGATGGCAACCTGCTGCCCCTTGCCGAGGTACTGGCCGCAGACCTGCGCCAGGCGGTCCCAGGTCACGACATTGTGGTACTCGGCCCGCTCCTTGCCGTTGCCGCGGTACTCGTTGGTGGCCACGGCGAAGGTGGCCACGGATGAGCCGCTGGCCAGCGATCGCAGCTCCGGATCGCGGGTCAGCCGGCCCGTAAGAAGGACCTTGTTCATGGTCCCAGTCTCCTCTACCGGCGCCGTCTCTCGAGCCGGCGCCAACTCGTGCGGCGGGCACGCGAACGGTAGGCCCGGCTGCTTGACTGGCGATCAACCGCGGCTCACCCGCCGCTTACCTGGGGGGTTCGACCGATGCGTCGGGCAGGCCCGGATGGCGGAACGAGCGGTCCTTCAGGGGCCGCCGCAATGGCGCCTCCCTAGCATGGAAGTCGTCGCCGTCGAGACTCGCAGGGGAGGAGACCCGCAATGAAGGAGACTCAGAGGCCCGCCGGGGGCGCCACCGCGACCGACAAGACGTCGGGGGGATTCACGGACGACGAACGACTCGCGATGATGGAGCGGGCCCAGGAGCTGAAGGCGGCGACACGCCGCAGCCCGCGTGCAGCCAAACTGGACGGCGAAAGCGACGTGCTGGCGAAGATCGCCGAGATGCCGGAGCTGGATCGGGCCATGGCCGAGCGGCTGCATGCCGTCATCAAGGCCGCCGGGCCGGACCTCTCGCCGAGAACGTGGTACGGGATGCCCGCCTATGCCAGGGACGGCAACGTCGTCTGCTTCTTCCAGAGTGCCGGGAAGTTCAAGTCGAGGTACGCGACGCTCGGCTTCAGCGACAAGGCCAACCTCGACCAAGGCGCCATGTGGCCCACCTCCTATGCGCTGAAGGAGCTGACCGTCGCCGACGAGGCCAGGATCGCCGCTCTCGTGAAGAAGGCGGTCGGCTGAGGGCCGGCTTGCTGCCGGCCACCGCCCTGGTCCCGGCCGGTCTGACGGGCGTCCTCGCCGTGGACGGCGGCCTCAACTCCTCGGTCGCGCCGCCCGGCGGCTGATCGGCTCGGCTGTCTCCGCGTGCCCGGGCCGATCTCTCGCGCCCCGCAACTGGCCGCCAACCCAGGCCGTTTGGGGTCTATGCTGTGCCGATCACAGGGCAGCAGCCGGGGGAGGCGTTGGGTCCGCCCGGCTTCGGGAAGGGAGAGGTCTCGAATGTTCGGCCTGCGCATTCATGTTGGGGATTCCCGAGGGTCCCTTCTGGGCAGGATGGCCCGCGTCGCCGCTGCCGCCGCCCTGGCTCTGGGCGGTCTTTCCGTCGCCTGGGCGATCCCGGGGGCCGCGCCGGCCGTGGCCCTGACGGTGACGCCGGGCAAGGTCGTCGCCTGGGGCTACAACGCCTCGCATCAGATAGAGGTGCCGGCCGAGGCGCAATCGGGCGTCACCCGAGTTGCCGGCGGCTGCAATCACAGCCTGGCTCTCAAGAGCGGCAAGGTCATCGCCTGGGGCGACAACACCTACGACCAGACCAGCGTCCCCGCCGCCGCCCAATCGGGCGTCGTGGCCATCTCGGCCGGGTGCAATCACAGCCTGGCTCTCAAGTCCGACGGGACGATCGTGGCCTGGGGCAACAACACCTACGACCAGCTCGATGTGCCCACGCTTTCGTCCGGGTACAAGTGGTTCGCCATAGGCGCCGGCTACCGCTCGAACATCGCCATCGCGTCCAAGGGCACCGACCAGTTGATGTTCAAATGGGGCGGCGGTCCGGGCGTCATCGCGGGCGCGCCGACGGCCGCAGACGGCGAGAACGGCCAGAATGTCTACGTCATCCTGAACAAGGACGGCACCGTCAGTCCCCACGGAACCACGCCGGCCACGATGCTGACACCGCCGGCGGGTCTCTCGAGCGTAACGGCAATCGACGTCGGCTGGCAGCACGTCCTCGCGCTCAAGTCGAACGGAACGGTTGTCGCCTGGGGCCAGAACGGCTTCGGTCAGATCAACGTGCCCGCCGGGCTGTCCGGCGTGACGGTAGTCGCGGCGGGCGGCTACCAGAGCCTGGCCCTCAAGTCGGACGGGACCATCGTCGCCTGGGGCCGCAACGACCACGGCGAAGCGACCGTGCCTGCGGCTCCGGCCGGTTACCGCTACAGCTACGTCGCCGGGGGCATATGGCATAGCCTCGCCATCCTGGCTCCCGGCCTCCCCGGAGCGCCCACCAACGTGGCCGCCACGGCCAGCGACGGCGCGGCAACGATCACCTGGCAGGCTCCCGCCAGTGACGGCGGCAGTCCGATCACTCTCTACACCGTGACCTCCACGCCGGACGGCAAGAAGTGCACCTCGACCGGCGCCCTGACGTGCTCGATCGGCGGGCTGACCAACGGCACGGGCTACGTCTTCACGGTCAAGGCCACCAACATCGCCGGGGTCGGCCCGGCCTCGGCCGCGTCGGCGATGGTCTATCCGCAGGCCGCCCCGACGCCGGCTCCGGCGGAGACGCCTACGGCCGAGCCGGGCGCGAGCGATTCGTCCATGGCGTCCGAGGGCGCCGGCACCGAGCCTTCGCAGACCCCCGGCTCGGGCGGGACCGGCGGCGGGGGTGGGGGCACCGACACGACCCTCATGCTCGTTCTCGGCGTCTTGATCGGCCTGGGCGTGGCTCTCCTGGCCGGCGCGGCGTTCATGCTGGGCAGAC
>CAZFLI010000005.1:0-30712 GCA_964519845.1 uncultured Anaerolineaceae bacterium | reverse complement strand
CGACGAGCACAGCAACTCGGCCGGCGACTCCACGACCGTCGCCGCCGGCACCTGGTCCATAACCGGCCTCGACCTGACGGCGCTGCTTGACGGCGACGTGATCACCTACTCGGTCGTGGCCACCGACGCTTCCGGGAACTCAAGCGCCGCGGTCGAGGTCACCGCTACCAAGTACACCGGCCCTGTGCCGCCCGACCCGCCGACCGACGTCGCCGGCGACCCCGGACCGTCTCGGGTCCTGGTCAGCTGGACCATCCCGGTCGATGACGGCCGCAGCCCGATCCTCAGCTACACGGTCACCACAGTCGAGGATCCTTCGAAGACCTGCACCGCGTTTGGGGCCAGTGCCACGAGCTGCGAGGTCACCTACCTGACCGGCGGGACGCCGTACACGTTCACGGTCACGGCCACCAACGCCTACGGCGCCGGCTCTCCTTCGAGCCCGTCCGATCCTGTCACGCCGTTCGATGCCAATGCCCCCGACAGGCCCACCGACGCCACCGGGTTCGGTCTCGACGGCGCCGCCCAGATCAGCTGGGTTGCACCCGGCTACGACGGCGGCATGCCGATTCTGTCCTACACGGTCACGAGCACGCCCGGCGGCTTCACCTGCACGACGCTGGCGCCGTCGCTGACGTGCACGGTGACCGGCCTTACGAACAAGACCGGCTACACGTTCAAGGTGAAGGCGACGAACGTCTCCGGCACCGGACCGGAATCGCTGGCCTCCAAGACGATCATCCCGCGGCAGGGCCACACTTACTTCGGACTTACGCCCACCCGAATCCTCGACACCTATGCGGGGATCCAGCGCAGCACGCCGCTGCAGCCTCTCCAGGCATACACGTTCCAGGTCACCGACCGGTTCCCCGGCGATCCGACCCGCAACGTGCCCTCGAACGCCACCGCGGTGACCGGCGTCCTGTCGGTCTCGCGCTGCCCGGTCGGCGCCTACCTGGCCCTGACCCCCATACCGATCGACATTCCGACCACCTCGACCCTCAACTTCCCGGCCAACGACACCCGAGCGACGGGCGCCACGATCACTCTGGGGGCCGGCGGCACTCTCAGCGTCACCTATGCCGGCACCACCGCCGGGACCGCCCATGTCGCCTTCGACGTCAGCGGCTACTTCGTGGAGGGCACGTCCGGCGCCACTTACATCGCCCTGACCCCGGCTCGAGTGCTCGACTCCCGCAAGGGCCTGGGCCAGCCGGGCGGCGTTGCCACCAAGTTCGCCAACGGCGTTCCTCAGACCTTCGCGGTGGCGGGGGCCGCCACCGGCGGCGTGCCCTCCTGGGCCATCGCCGTGACCGGCAACCTGACCGTCACTCGCCAGACCTCGGCCGGGCGCGCGGTCATCACCCCGGAGCCGGACGCCAATCCACCCACCGCCACGGTCTACTCGCCCAAGTACAGCAGCACCAATCAAGACAACCGAGCGACCGCGGTCACCATGAAGCTCGGGACCGGCGGCACCCTCAGTGCGGTCTGGAAGGGAGCCGCGGGCTCGACCGCCGACATCATCTTCGACGTCAATGGCTACTTCGTCGCCGGGGCGTCGGGGGCCACCTACGTGCCGCTGACACCCAACCGCATCCTCGACACCCGCAAGGGAATAGGCGGTCTGAATATCCTGGTCGGCCTCGTCGGCGTCTCGTTCCCCGTCACCAACCAGAAGACGGATGACCCGACGATGAACGTGCCTCCGACGGCTACCGCCGTCACCGGCATCCTGACCGTCACCCGCCAGCAGAAGGCCGGCTACATGGCCCTGACCCCGGTGCCGGCCAACATCCCGACCACCTCGACCCTCAACTTCCTGCTCGACAACCGAGCCACGGGCGTAACCGTGCCACTGGGCTCGGGCAGGCTGGGCATCTGCTACGCGCCCACCTACCGCGTCACCACCGCAGCCGTCTTCGACGTCAGCGGCTACTTCCTGCCATAGCGGCAGGCGACCGCGCGCATCAGGAAGACCCCGGCCGCCGGCCGGGGTCTTCGCTTGGGCGACCGGCGGCGCCGGGCCGGTCAGGCCGTGAGCTTGGGCAGGACCTCTCGGCCGAACACGTCTATCCACGCTGCCTGGTTGCGGCCCACGTTGTGCAGGTAGATCCTGTCGAAGCCGAGGTCCAGGAACCGCTGGATCTCGCGGCGATGGGCCTCCGGATCGGATGAGATGAGCAGCCGGCCCTCGAAGTCCTCGGGGCGGACCAGCGCCGCCATCTGTTCGAAGTCACGTGGCGAGCGGATGTCCTGCTTGGGAAAGCGCATCCCGCCGTTGGGCCACTCGGTCATTGCGTTGGCCAGGGCTGCCTCATCCGTCTCGGCCCAGGAGAGATGGAGCTGGAGGATCCTGGGCATCTTGTCCGGGTCCTTGCCGGCCAGGCGGGCTCCCTCGGCGAACTTGCCGAAGATGCCCTCGATCTTCTCCTCGGGCGCGCCGACGGTGATGATCCCATCGGCGAACTGCCCGGTGCGTTTCGCCGTGACCGGCCCTGCGGTGGCGACGTAGATCGGCGGCGCCTTCTCGGGTCGGGTCCAGAGACGGCACGTCTCCATCTTGAAGAAGCGGCCATCGTGCTTGACATCCTCGCCCCCGAACAGCTTGCCGATGACCTCGATGGCCTCGAACATCCGGTTGATGCGCTCGGCGACCTCGGGCCAGTAGCCGGCCACGACGTGCTCGTTCAGCGCCTCGCCGGAGCCGAGTCCGAGCCAGGTCCGGCCGGGGTACATGACCTCCAGCGTCGCCGCGGCCTGGGCGACGATGGCCGGATGCATGCGAAAGGAGGGACAGGTGACGCCGGGCCCGAGATCGCCCGACGTGCGGGCCCCGGCGATGGCCAGCACCTCCCATACGAAGGCGGCCTGGCCCTGGCGGGGGATCCACGGCTGCAAGTGGTCGGCCGCCATGACGCCCGAAAAGCCGGCGCTCTCGGCGCGGGCGCACAGGTCCACGACCTCGATCGGCCCGAACTGCTCGAGCATCGCCGCATAGCCGATAGTGGCTCTGGCCATGGCTCCGTCCTCCGCGCGATACAGGGAAGCGCGATCGATGGTACCGCGTCCGCGGTGGGACCGGCGGACGACAGAAGCCCGCGGCGCGAGCCCCGGGGCCGCGACGGGCCCGCCGCTACTGGCTGCGGACGAGTCCCGCGGCCACGCCCTCCCAGCCGCCCGCGGCCGGCCGCTCGGCGGTGCGTTCGGCGGGCGACCGCAAGCGGCGCGGCTGATTCGGCAGAGTCGAGGCCCGGCCGAGCAGGTAGCCCTGCCCGAAGTCGACGTCGCGTTCCACCAGAGCTTGCAGATCGCGGCGGTTCTCGATCCCCTCGGCCACGACCCTTGCCCCGATGCGGCGGCTGAACGAGACGAAGGCCTCGACCAGGGCCCGCTTGGCCTCGCCGTCCTTGTTGCCGATCCGGCAGACGATGGCCCGGTCGATCTTGATGATGGAGGGCTCGAGCGCGGCGATGACGTTGAAGCTCGCGTAGCCGGCGCCGGCGTCGTCGATGGCGAACCCGAAGCCGAGTCGCCGCAGCGCCCGCACCTGCTTCTTGAGGCGCGGCAGATCGGCGATGGCCTGCTGCTCGGTGCACTCGACGACTATCTGATGGGGCGAGAGGCCGGCTCCTCGCACCCGGGCGGCGAAGGCCGGGGCCTCGAACGAGCGGGCGAGCAGGCTGGCGGGCAGAAGGTTGATGTGGAACCTCATTCGCCGGGCACCCGAACCGCCGGTCGGAACCTCGGCCAGGCGAGCCATGGTGGCGGCGACCACGAAGGTGTCCAGTTCCACCGTCCGCTTGGCCGCCAGGGCGGCCTCGACGATCGAGCCGATGGTCTGCGGCAGCATAGGCATCTGGGGACGGAACAGGCACTCCCACTCGTGGGCCTCCATCGTCCGCAGGTCGACGATGGGCTGGAACTCCACGTGGTGGTGCTCCTTGAGGGCAAAGAAGTAGTCGAGGACCTTGCGCTTGGCGACCTCGGGGGCCTCGTCGAGGCCGATGCGCTCGCCCAGTCCGGCGACCTGAACGGCCCGCCCGAGGGCGATGACGTAGCGCTCGGCGGACGGTTGCTGCTGATCGACGTCCGCCATCCCGAAGGCTGCCGATTGAGCCAGCCGACCGACAAGCCCCTCGGCCAGGTCGGAGACGGAGGCGATCACGCACCAACCGGAGTCGGCCAGCTCGATGATTCGAGCCTCGGGTACGTTCTGGGCGACTCGGGAGATGAGCCGGCTGTCGCGCGACCACAGGATGCGCTCGGCCGAACCCGGCCGAGGCCGTATGAACTGCACGATAGATCCTCGCCTGCCTTGTAGCCCTCCAGGCGGGCACCTTGGCCGGGAGACGGGTCCGGCCGATTGAGGGCTCAGATGATCTCTGTCGGCGCCACCTTGCGCCCGTGCTTGCAGTCGATAGTAGTTGGTCCTATCTGAGTCCGACGCGCCATATGTGCATCTGGGGCTGCTCGAGCACCGCAGGTGCATATGTATCCCAGGTTTTCCACAACTTGTCCATACCCAATCGCATACTTCTCGCCCTAACCGACCACGATTCCCTGAGGCGCTGGATGGCGATTCCGTTGCCTGCGGTCGACGCCGTCACCACCCCGCGATACGACTTGGGACTTTGCCGGGCGCCGCAATCGGCGGCCTCGCGGGTGCATCTGGAGCCCGCATGCCGGGCGCGCCTCTCCGGGGTTGCCCGGCAGCCTACTCTTAGGTCGCGTTCGGCCGCCGGCCGACGGGCCCGCAGGGAGGCGCACCATGTCCAGCGATCGTCGCGGCGGCGGATGCCTGACCTTCCTGGCCGTGCTTGCGGCGGCGCTCTTCGTCGTCCTTGCGCCGCTGGTCCTGGCCCTGTTCAACGTCGAGCGCAGCTTCCTCGAGCCCGGCCTCTACAAGCGAGCGATGGTCGAGCAGAGCGTCTACGAGCGCCTGCCGGAGCTCGTCGCCGAGCAGTTGGTGTACGGGAGCACGGCCCACCCGGCGGATGGGGAAGGGGAGGAGGGTCCCTCCGAGCCGACCATCATCGCCTCGACCCTGGCCCTCGCCTCGCCCGAGCTGACGACCTGCCTGCAGGACGAGCTGGGACCACTCGCCTACGCGGCGCTGGCGGCCGATTCGCGGCCGGCGACCGAGATCGAGACGGACCGGGTCAAGAGCTGCCTTCGGGCCCACGGCGTTCCGGCCGCTCTGGCCGACACCCACGACGGCATGCCCATCTACTTCTGGATCCTGACGGAGGAGGACTGGCAGACGATCCTGGAAGCGCTGCTGCCGCCCGAGTGGCTGCAGGCCCAGTTCGAGAGCGCCATCGACCAGGTCCACGAGGCCCTCAGCGGCGACGGCGACGGCGATGTCGCGATTTCGATGGCGGGCTTGAAGGCCAGGATCGTCGGCGACGCCGGCTTCAATGCGGTCGTCGCCCTGATTGAGGCTCAGCCGCCCTGCAGTGATGACCAGCTGGCGCAGATCCAGGGCCTGACGGATCCCTCGGAGCCTCTCAAGGCGGTGCCCGTCTGTCGCCCGCCGGACGTCATCCTGACCGCCATGTATCCGAACATCCACGCCACCCTGGCAATCCTGGCGGCGGAGGTACCCGCTCAGGCCGAGTTCGAGCTGGGCGGCGAGTCGGGCTCGGCGGAGGACCCGCTGCAGAGGCCACGGGAGATACTCGGCGCGGCTCGAGCCGCCGCCTACCTGAGTCTGCTGGTGCCCCTGGCTCTGCTGGGGCTCGTGGCGTTGCTGGTGGTTCGGTCGCCCAGGAGCCTGCTGCGCTGGTGGGGTGTCCCGATCCTGCTGGCCGGGGTCCTCACCGCCGCGGCCGCGGTCGCGGGCCTGTCCACCGCCCAGGGGTCTATCAGCGATCTCATGGCCGGCTCGAGGTCGTCGCTCACGGCTCTGGCGCCCGGCGTTCTGGATCTGGAGACGGACCTGATCAAGGCGATCATCCGAGGCTACTTGCAGTCCGTCCTGGTTCAGGGCGTCCTGCTCACGTCGATCGGGACGATCATGGTGGCAGCCTCCTTCTACGTGGGGCGGCCGTCGGTCGATCCTGCCGAGCCGCAATCGGTGCCGCCCCAGACGGCCTGATCCACCGGGGATGACATCCCCGGGCCACCCGTGGGTACAATCGCATGCCGTCCTCGGGCAGCCGCGCCTGTCCCGCCCCTCTGGAGTGGGAGTCCTAGAAATGCCGCAGATCCATCTCCGAGCCGAAGCCAGCGACTACGCCCCGCTGGTGTTGATCCCGGGCGACCCGCAGCGAGCGACGGTTGTCGCCGGCAAGTTCGACGGCGGCCTGTCTTCCGTGCGTCCGGTCAACTCGCACCGGGCCCTGCTCGGCTACACCGGCAAGTACAAGGGAGTGCCGGTCAGTGTCCAGGCCAGCGGCATGGGCGCACCGAGCATGGCCATCGTCGTCGAGGAGCTGCTGCGTCTGGGCGCGAAGCGACTGATTCGAGTGGGGACGTGCGGCGGCATCGGGCCGGGGGTCAAGACCGGTGAGATCGTGATCGCGGCCGGCGCCACGCCGATCGACGGCGCCACGGCGACATACCTGCACGGCGACCCCTACGCGCCGACCGCCGACCCGGGGCTCATCCGTTCGCTCGTCGAGGCGGCCGAAAAGGCCGGCAGCAAGCCCCACGTCGGCCAGGTTGCCACGGTCGACGTCTTCTACAATCCGGATCCGGACTACGCGACGAAGTGGCGCAGCCGAGGCGTGCTGGCCTTCGAGATGGAGTCCTCCGTCCTGTACTACCTCGCCGCCCGGGCCCGCGCCGCCGGAGAGGATGTGGCGGCTGCAACGATCCTCACCGTCAGCGACGTGCTCTCGGAGAAGACGACTCCCGAAGAGTCCTACATGCCGCTCGACCAGCTGAACGCCAGGATCGAGAAGATGATCGAGATCGCGCTCGAGGCGGGCGTGACCGGTATGGCCGGTTGAGCCGTCCGGCCCTGGGGCGGTCCGAGATCTTCGGCGAGGAGCTGGCGCTGGCGATCGAGTTGGCCCATCGGGCCGGGGCCATCCAGATGGAGCGCTACGAGCGCCTCGAGCACGTGGAGGCGAAAGGCCCCCGCGACGTCGTGACCGAAGTCGACCACATGTGCGAGAAGCTGGTGATGGACGCGGTCCGCGGACGCTATCCGGGCGACCGTTTCCTGGCCGAGGAGATCGGTGAGGTGGCCGAGGCGGGCGAGTCCCCGTCCGGCCGGGTATGGATCGTCGATCCGCTCGACGGCACCGTCAACTACGCCAACGGCATTCCGTTCTTCTGCATCTCGATCGCCCTTGTGGCCGATGGGCGGCCGGTCGCAGGCGTGGTCTTCGACCCCACTCGCGACGAGACGTTCGCCGGGGCCATCGACGGACCGCCGTTGCGCAACGGCCGGCCGATTCGCCCCGGCGCCAAGGAGCGCCTGGAAGATCTGGTCGTGACTCTGGCGGTCGGTGGGCGAGGCACGGTGCGGAAGCGCCGTGAGGCGATCAGGAGCATCCGGGCCCACCGTTCCATGGGCTCGGCCTCGCTGACGCTCTCCTACGTGGCCTGCGGCCGGTTCGACGTCTACGCTCAGGGGGCCGGGCTATCCGCCTGGGACGTGGCCGCTGCCGGGCTGATCGCCGAGAGAGCCGGGGCCGTGGTCACCAGCCTGGACGGCGGACCCTGGTTCGACCTCTCACGTCCGGCCGGGGCCTGGTCGTGTCTGGCCGCCGCCCCGGCGCACCATGCCGCGATGCTGGAGCTGCTGGGCTAGGACGCTAGTCCTGCCAGAGGTGCGGGCGCTCGGCCAGGGCGGAAACCCCCAGCTCCTTGCACAGTTGGACCCACGGCTCGCGGCGGGCGCCGCGCCAGCGCAACTCGTCGGGCGAAACCTGGGGGAGGGGAGCGTCCAGCCGCAGCCTGGCCAGGTGGCGGTAGAGCAGTGCCTCGTCCCACTGCGACCGCAGCGTCGCGGAGAGCGCCGGTGCCGAGCGAACGTCCACGCCCCACGCGCCGACGGCCCTGGGGATCGATTCCAGATGTTGCCAGCGGCCCAGCACGGCGGCGGCCGATTTGGCGCCCCAGCCGCGCAGGCCGGGGTAGCCGTCCGACGAATCGCCCACCAGGGCCAGGTAGTCGGGGATGGACTCGGGAAGGACGCCCCACCGCTGGCGCACTCCGCCCTCGTCGATGATCGTCTTGCGCCGGCGATCCAGCATGACCACCCGGGTCCCGCGGACGCATTGGGCCAGGTCTTTGTCGGGCGTGCAGATCAACACCTGCTCGACCGCCTTCGAATCACCCCAGCGGGCCGCCGCCGTCGCCAGGGCGTCGTCCGCTTCGAACTCGACTTCCGGCCAGACGACCAGCCCCAGCGTCTGCAACGCGCGTTCGGCCAGCCCGAACTGCCCTAGCAGTTCGACGGGGACGCCGGCCTCCGTCTTGTAGCCGGCGTAGAGACGGTTGCGGAATGAGCGGATGACATGGTCGGTGGCGCAGCCGACGTGGCTGGCACCATCTTCCCGCAGCAGGACCAGCATCGAGTAGAGGAGGCCCACCACGGCCCCTACGTCCTGGCCGTCGGGCGTATGGACCGTCGGGCGAGGCGCGTAGAAGGCCCGGAACAACTCGTAGGTGGCGTCGACGAGGTGGATGCGGACGGGCTTGCTCAAGGCTCCGCTCGGGGGCCGACCAGCACGGCGCCGGCGGCCCACAGCTGGTCCAGGGCCCGCTCGCCGTCGCCCGGCGCCAGGTCCACGGCCCGTATCGCCTCGAGCAACACGGCCGTCTCGTAGCCCAGCCGCACGCCGTCGAGGGCGGTGGCCTTGACGCAGTAGTCCGTGGCCAGGCCGCAGATCACGATGCGGCTGATCGTCCGAGCCTCGAGCGACGCCTCCAGTTCCGTGGTCACGGCGCCGCCCCCGGCCGGATCGCGCATCGTGAAGCCCGAGTAGCCGTCCTCGCCGTGCGTCCCTTTGCGCACCACCGGCCCGCGCACGATCAGGTCCGGGTGGAACTCCGCGCCCCAGGTGTCGCGCACACAGTGGACCGGCCAGATGCCCCCGTCGGCGGTGAAGTGAGGAGTGTGCTCCGGGTGCCAGTCCTGGGTATACACCACTGCCGCGCCCGCGGTCAGCGCCCGCCCCGTCTCGACATTGACGAGCGGAACTATGTCCGCCCCGCCGCCGACGTAGAGGCTGCCGGAGGGATCGGCGAAGTCGTTCTGGATGTCCACGATCAGGAGGCACGTGTGTGGGTCGTACCGCGCGGCCGGATCCTGCGGTGCCCAGCTGGAGTGGCTCGATCGTCGCGAATCGGGCGTCATGGCTGGCTTTGTACGCGATGGCGGCCCGCAACGCAACTGCGATCGCTCCTCGGCCCGCCCCACGGGGGCCGGTGCGGCGATGCAACGGGGCTGTAATGCCGCGGCGGCCGGCCCGCGCGCGCCCTACACGCGGCCCGTCCTACGATGCAGCAGACGGAGAAGGCAGCTTCCGCGCGAAGGCAGGTGAAGGCGCCGGTGACGGGGCGCCTTCCTGAAGCCGAGCGGCCCGGTACCCCTCGCCGGGCCGCTTGCGGTTGACGCGGCTCAGTCGGTCTTGCCTCGGCCGGTCACCATCGAGCGCAGTCCGCCCAGGCCCTCCCGACCATCGACCCGCACCGGCTCGGCGTCCAGCAGGTAACCGATTCCCTGGAACGTCTTGATGCGTCCCGGCTCGCCGGGCCTGGCCCCGAGCTTGCGGCGCACCCGGCTGACCCAGACCCGAAGGTACTGGAGATCGTCGCGATACTCCGGCCCCCAGACTTTGGTCAGCAACTCGGTGTGCAGGACCACCTTCCCGGCGTTGGCGGCCAGGTGCTGCAGCAGCAGCCACTCGGTTCGGGACAGCTGCACGAGCTCGCCCCTGTGGTTGACCGTCCGCCGCTCCAGGTCTATCTCGACGTCGTCGAAGGCGATTACGCCGCGCGTCGCCCCGGTCCCGGCGGAGCGTCGCAGCACGGCCCGCACCCGGGCGGCGAGCTCGTCCAGGTCGAAGGGTTTGGCCACGTAGTCGTCGGCGCCCAGGTCCAGCCCCACTGCCTTGTCGGTCGTCGAGCCCTTGGCCGTCAGCAGGATAACCGGCACGGGCCGGCGCTCGCGCAGCTGGCGCATGACTTCGATGCCGTCGAGCCCGGGCATGACGATGTCGAGCAGGACGATGTCCGGCCGAACGTCTTCCGCCCTGGCCAGCGCCTCCTCGCCGCCGGAGGCCGTGACGACGCGAAAGCCCTCGGCCTTCAGGGCCATCGAGACGAGCTTGGTGATGCGGGGCTCGTCATCCGCCACAAGGACCAGCGGTTCAGTGCTCACCGCGTCTCCCCCGAGCAGGCGCCGGCGATCGGGGCCGGGTCGAGTCTCAACCCGTCCGACCGCACCGACAACTCTACGCTTGTCGGGCCCCCGAAGGCCACCCCGGCGGCGCCCAGGCCGCTCGCTTCAGCCGCCGATCTCCGCTCGTTCGGTCGTCAGCGCCGCCGCGGCCACCGCGCCGACGATCCAGACGGCGGCTACCAGCAGGGCCAGGTTGGGCTCGATGGTGACCCCAGCGCCGCCGGCAGCGCCGGCCGACGGCGGCATGATGATGCCGATGGCGTCGCCCGCCGCGCTGAAGGGCAGGTACTCGAGCATCTCCCTCAGCCACTTCGGCAGGACGATCACGAAAACGGAGGCGATGTACAGGCCGATCACGGTTCCGACGCCGGCCATCTGGCTCTTGGCGACCATCGCGATCGCATAGGCCACCGCCGAGATGCAGCACAGTGCGATCCAGCATCGGATGAACAGGGACGCCAGGTGCGTCAGGGCGTCGCCGTCGGCGAAGCCCTGGACCGGAATGCCGACCGCCAGGGCCCCGCCAACGGCCCCAAGGATCCCGGCCGCGAACACGACCAGCTCGCCCACCAGCAGCAACAGGGCCACCGATGCGAAGGTGGCAACGGCGTAGCGGGTGCGGCTTTCGCCTCGCATGATCGCCACCTTGAGAGTCCCGCCGCTCCACTCGGTGCCGGCCACGGCAGCCACGTAGATCATGGCCACGAAGCCCGCGTATTGGAACGCGAAGATGGCGATGGCATCGTAGGCCCCGGGGAACCTGACGAACCATTCCAGGGTCTCGCGCTCGGTGGCCGTCGTGCTTGAGGGCAGGCCTGCCGACAAGCCGATGAGGAAGATGAACAGGCCGACCAGGAGCGTGGCCACGATGAGGGCGACCCAGCTGGCGGTGCGTGTTCGGAGCTTGCGGAGCCCCGCCAGGACGAGTCTCATCGGGTGCCCCCTTGCTGCCCCGCCGGGGCGGGCTGAGTGAGCTGCATGAAGAGCGATTCGAGGTCGCTCCCGGCCTCCAGGCCGGAAGCGTAGATGCCGGCCTGGGCCAGGGCCTGGTTGGCCTCGCCTGCTCGCTCGGACTGCAGGCGAACGGTCAGCCAGGCCACGGCCGGGTAGTCGATCGTGACCTGCCCCGAACCCTTGAGCTTCTGCAGCACGGCCCGGGCCTTCTCTGCCTCCCGGGGCGCCACCTTGACATGGATCAGGGCCTGAGCACCGGCCAGCAACTCGGCCAGCGGGCCTTCGCGCACCAGCCGCCCGGCGACCACGATGCCGACGATGTCTGCCAGCTGCTGGACCTCGGGCAGGATGTGGCTGGAGACAAAGACCGTCTTGCCCGCGGCGGCCAGCCCTCGCAGTGTGTCGCGCAGGCTCACGATCCCCGCCGGATCGAGGCCGTTGGCCGGCTCGTCGAGAAGCAGCAGCTGAGGGTCGTTCAGCAGCGCAGCGGCGATGCCGAGACGCTGGCGCATGCCCATCGAGTAGGTGGAGATGCGGTCTCCGGCCCGCTCGCGGAGGCCGGACAGCTCGAGCAGCTCTTCCACCCGGGCGCGCGACACCGGCTTGCCGGTCGCGGCCAGCACCAGCAGGTTGTCGCGCGCCGACAGGTGCGGGTAGAAGGTCGGCGCCTCTATCAACGCGCCGACATCGAAGAGCCGCTGGCGGTCCGAACGATCGAACGGCCGGCCGAGCAACTCGATGGTGCCGGCGTCGGGGCGGATCAGGCCGGTCAGGAGACGCATCGTTGTCGTCTTGCCCGCGCCGTTGGGCCCCAGGAACCCGTACACGACGCCTGAGGGCACGGACAGGTCCAGCCCGGCCAGGGCCATCTGGTGGCCATAGCTCTTGGTCAGGCCGCGTGTCGCGACCGCGTAGTCCCCGCCGACAGTCATGGCCTCCTCGCCCTGCGTGGCCCGTCGAAAGCAGTCTATCAACCGCCGGAAGTCGGCGGGTGAAGCTCGATAAGGACCGAGCCCGTGGCGTTTACTACCGTCGTCCGATCGAGTTCCAGGGACCAGTCGGCGGCGGCAGCCAGCGGGGTGTGGCCGTGCAACCACAGTCTCGGCTCGAGGCGGTGCATCAGCCAGCGATAGCCTGAGAAGCCGCGGTGGTAGCCGTTGCTGGGAACGTCGCCGCAGCCCAACGGGGGCACGTGGCTGATGACGATCAGCGGATCGTGGCGGCCGAGCCGGCGGGCGGCCAGTTTGAGGGCCTGGCTCCAGGCCCTGCGTTCGCTGCGAGCGGCGCCGGGCCCGCGCTTGCCGGGCCACGACAACCCGGCGATCGAGAGGCCCATGTCGTGATGGATGGCCGTTGATTCGACTGGATCGGGGCAGGTCGCCCGGCATCTTGCCCAGCGGGCGTCCGTGTCGTGGTTGCCTCGGACGTAGGTGAGCGGCGCGTCGAAGCCGTCCGCCACGAGGGCCAGCTCGTGACAATCGAGGTCGCCGCAGCCGAGTATCAGGTCGATCCGTCCCAGGGTCAGGCGGTTGCGCCGGTCGGCCAGCGTGGGGTCGGGCGCGTCGGATATGGCCAGCAGGCGGATGGGCCGGCCGTCCCGGTCGGCGAACGGGGCCGGGTCGGGCCACTCGACGGTCATGCGGCGTGCCATCTCAGCGCTCCACCGGCTGGGTTGGCCGGGATGCCGATTGGCCGGGCTGGGCGGGGTCATTTGACAGCCCGGCCTCGTCGGGCAGGTGCTGGTCGCCGTAGCGCATGGCGAAGGCCGGTCGGTGCCCGGCCGCGGCCGCTCGAAGCTCCCCGGCCTCGGACAGCAAGCCGGCCAGGTCGGTCGGCCGCTCGCTCGTCTGGCCGTCGAGCGGAACGAGCTCGGTGACCATGGCGTCCAGGCCCGCACCGCCCGCGTACAGCGCGGCCGCCACGCGGTTGTGTCCGTCGAGCACCCAGTAGGAGCCCTCGAACTTGATGAGATCCACGGGCGGCAGTGGCTGCAGGCGGTCGTTCGCCTCGCGGATGCGTCTCCAGCGCGCCTCCCAGTTCTCCCCCCGGAACGGCGCCATCGGCCGGAAGTCGCCGCCGCGCTGTGCTGCGCCGGCCACGGCCGTGCCGCGGATCTCGTCCAGCGGCACGAACCGCATGCCCATCTCTCGCGGTGCCGCCCGGCGAGCCTGAGGACACAACTCGTACAGACTGGCCAACGGCCGGCGGTTGAGGCGGCCGAGCCGCCGATCGAGCGCGCTGCGACCGGAGATGGCGGTGTTGGCCGCGCCGATGACGGTCCCCAGGGCGCCGGCCACGGGGGCCACGACGTGGGAGACAATCGGTTCCATGGCCGCGGCCATGGGCTCGGCCACCGAATGGAGGTGGCCCACAAACCCACCGCCAGTTTCGCCGTCGCGCGAACTCTCGTCAGGGGGCGCCCCAACCGCTTCCGGCTCACAGCGCCGCGACGGGCGCCGCTCGTCCGTGGCACTTCTCAGCGGGGGTTCCTCATCCATGGCCTGAGCGTACATCAGGCGACGCCGCGGCGGGCTGAGGCCCCCTGGGCGGCAGGCGCTCGGCCCGACAGCCGCTCGGTCCCACACACCGGCCGGAGCGCTAGGCTAGCGCTGGGCTGGTCGAAGTTGAAGCGGAGTGGGCCGTGGCACGCGGAGGCCGCCGGGACCGGGCGGAGATGGTCGTTCTGGCGATGGACATCGGCGGGACCCAGATACGGGCGGCCGCAATCCTGCCCGATGGGAGCAGGCTCGGCCGGTGCGCTGCCGCGACCCCGGTGAGCGACGGCGCGGAGGCCATCTTCGCCGCCTGCGCGGCCCTGTTGTTGAGAGTCAGGGACGGCCTTGCGCCGCAGGTTCGGGCCCGACTGGCGGCCGTCGGCATTTCCTCGATGGGGCCGGTCGATCCCCGGCGTGGCCTCGTCGTGGATCCCCCCAACGTGCCCGCCTTCCGCGACGCCCCCCTGGCCGACGAGATGGAGCGGCGGGTCGGCCTGCCGGCCTACCTGGAACGCGACACCAACGTTGCAGCTTTGGCCGAACACTGGCTGGGCGCGGCCCGGAGCTGCGCCGACTTCCTGTACGTGACCGTATCGACGGGGCTGGGCGGGGCCGTCTTCCACGACGGCGACCTGATGCTGGGCCCCGACGGCACGGCCGGAGAGCTGGGCCATGTGACCCTGGTCCTGGACGGCGGACCGATCTGTGGTTGCGGCGGCCGCGGGCACCTGGAGGGGATCGCCGCCGGGGCGGGATTGGCCGGCCAGGGCCGCGAGGCGGTCGCCGCCGGGCGCTCGGCGTTCCTGGCCGGCCGCGCCGGCACGGGGCCCCTCACCGGCAGGGATGTCGCCGAGGGCGAGCAGGCCGGCGACGCTGCCTGCACTCAGATCATGGCTCGGGCCCGGCAAGGCTTCGCGGTCGCCTGCGTCGGCTGGGTCAACGCCTTCAACCCGGACCGCATCGTGGTCGGTGGGACGCTGGCGGAGCGCCAGGGCGAGCGCTTCCTGGGGCCCGCCAGGGCCGCGGTCGAGGCGACGGCGCTGCGCACGCCGGGCGCTCGGGTGCGGATCGTTCCGGCACAGCTGGGCGAGGACGTGGGCCTGGTGGGCGCCCGGCCGCTGGTCGCGGCTCGCCTTGGCGATCCCGCCTGGCGCGAGCAGCGGGCCGGCCGCTAACCCGCCGTTCGGCGGACGTGGGACACGAGGCCCAGGCGTTCCAGGAACTCGGATGCGGCGGCCTGCGGGCGCCCCGGTCCGCGGCGCCAGCGATCTATCGGGTCATGCAGCCAGAGCGGCCACAGGCCGACCAGCACGGCCAGTCTCGTCAGCGAGAAGATCGGCATGGTTGCCCCGGCCACGATAAAGGCCAGCCAGTCCAGGCGCCACCGGATCGCCGCCAGCAGGACGGCCATGGCGATGGCCAGGCGGATGGCGAAGTCGAGCCCGCCCGAGTCGGGCGCAAACGCCACAACGTAGATCGCCCGCATCTCCGAGGCGGCCTCCCAGCCGAAGGTGCCGACATAGTCGAACCACAGACCGGGAGCGACGGCGAACGAGGCGGCGCAGGCCGCGGCGAAGAAGAGGCAGCCGCGAATGATCGGTCGCCGGTAGTCCGGCCGCCTGACGTAGAGGTACACGATAAGCAGCCCCGGCCCCGCCTTGAGCGCGGCCAGCCACGGCAGCAGGTATGCGCCCCGGCGATCGCGTAGGGCGAACATGAGCCCGGCGCCCAGCTGCAGGGTCACGTTCCCCAGGTCAAGCTCGGCCCAGACCGGCCACTGCAAGGCCGCGACCAGGGTCAGTCGCCATGAGCCGCACAGATAGCGCAGGCACAGCAGGCCCGAGACCCGCCAGGCCCAATCGACGATCAGCTCCGGCGCGAACCCGATCGGGACGAGCAGCTGGGCGAAGATCGGCGGGTACTTGTAGATGCCGCCGGCCCAAATGGTCGATTGCTGGTAGAGCGGTTCGCCGCTGAGGATGTGCCGCGCGGCCAGCCAGTAAGCGTTGGTGTCGTAGGCGGGCCACCAGCCGTCCGCCAGCCGCTCCAGCGTGAAGGCGGCCGTCTGAGCGCCGATGACCAGCAGCAGGCCGTAGGCGAAGACGTTCCAGAGGGCAGAGTAGACCGCCGGCCGGCCAGGCTCGCGCCATCGCCTGCCCGACTCGGACCTCGTCCGCGCATCGTCAATCACCACTCAGTCCAGCCTCGCTCAGACTCCAATCGGCGTGCCCCACCAGACGCTGGCGGCGACGATGACGTACAGGCCGGCCAGGGCCAACCCTTCGAGCCAGGTCGACTCGCCGTCGATGACCGTCAGCGCCGCCAGTACGGCCGAGAGAGCCAGAGCAGTGGCCAGCAGCGGCGAGACGATCAGGGTTAGCGCCGGGCCGCCCATGACCAGGCTGCCGATGACGAGCACCGGCGTGAGGGCCAGCGCCACCTGCAGACTGGAGTTGAGAATGAGGCTGACGGCCAGGTCCGCCTTGTTCGCGATCATGGCCTTGATGCCCACGACGTTCTCGACCGCGTTACCCGCTATCGCCACCACAACCAGACCGGCGAACGACTGCGACATGCCGAGCGTCTGCATGGCCGGCGTCAGCGCTTCCACGAACCAATCCGAGACCAGGGCGGCGCAGACGGCCGCGACGGTCACGGTGGCGATCGCCAGCCAGAGCGGCCAGGATCTGCCGGGCGAAACGAGGCTGCCCTCTGATCCAACGAACGGCCTGCCGCCGGCTATCGAGAAAGGAACGCTGGCTACGAAGACGGCCAGCAACACAACCGACACGATCATCGAGATCTCGGTTTCGTGGCCGTAGTCGGGGCCGCCGGGCAGGGCAGCGACGGTGGGGATGACCATGGCCGCCACGGCCAGCACCAGCAGCGTAGACATCATCCGCGTCTGGTCGCTGCCGAACCGCTGGACGCCGTGCCGGAATCCGCCCGCCATGAAGGCCAGGCCGAGGACCAGCAGGGTGTTCGCCAGGATCGAGCCGATCAGGGCCGAGCGCACGACTTCCACCAGCCCTGCCTGGAGCGCGAAGACGGCGATGAAGAACTCCGGCAGATTGCCCAGGGCCGACTGCAGAACGCCGGTCGCTCCCGAGCCGAGCCTCTCGCTCAGCTGGTCGGTACCGTCGCCCACCATGGCGGCCAGGGCGGCCAGGGCCAGACCGGCGACGACGAAGGTGGCCACCGGCGGGCCGTCGGCGATCACCAGCGCCGCCGCGGCCACGGTCGCGACCATGGCGGCCAGGGCGATGAGCCTGGTTCTCATCTCCAGGTAGGCGGGCAACTCGGCATCCTCCTCGGCGCTAGAACGGTGGCCAGGGTACTACCGGCCGGCGTGCGTCAGGCATCGGGAATCGCAGGCCGGCCAGGAGGCCGTCGACCCGTCCGGCCGTCGCTTCGACCTCGCTCCCGTCGAGCAGTTCCAGCAGCCGCTTGCCGAGCCGGCCGCGCAGGCCCACGCGCAGGCCGGTCAGCATGGCTACCTCCTCATCGTGGAGGGGCAGGCCGCGCCACTGCCAGAGGATGGTCCGCAGCTTGGGCTCCACGGCGAAGCACAGACCATTGTCGATGGCCATGATCCGGCCGTCGGCCAGGGGCAGCAGGTGGCCGCCCTTGCGGTCGGCGTTGTTGAGGACCGCGTCCAGAAGGGCCACGCGGCGCAGGGCTGGCTCTTCCGATTCGGGCAGAAGCGAGAGGTCCACGGCATCGTCGACCTCGACCCAGAGCTGGACCATGCCCCGCCCGAACGGTCCATCGCGCAGGACTGTGGGCGGCACGACCTCCCAGCCGACAGCCTGCGAGAGCTCGTAGGCCGCAACCTCTCGAGCGGCCAGCGTGCCGTCTGGGAAGTCCGCCAGCGGCCGCTCGCCGCGTTCGGGCTTGTAGACGCAACTGACCGCCTGCCCCCGGCCGCGCTCGCCGGCGACGGCGAAGAAGGTTGCGTTGGAGGCCGAGAGGAGGCGCCCCACGACCGTCAGCTCGGCCGTGCCCAGAAGCCGCACGGCGGTCGCGCCGTCGAGCCCCACCCCGATCTGCCGGCCTTCCAGCGCGGCGGCCTCCAAATCGGCTCGGGTCAGGCCTCCGGGGCCCTGCTGCTCGCCAGCCACCGACTCCGTCATCGGGTTCAGTGCATGTACCCGTTGCGGCGTGCGCAGAGATGGCCCTCTGGGTTGAGGGGCTGACCACAATACGGACACGGCGGCCGGCCGGCGGCCACAACCTCGAGGGCCCGCGCCGCGAAGGCCAGGACTCGTCTGGGCGACAGCGTGATGCGGACGCGGTCCGCGTCCTCGTCGTCTTCATCCTCACCCGGCTCGTCTTCGACCGCCTCGACTTCGTCCGCGTCCTCCTCGGTCTCGAGCAACTCGCGGGCCTCTATGACCACCGTCTCGTCGTCGCCATCCCAGGTGATAGCCATGGTCCCCACTCGGAAGGCCTCGCGGAGCGGCTCGTCCAGCGGCGCCCTGTCGATGTCACCCTCGGCTGCCTCCTCCGGAACATGAGCGCCGCGACTGCGAACTTCCGCCAGCAGGTGAGCCAGCCGCTCGGCCAGGAGCGCGACCTGGATCTTCTCCAGCACCACCGTCGTCACGCGCTTGCCCTCGCGCGCCTGCAGAAAGAAGGTCCGGCTGCCCGGCTCGCCGATGGCGCCGGCCACGAAGCGATCGGGATCCTCGAATGAGTAGATCCGCCGAATCATTGGACCTCCGAATGGGGCGCGCCCTGTGCGCAAGCCGAATCTATACCGGCTTGCCGGGGGCGTCCGCCGAGACGGCGGGCGTCCCCGGCGTCCAGAACCGAGGCGCGGAGGGCAATCGAGGCGACGCGGGAGGGCGGAGGCTACCAGATCTGGCGGTTCTGTGCGCCGATAGAGCCGGGAACGTTGCTAAATGGCAACTGGACATTGACAAATATAAAGGCGGCATGGCATAGTGCGAACCGCAGAGAGCCCGGACTGCCTATCGCGGCGAGGCTCTCTCGTATCGAAAGGGTGAAATGGCACGCGACGTGATCTCGACCTGTCCCGTCTGCTCCGGCGAGTTGTCGGTCACCCGGCTGGAATGCCGGGCTTGCGGCACCGCCATCGAGGGCGAGTTCAGCGTCGGTCGCTTCGGGCGCCTGAGCCGCGAGCAGATGGCCCTCCTGGAGAGCTTCCTGCGCTCTCGCGGCAACCTCAAGGAACTCGAGCGAGAGCTGAAGGTCTCCTATCCGACGGTCCGGGCCAGGATCGATGCGCTCGTCCGGGCGCTGGACCTGGCGGACGGCTCTCAGGTCGCCGATGAAGCACTCGAGGAATCCGGAACGGCCGGCGCGCGGCGCGAGGTGCTGGAACGGCTGGCCAGGCACGAGATCACGGCGGACGAGGCTGCGGCCCTCATCCGCTCCCGGAAGGAGTAGTCGTGGGAACGCTTGAGCGCCGCGAGGTTCTGACCCATCGTCTGGGCGCGGACGGCAGACTCTCGATCAAGACGGTCACCGGAACGATGCGCCTCCGCGGCGTTGAGGGCGAGGACGCCCGCGTCACCATCGACTACCGGATCCGAGCCGGCGACCAGGCCTCGGCCGAGCGAGCTCTGGACAGCGGCCGGGTCCTGGTGGACCGCGGCAGCGGCAGCCTCCAGATCGAGACGCCCGAGCGGCGTCTGTCCACCGGCCTGGCCTGGTTGTTCGGTGGGGCGCGCGTGAATGCCGACATCGCGGTCGAGGTGCCGTGGGGCGCCCAGATTCGCCTGGAGACCATGAGCGGCTCGATCGAAGCCGACGCTCTGGTGGGAGACCAGCGCTATCGGACCATCTCGGGGGACATCCGACTCTGGAGGCTGGCCGGTTCGGTCGATGCCGGCACAATCTCCGGCCGGATCACGATGGACACGGAAGCGCCCGTGCGATTGCGCGCCAACAGCATCTCCGGCGGCATCAAGGCCCACGCCGCGTCCTTCTACGGGCTGATGCTCAACACCACGAGCGGCGGGATGTCCGTTTCCGGAGGCCTGGATCCTGCCGGCGACCACCGCATCGAGACGATCGCCGGGAGCCTTGATCTCGCACCTCTGAACGGAGTCACGGTGGAGTTGAGGACGGTTTCGGGCTCCGTACGTGGGCCTCTGGCCCATCAGCTCGAGGGCACGCGTGGCAACTGGCGGGCCGTCGTGGGCGACGGGCGGGCCAGCCTGCGCGTCAACTCGACATCGGGCTCGGTCCGGCTGCTCGACCCCGGGGTGGATGTGTCGAGCCGGAGCGGCGCGGCGGCGCCGGCCTCTCCGGCCCCTCCGGCCGCGCCCGCAGCCCCGGTCGCACCGCCACCCCCCGGCGCCGGTTGGAACGAGGAGACGGCCGAGGAGGTTGCCGCACACGACGCGGCGGATCGGGCCGAGGACGGCGAGTTGTCCGTGCTGAGGGCCCTCGAACGAGGCGAGATCGGCGTCGACGAGGCGGCCGCTCGTCTCGACGAGAGCCGGAGGTGAGTGACGTGCCGGACGATCTCGAAGCCGTCCTGCGACTTGTGTCGGAGGGGCGCCTCACGGCCGAAGAAGCGGCCCCCATCGTGGCTGCCCTGGAGGAGCAGGCTCGCCTCGATGCCGGCAGCCCGGCATCGTCGGCGACGAGCGGCCCCGAACAGGCCCGCGACGGCGGCCGCCGCCCAGGCTCGGCTCAGGACACGCTGGCCGGACGCCGGCTGCGGGTCTACGTGGCCGAGAAGGGCCGCCAGGTTGTCAATATCGCCATTCCCTTGTCGACGGCGGGCTTTGCCATAGACCAACTGCCCGGCCTGTCGCCGGGGCATCGCTCGCGGATCGTCGAGGCCATCCAGAGCGGCACGAAGGGGCCGATCGTGGAGGTCTCCGACGGCGGCGACGAGGTGCTGATAGCTATCGAATAGCCCGACGGCGAGCGCCCGCCAATCCAACTCGAGCCATTGCCCGGATCGACTCCGCGAGCCGAGCCTGGGTAGGTATTGCCCTTGACAGGCCAGCGCGCCGACGCAACGACGGGGTGACAGAGATGCTTCTCGAGATCGAAGAACTGACGAAGGTCTATCGCAGCGGTGTCCGTGCCAACGACGCCATTACTCTCGGCATCGACGAGGGCGAGGTCTTCGGCCTGCTGGGACACAACGGGGCCGGCAAGACGACGCTGGTCAACCAGGTCGTGGGCCTGACGAAGCCAACCGGCGGCTCGATTCGCATCGACGGCCGGGACGTGGTGGGCGATCCCGGCCTGGCCCGACGGCTGTGCAGTTTCCAGGCTCAGGCCCAGGTGCCGATCGGCGGTTTGACGCCCCGCCAGGCAATCGACCTGCTGGGCCAGCTCCGCGGCGGGTCGAGGCGGGACGTACGGGCACGCCGCGACCGCCTGATCGAGGGCCTGGAGCTCGGCGAGTGGCTCGACGTCGACGCGGCTCGTGTTTCGGGCGGCGTGAGGCGGTTGGTGGCATTCGCCATGGCTGCCGTCGCACCCGGGCGGTTGGTCATGCTCGACGAGCCCACCAACGACGTGGATCCGGTTCGGCGTCGCCTGCTGTGGCAGCAGGTTCGGTTGCTGGCCGACCACGGAGCGGCGGTCCTGCTGGTGACTCACAACGTCATCGAGGCAGAGCGGTCGGTGGACCGCCTGGTCATCCTGGACGAAGGCCGGGTCGTGGCTGGGGGCACGCCGGCCGCGCTCAAGGCCAGACTCGGCGCGGAACTGCGGCTGGAGCTGACCCTGGATCCGGCGGCTCGACAGGTGCCCGCCTCGCCGTTCGGGCGAACTTCCGTCCAGGTCGGCCACAGGCTCATCGTGGGTGTCCCGGTGGACGCGGCGGGCCAGGCCGTGGCCTGGGTGGAGTCGCTTCAACGCGCCGGAGCCGTGGAGGAGTTCACGCTGGGACCGGCCACCCTGGAAGACGTGTACGTGGCCCTGGCCGGGGGCGACCCCCGGTCGGCCGACCTCGAGGAGGCTTACGATGCCAGCGCTGCGTAGCTACTACCTGCTGATGACCTGGCAGGCTATGCGCAAGAAGGCCTACCTGCCGCTGATGATGGCGGTGCAGGCCCTGTTCACCCTTGGGATCGTGCTCGGCTATCCGTTGCTCTTCCCCACGCTGGACAGGCAGTCGATCTACTTGATCGCAACCGGCGCGCCGGCCATCTCGATGGTTTCGGTCGGCCTGGTCGCACTGCCCCAGACGGTGGGGGAGGCCAGGACCGAGGGCAGCCTGGACTACATGCGCTCGCTGCCGGTGCCACGCCTCTCGTTCCTGCTCGCCGACCTGACGGTCTGGCTCGGGATCGTCGTCCCGGGTGTGGTTCTGGGCGTGCTTGTCGGCGCCTGGCGGTTCGGCCTGGATCTGCAGGTCAGCCCGCTGGTCGTTCCGGCCGTGCTGCTGGTGGCGCTGACGTCGACATGCGTCGGCTATGCCATCGCCTCGGTGCTGCCCTACATGCTGACGGTGATAGTGACCCAGGCGATCGTGGTCCTGGTCTTCATGTTCTCGCCGCTGACCTTCTTGCCCGACAAGCTGCCCGATTGGATGGCCGTCGTTCACCGCCTGCTGCCCATCCAGGCCATGGGCGAAGTGACCCGCGGCACGATAGCGCCCAACCAGTTCGCCCTGCCCCCCGGCGCGTGGCTGACGCTCGTCGTATGGTGCTTGCTGGGCTTCGCCGTGACCTACGCCGCCATGACCCGGCGAACCTGACTGCCGGCGTCTGGAGTTGGGTCGGGGCGCCCGACGCCGGCAGAGCGCGAGCGTTAGGCTTGGCCGATGAGCCACCCGAGACCCAGATTCCAGGCCGAGCCGGAGGAGCTCAGGTGAGCGCCTCGTCCGGCAGTCTTCCGGCGCGCGACTTCGAAGAGATCAGGCTGGCCGAAGCGATCGAGCGCGGCCGGTGCCCGGTCTGCGACGCTCGCCAGGAGGCTGGCTGGGCGGCCCTGCGGGGCCTGGCCCGCGAGGGTGCCACCGACCGAGGTCTGCGCGATCGGATGGACAAGGGCCTCGGCTTCTGCCGGGCCCACAGCGTCGGCCTGTCGAAGATGGAACTCCTGCAGACAAGCAGCCAGCTGGCCACGGCGGTGCTGCTCGACGCCGTGCTGCGGCGGCGGCTGGCGACGATGAAGAAGCTCTCCGGCTCCGACGCCGCCGCCCAGGGGCGCGGCCTGCAAGAGCTCGCAGAGCCGCGCTGCCCAGTCTGCGAACGCACGGCAGAGGCATCGCGCGCGGCGGTGGAGCGGCTCATCGGGTTGGCGGACGACGCCGCCTGGAGCTCGGCCCTGTCCGGGGCCGAGATCTGCCTGGACGATCTCTACGCATTGTGGTCGGCCGTCGCCGCTGGATCGAGGGAGATGCAGACACGCTGGTCGCCGGTCCTGGCAGGCCAGCGCACGCGGCTCGAGGTCCTTCAGAAGACCCTGGCCGAGTACGCTCACAACAGCACCTCCGACAGGCGCCACTCGATCACGCCGGAGCAGCAGGCTGCCGGCGCGGCCGCAATCCGGCTCTTCGGTGGCACTCCGGACCGCGATCGCCAGCGCTGACCGCCTACAGTCGACTACCCCATCAGCCAGTCCGATTCGGAGATCCGTGTGACCACGCCCCGCCCGAAAAGCCCCTCCTCTCGACAGGATGACTCTGCCCCAGCGTTCGCGGCCGCCCCGGCGGCCGCAGCGGTCCGCCCGCCGCTCTCGCCCGCGCTCCTGATTCGCGCCACTCGAGCGCCCTTCCTCACCGCGACCCTTGCGCCGGTCCTGTTGGGCATCGCCGTCGCGGCCCGGGCCGGCTTCTTCGACCCGCTCACGGCCATCATCACCGTCGTTGCCGCGCTGCTGGTACAAGTGGGGCTGAACGTCGCCAACGACATCTTCGACACGATTCAGGGAGCGGACGGCGCCAATCCCACCCCGACCATGTTCAGCGGCGGCTCGCGGGTTCTCCAGGACGACTTGTTGGGCATGCGCGGGATGTCGCTGCTGTCAGCCGGCGCCTATCTGACGGCCGGCGTTCTCGGTCTCATCCTGCTGGCCCTGCGGCCGTCGCTCGAGCTGGTCGCAATTGCCGGCGTGGGGACGGTCATCAGCCTGACCTACACCATGCCGCCCATCAAGCTGGCGTACCGGGGCCTGGGCGAAGTCGCCACGGCCGTCGGATTCGGACCGGTCATGCTGCTGGGCGCGTTCGTGGTCCAGAGCCGGGGCGCCGTCTCGGCCGAGGCGTTCGTCGCCTCGATCCCCCTGGCGCTGCTGGTGGCCATGATCCTCTACGTCAACGAGATCCCCGATCGCGCCGGCGACGCCATCGCCGGCAAGCGGACTCTGCCGGTGCGCTGGTCGCGCGGCCTCGTAATCCGGGGCTGGGAGCTGTCGGTGGCCGTCGCCTTCGCCTCGGTCGTCGCCGGCGCCGCGGCCGGCCTGCTGCCGCTGACGGCGGTTCTGGCCGTCCTCGCCCTGCCGCTTGCCCTGCAGGTCCGCCGCGGCTTGATCCGGGACTACGACGAACCGTACGCGCTGATGCCGGCCATGGCCGCCAACATCAAGCTCCACCTGACCGTGGGAATGCTGCTGGTCGCCGGATACCTGCTGGCCATGCTGGTCCAGGGCCCGCTGGGGATCCGCCCGTTCCTCTGGTAGCCGGCGAACCAGGCCCCGGCGGTCCGGCGACGGGAGGAGGACGGTACCCGGGTGTCCGGCAGCCGCGTATAGATGGGGCCGGCGTCGTCCGGGCCCGCATGCAGGTGGCTGAAGATTGTGCAATGCTGCATACCAGCGGCGGCGCAGGCTGACTGGCAGCGTCGCCGCCGTCCACCCTGATGATCCCAAGAATGTGCCGGCGCGCCCTTTGGCATCCCGGGCGATGGGCTTGCGAACCATAAGTGCGGCGCTTATGATATTGAGGGACGAATGCCCGGCGAGTGGTCGGGGGCCGACGTCCGGCAGGAGACGTGAGGCACGGAAATGGCAGTCTTCGTAGCGGTCGAGCCTCGTGTGAACCGCGGCGACAGGCGCACCAGGACGCCGTGCCCCGAGGCGCTGCGGGCCCTCACGATCTGGCCCCGCCTCGACCGACGTGCTCTGGCGAGGGCCGGCTGCGACAAGGAGCGCCTGGCGCGCTACATCTCGCACCGGACGCGGATGCCCTTGCGGTCGATCCAGGTGCTACTCGAGCGGTCGTAGCTGCTCCGGCGCGATGCCGGCTGCCCAGGCCGCGGCTTTCCCTGAGCGGGCCACCCGGCGGGCGCACCGGCTTGGCATACTGCAGCCATGGCCGATCTGAACCGACTGGAACCCAAGGCCGGCTTGCGCGGTCCCTCGGGCGTCGCCCGGCGAGAGGACCGAATGGCGGTTCAAGCGCCGGTGCAGCCCCTGTGGCGGTATCGAGCTGCCAGGCTGACCGCCCGGCTCGGAACCGGAGTCATGTTCCGGGTGCGAACGGAGGGCCTCGACCTTCTACCAGCGGGCCCTTCGATTCTCTGCTTCAACCACCTGAACTGGAGCGACCCGATCTTCGTCCTGAGGATCCTGCCGCCCTCTCCGCGGACCAGCTTCTTCGGCCCGCAGGAGGAGGACATGACCCGGGGCCTCCGGAATCGGCTGATGCGCTGGGTCGGCATCGTGGTGCCGTTTCGTCAGGGCCGGCGCGGGTTGGCTGCGGCGATGCGCCGCGTCGAGGATCTATTCGCCGCCGGCGAGCGGCTTGGCATCTTCGGCGAGGGGCGGATCCACTCCGGCGAGGCGGCGCTGCTGCCGCTGGAGGAGGGGACGGCCTACATGGCCCTGCGCTGTGGCGTCCCCATCGTGCCGGCGGCCATCAATGGGACGAGCTGGCTGGCCCTGGGGCGCCGGGTCCGCATCCGTTTCGGCGAACCGATCGACCCCGCCCGAATGAGCGGCCTGGATCAGGCCGAGGCCGTCGCCCGCCTGACCGCCGCCACCCGCGATGCCATTCAGCAGCTCGTGGATGATTTCCCCGATCCGCCGCCGTCACGTTGGATCGGGGGCCGCCTGACCGAGTTGTTCAACGACTGGCCCGAGGGATCGAGGCCGCCGGTTCCGCCTCGCGAGGCGGCGGGCTGAGCGGCGGCCGCGGCCGCGAGTCTGCGATACTTCGGCCGACACGCAGCTGGGAGATGAAGTGGGCGCCACGGGTCTTGCCTCAAGCCCTGCCGAGTACAAGAAGCGGCTGGGCCAGCAGACGGACGATCAACTCGATGCCTGGGCGGCCGAGTTGATGCGCGATGTCGCCAGGCGCCGGGGCGTGGCCAGGGTCCTGGCCGACTTCCGGAAGGCCGCGCGGCTGGACGAGACGGGAGTCCAGCGGGCCTACGCGCGGGGTGGCGGCGCTCCCGCAACGGCCGGGCGCGACGCGCAGGGCCAACTCATGGTGCCGGCCATCGCCGTTCACTTCCTGGTGGCGGGCCTCCGGGCGGATGCTCAGGACGCACGGGCCAGGCTCATTGACTACCTGGCGGCCAACTTCCACGAGATCGTCTACATCTAGCGGGCGCTCGCTCAGGCCCGAGCGGCTGCTTCGGGCTGCCCGGTAGAGGCCCTGAGCGGGGCTGGGTAGCAGCTGCGCGCAGCTGCTACTGGTCTGGATTGCGGCGGATCAGGCCGATCGCGTTCTCGATCCGGACCCGGGCGATCATCAGGTACTTGATCAGGTTCTGGCGGTCGCGCTCGTCGATGGTGTGCATCACGTCCGATTGCAGGACCGCGATCATCTCGGTCAGCGCGTCGTTGAGCCTGGCGCGCACCGCGATCAACGAGTCGTCGGACAAGGGGTCCTTGGGCGAAATGCGCGTCCAGTTGGCAAGCGCTTCGGCCTCGATCTCATCCTCGACCGTGCTCGGCTTGGCGGTCCTGGCGTGTTTGTGGCGGCCGGTCTCGTCGATCTTCTGACGCAGCTTGGCCAGCGACAACTCGCCTCTGCCGACTGCCTCGGCCAGCTTCTTGCGTCGCCGCGGATCGGTGACCTTCAGCAGTTCATAGGCGTGGGACAGAGTGTCCTTCCTGATCGTCACCAGATCGCGGATTTCCTGGGGTGCGTCGGCCAGGCGGAGGCGATTCTCCAGGTAGCCCTTGTCCTTGCCCAGCTTCTGGGCGAGCTTGCGGATGCTGTAGCCGAACTGGCTGATCATCCGGTCGTAGATGAGGGCTTCATCCAGGGGAGAGAGGTCCTCGCGCTGGAGGTTCTCGATGATGGCGATCTCGAGTGCCGTCTCGTCGTCGACGTCCTCGATCATGGCCGGAATGGCGTCCAGTCCGGCGGCTATCGCGGCTCGCCAGCGCCGCTCTCCGGCGACAAGCTGGTAGCGGTTGCCCGTCAAGGGGCGGACCAGGACCGGCTGGAGGACTCCGTGCTCCCTGATGGACGCAGTCAGGTCGTCCAGGTTGCCGGGGTCGATCGCCAGCCGTGGCTGGTTGGGGTTCGGGTCGACCCGGTCGGTCGGGATGTTCCGAGCGGCCGATGGTCGCGCCTGGGTCGACTCGTCCGCGTGCAAGAGGCTCAGAACGCCGGCCGACAGCTCCTGGCCGCGTTCCTCGTTCAATCGAGCCGAGGCGGCGGCCCGAAAATCTGGCTTAGCCAAGTGCGATGACCTCCCTCGCGAGCTCGCGGTAGTTCTGGGCCGCCTCGGATGCGGTGGCGTACTCGGTAATCGGTTGGCCGGTGAGCGGGGCTTCGCCGAGCTTCACGGCATTGCGAATGATCGTCTCGAAGACGTGGTTCCCGTGATCCTTCATCTCGTCCAGCATGTCCCGGCCGAGGACCGTGCGCGGGTCGTAGAACGTTGGCAGGAGGCCCATCACCCGCAGGTCCTTGTTGAGCTTGCTGCGAATGGTGTTGATGACCTTGACCAGGGCGGCCAGGCCCTTCAGCGCGTAGTACTGGGTCTGGACGGGAATGATCACGCCGTCGGCCGCGACGAGGCCGTTGATAGTCAGCAGTCCGAGCGTCGGCGGGCAGTCGATCAGGATGTAGTCGTAGTGTTCCCTGGCCCACTCGTCGATGGCTTCCGCCAGGGAATACTCGCGCCCGATCGCGCTCAGGAGATCCATCTCGGTCGAGGCCAGATCCAGGGTCGCCGGCGCCACGTGAAGATTGGGTGTGGCGGTCGTCATGACCACGCCCTTGAGATGGTGCCGGGGCTCGCCCAGGACGGACGACATCGACTTCTCGACCGAGGCCGGATTGATCCCCAGGCCCACCGTCAGGTTCGCCTGGGCATCCATGTCGATGCACAGAACCCGGAGCTCGTGCTCCGCCAGCGCCCCGGCCAGGTTGATCGCCGTGGTCGTCTTGCCGACGCCGCCCTTCTGATTTGCGATCGCAATGACGACGGCCACGGCAGTATCACCTCGCTCTAGCTGGTCGGGCCTGGATGGGGCTGGTCGTGACTTGGCGGACGGCTGGGCCGTGTCGCGATGCTAACGCAGGGATTCGCGGACACCGGCGCTTATCCACATCGGTTTTGGGTTGTTCACCGATTCTGTGGATATCGTCCGTTCGGCCATCCACCGTCTGCCGCGCCTTGCCGCGGGGCGTAGCGCGGAGGCACCCTGGCCCGGTAGCGGCGGCAGGGTAGGGGAGGGCGCGGGCTCGCGGCACAGGCACGGAGCTTCGGCCTTGGAGCCGCCGAGGACCCCCGCTGCCCCCCGGGCCCCTGTCTTTGCGCAAAGACAGGGGAGGCGGAGGATCGTCGTGTCGGGGCCGCCGGGGAGGCCGGGGCCGCCGGGGAGGCCGGTGGCACCCCTCACACTGGAGCTCCGGCCTCGGCACAAGGGCTGCGCGTCTTTGCGCAAAGACACCCTGAGGCTCGGGCCTGCAGGCCCCCGCTGGCGGTCATGCTCCCCTCCGTGCCATCATCCACCGGCACGCGGGTGGCCGCGCTGGTCAATAGAGCGAGAGGAAGCTGGACGTGTCCGAGGACAAAGGAAAGGGCCACGGGTCGGCCGGCGACGCCCCGGCCGACCAGGGTCGCGAACGCTGGCGCTCCACCACGCGGGCGAAGGCCGTGTCGCGCTCGCCCGAGCGCCAGGAGCGATTCCTGACGACCTCGGGCATCGAGATCCAGGACCTGTACACCCCGGCAGATCTGACCGGCCTGGACGAAGACCGCGATCTTGGCCGCCCCGGCGAGTACCCGTTCACCCGCGGGGTCCAGCCCACGATGTACCGGGGGCGCCTCTGGACGATGCGCCAGTACGCCGGCTTCTCGACAGCCGAGGACACCAACCGCCGTTTCCGGTTCCTCCTCGACCAGGGTCAGACCGGCCTCTCCGTGGCCTTCGATCTGCCAACCCAGATGGGCTACGACTCCGATGCGCCACAGGCCGAAGGCGAGGTCGGCCGGGTCGGCGTGCCGATCAGCTCCCTGGCCGACATGGAGGTGCTCCTGGAGGGGCTGCCGCTGGGCACGGTCAGCACGTCGATGACCATCAACGCTTCCGCGGCCGTGTTGTTGGCGATGTACGTTGCCGTGGCCGAGAAGCACGGCGTGGAGCGGTCCCAGGTCAGCGGGACTACCCAGAACGACATCCTGAAGGAGTACATCGCCCGCGGCACCTACATCTTCCCGCCACGGGCATCGATGCGTCTGGTGACCGACATCTTCGAGTTCTGCTCGAAGGAGTTGCCACGCTGGAACACGATCAGCATCAGCGGCTACCACATGCGCGAGGCCGGAGCCACTGCCGCCCAGGAGCTGGCGTTCACTCTGGCCGATGGCATCGCCTACGTCCAGGCCGCCCTGTCGCGCGGTCTGGACATCAACGAGTTCGCCGACCGCCTCAGCTTCTTCTTCGCCTCCTGGAGCGAGCTATTCGAGGAGGTGGCCAAATTCCGAGCCGCCCGCCGGATGTGGGCCCGCATCATCAAGGAGCGGTTCGGCGCCAGGAGCGACCGCTCGGCCGCCTGCCGCTTCCACACCCAGACCGCGGGTTCGTCGCTGACGGCCCAGTCGATCGACAACAACGTCGTTCGGACCACGATCCAGGCCCTGGCCGCGGTCCTGGGAGGAACTCAAAGCCTGCACACCAACTCCCGCGACGAGGCCCTGGCCCTACCGACAGCCGAAGCGGCCCGCCTTGCGCTCCGCACCCAGCAGATCCTGGCCTATGAGTCGGGCGTGACGGAGACACCGGATCCTCTGGCCGGCAGCTTCTACGTCGAGTCGCTCACCGATGCCCTGGAGGCCGAGGCCAGTGGCTACCTGGCCGAGATCGAGGCGTTGGGTGGGACGCTGGCCGCCATCGAGGCCGGCTACCAGCAGCGTCAGATACAGGAGTCCTCCTACCAGGTGCAGCGGGCAATCGAATCCGGGTCCAAGGTTGTCGTCGGGGTCAACAAGTTCCGCGACGAGGAGACCGCCACGCCGTCGCTGCAGCGGATCGACCCGGAAGGCGAGATGCGCCAGCGAGCCCGCGTTCAACAGGTTCGAGCGGATCGCGATGCGGCCGCGTGGGAGGCGGCTCTGGTCCGTCTCGAGGAGTGCGCCCGCGGCGACGAGAATCTCCTGCCGCCGATGATCGAGGCGGTCAAGGCCTATGCCACGGTTGGTGAAATCTGCGACCGCCTGCGCGGAGTCTGGGGCGAGCACCGTGAGCTGATCACTGTCTAGCGCGGGGTAGCTGCAGAGAGCTGCGAGGCCCACAGGGAGGGCAGCTCTTGCCAGCTGTTACGTCCGACAATTCTGCCGCCACCGCGTAGCTGTAGATAGCTGCCGCAGATACGGACTCGCAGGTCGTCCATCGGCCGCCTCGCCCTTCCCGTACCATGTTCGGCACCGGCCGGCCGCCTCCCCGGCGAGACCGCCGTTGGAACGTCCGTCCGATTGGAGTCAAGTCGCAGGAGACCCATGGAGCAGCTCAAGTCCGTACTCCCCGAAGGCCTCGGCATCGAGAAGATCGACCA
>CAZFLI010000004.1:0-30976 GCA_964519845.1 uncultured Anaerolineaceae bacterium | reverse complement strand
TCAAGCTTGACGTGGTGTGAGCCCATCGGCTGCCAGCCGTGGGCGATCGAATCGGCCGTCTTGCCCGTCTCGACGGCGATCGGCCTGTCCCAGCCCCGGTAGGGCCCCAGGAACGTATCGCGCTGCGTCTCGAAGCCGGCCAGCTCCTCCGAGCAGGCGAAGAAGGCGAAGTGATCGCGCCGCTCCCGGTACTCGCTCTTGTGGTAGATGACGCCGTCCTCTACTTCCACCTGGCCGATGGAGTAGTTGCGCTGGAAATTGGTGGCGTCGTCGTTGGCTTCCCAGAGGCAGAACTCGATCGAGCTGAAGAGGGAGAGTCTGGCCCCGGCCGCCCGCTCGTTGGTGACGCGGAGGCGCCAGATCTCGAGGTCCTCGCCCACCGGCACGAAGTACAGCGTCTCGGCTCGGATCCCCTTGTAGCGGGAGCCGATGATCGAATAGCCCATGCCGTGACGGCAGCTGTACTCCTCGAGGTCGCGCTGCGCGGGCTGCCAGCTGGGGCTCCAGTACTCAGTCGATTCGTCATCGCGCAGGTACAAGTAGCGCCCGCCCAGATCCAGCGGGGCGTTGTTGTAGCGGTAGCGGGTGAGGCGTCGCATGCGGGCGTCGCGATAGAACGAGTACCCGCCCGCGGTGTTCGAGATGATCCCGAAGTAGGCCTCGCTGCCCAGGTAGTTGATCCAGGGCAGTGGGGTATCCGGGCGGCTGATGACGTACTCGCGTCGTTCGTCGTCGAAGTGCCCGTAACGCACGCCTCTCCTTCGGGTCTGCAGCTGACCCCGCATGGTGTCGGGGCCCCGGCCGGTTCCAGACAAGACTCGGACGCCCCTGCCAACCAGGCGCCGCGACACATTATCGTTGCCGTTCGCCCGCCCCGCAGGACTAGACGCTTAAGCGGCAGTCCACTGGCGGGAGCGGAGTAGAGTCCATCCATGAACAGTCGAAACGGGCGACCCCACGCGGGCCCGGCGCCCGGCTCCCCCAACCGGGCGGCGGGCGGGACGGCCCCGCCGGCATTGCCGGCCGCATCCACCACGCCGTCCGGCGAGCAGCTCTACCGGACGATCGTCGACCAGATGGCCGACGGTGTTTACGTCGTGGAGCCCGACCGGACCATCAAGTACTGGAGCCCGGGGGCCGAGCAGGTATCCGGTCACTCGGCCGGCGAAATGGTCGGCCGGCATTGCTACGACAACATCCTCGACCACGTCGATGCGCGCGGCCGGTCGCTCTGCCACACGGCCTGCCCGCTGGCGGCGACGATGCGCGACGGCAGGGAGCGCCAGGCGACGATCTGGCTGCGCCACGGGCAGGGCTATCGCAAGCCCGTCAAGGTTCGAGCCACGCCGCTGCGCGACGAGAAGGGCCGGATCGTGGGCGGGATCGAGTACTTCTCCGACGCCACCCAGACGATGGCCGTCGCGGAAGAGGCCGATCGGGCGAAGCAGGAGGCGCTGACGGACACCCTCACCGGGCTGCCGAACCGCCGCATGTTCGACGAGGCCCTGGGCCGCCGCCTGAAGCAGCTGAGCCGCTACGGCTGGAGCTTTGGGCTGCTGATCGTGGACATCGACCACTTCAAGCGAATCAACGACGAGCACGGGCACTCGCTGGGAGACGCCGCTCTGGTTGGAGTCGCGGCCACGCTGACCGGGGCCGTCCGGGCCGACGACCTGCTGGCGCGGTGGGGCGGCGAGGAGTTTGTGGTGCTGGTGGAGGCTGCCGACGAGCCCAAGCTGCACGAGGCAGCCGAGAGGATGCGGGTGCTCGTGGAGCGTTCGGAGGTCCGATACGAGGATCTGCGACTTCCGATCAGAGTATCGGTCGGCGGCTCCCTGGCGCGACGCGACGACACGCCGGAGACGCTCTTTGAGCGGGCCGACGAGGCCATGTACGCGGCCAAGGGCGGCGGCCGCAACCGGACTGAGGTCCGAGCGTAGAGGCGGTGCCGGCGGGTCCGGACCGGGCCGACCGGGCTGCTATCCTGTCGGCGTCGCCGGACGGCGCTGTTGCACGCAGAGGGCAGGCCCGTGGCTCACAGTAGATCGAACCTCATTGCAGGCCTGTTGGGCTTGCTCTTCGTCGCGGCGTCCTGCAGTTCGAGTTCGGCGTCGGGCGCGGCGCCGGCTTCCGAGATGACGAGTGCCGACTCGACACCGTCGTCCGAGGCGCGGATCTCGCCCATGCCCGAAGGGGCAGTGGCGATCGCCACGTTCGGCGATAGCCTCACCGAAGGCGACTGCGACGAGTCGGGTCGCGGCTATCCGGGCCGCCTGCTGCCCCTCGTCCAGGAGCTCCGGCCGGGAAGCACGATGCTCAACGTCGGCCACTCCGGTTGGACCTCCGGCGATCTCGCCAACACGGCCAACGACCCGCCGACCGACATCGCGCAGGCCATCGACGGAAACCCGGACATCGCCCTGATCTGGATCGGCTCGAACGACCTGTGGGCGTTGTACGAGTTCGGCCCCGAACCGATGACGGCCGCCGCCGAGCAGGAAGACCTGGCCGCCTACGAAGCCAACCTCGACACCCTGCTGGCGCGCCTGACGGACCACGGCGCGTCCATCTACATCGCCCTCGTGGACGACCAATCGAAGCGGCCGTGCGTCGCCGCTCCCGAGGGTGAGTCGGCCTTCCCCGCCACCACGCCTGCGGACCTGGCCTTGATGTCGGCCCACGTCGTTGCCTACAACGACATCATCCGGCGCAAGGCGGCCCAGTACAACGCCGTGACCGTGGACTTCTACGACACCACGATCTTCACCGACGGGACAACCCTGTGCAGCGACGGCAACCATCCCAACGACAGCGGCTACGACGAGATCGCGGCCATCTGGTTCGCCGCCCTGGAACCGGCCCTGCAGTAGGCTCCCGCATGGCGCGGCCCCTCCCGGAATCCGCAGAGGGGCCGTGTGCAATCGGTGTCTGGTGAGCCCGCTCGGATTCGAACCGAGAACCTAATGATTAAGAGTCATTTGCTCTACCGTTGAGCTACGGGCCCACGGGCGCGAAGGATACAGCAAATGGCAGGCGGGCGACCGAGCGGCAATCTGGTCTCGCGGCCCCCAGGTCCGGCAGGCGAAGCAAGCGGGTAAAGGGACTACCCGGCACCGGGACCGTGGGTGGTCTTCTTCCGGCAACGGCCGGGGCTACCATACTCTGGCGACCGAGGCCCCCGGTGCCGGGCATCGGGGTGCGTCCTCGTCAAGCAGATCGGCCGCACGTGGTGAGAGCCTTGTCCGAACTGCCGTACCGCGACCTGTTCCGCAGCACGCCGCAGCCGCTCTTCCTGATGGACGAGCACGACGTGTGCGTCGACGCAAGCGAAACGGGCGCGGCGCTTCTCGGGCTGAGCCGCGAACAGCTGATCGGCCGGGACCTCAAGGCCTTCGTCATGGGCGTCTCCGCGGCCGAGGTCGCGGTCTCGAGAGGCGAGCTCGATGTGGCCGGTCTCGTGGCCAGGCACGTCGACGTCAAACCCAACGGCCGCGATCCGTTCCCGGCCGAGGTGATCGTCTCGACCACCTCTTCAGCCGGGTGCGCGCTCGTCCATGTGAGGGACCGCACCCGGCAGCTCGAGGGCGAGGGAGCCCTGCGCGAGCTACAGGAAATGCGTGATCTGTCTAGCCCGGGCGAGGCGCCCCACGTTCGAAGCCGGGCGGAGGTGGCGAGCGCCGCGCTGGAGCGGCTGTGTCGGATCACCGGCGCCGATGCCGCCGTCGCGATCGGCGTCAACCGCACCGCGCCCAACGTGATCGAAGCTGCCTGCGGCATGGGCCCGGGCCTGGCCGAACTCTTCCGGGATCTCGATTCTCCCGCTCTGATGGCCGCGCTCGACAAGCCGGGAGCGCTTGTGCCGCTCGACAGCGTCGCCGATCTCGACGGTCTCGACGGCGCCTCGAGACTGGCGGCGCGTTTGAGCGCGGACGGCCTGACCAGCGGCCAGGTCGTTGCCCTGCGGAGGCGCGACGAGGTCGTCGGCTACCTGGCCCTCGCCTCCCGTCAGCCGGTCTGGATCGGCTCCGGCCCCGACGTCGTCAAGGAGGCGGCCGGCCAGCTGGTGAGCGCGCTCGACAATGCCCAGCTCCTGGAGCGGCTGCGGCTGGGCCTCGACGAAGAGCGGCACCTCACTGCCCAGCTGGAGGCCTTGATGGGGCTCACGCTTCTGCCCCAGGGCGAGGCGGACGAGCGCGCCGGGGCGCAGTTCCTGCTGGAGCGGGTCGTGGACGCGCTCGGTGCGGACGGCGGCTTCGCGGTCCGGGTTGTCGACGGCGACCTCGACGTGATTGCCGCTCAGGGAGCCGCGATCCGTATGGCCCGAGCCGTGGCCGCTCGACCGGCTACATCGTTCGGCTTCTGGCGGCACCTGCTGGACCATCCCGAGACCGGCGCCTTCCAGATGAGCGTATTCGAGTGCCTCGTCGGGGAGGGGGCCCAGGCCAACCCCGAACTGGACGACGATGCAACCTGCGCGGTTTCGCCTCTCCGCGAGTCCGGCCGCATCACGGGCGCCTTCATCTGCCACTTCGCGCGCAGCCCGGGCTCGGTTTCGGTAGACGAGCGCACCGTCGATGCCGTCGGCCGCATCGTCTCGATCGCCTATGCGAACGTCCGCATGAGCCGCGGCATCAACGAGGCAGCCGAGCATGAGCGGCGCCTCACGGCCGAGCTGCGGGCCCTGCAGGAGTTGACTCTCCTGGGCGCCTCGACGGACTCGCTCCAGCGCCTCGGCCAGGAGACCATCGAGGCCGTGGCGGTTGCCACCGGCGCCACGGGCGGCGGCTACATCATCATCGACCCGGACGAGGCCATAGTCGAGCCGATTGTCTGGATCGGCCAGCCGAGCCGTCACTGGATGCCCGAAGGCGCCTCGGGCTCGGTACCGGAGGACTGGCCGTCGCTAGTCGAGCTGGCGAACGAACGCGTCTGGCTGTCGCGCGAGCAGCCTGCGGCGGCGCCCGTGGTCTCGCCCGGCAAGCCTGCCGGGCGCCCCGTGCGGGCCCGAGCGGACGCCCAGGCCGTCCTGCCGTTGCACGTCGACGGGCGGGTGGCAGGCGCACTCCACCTGGAGTGGTCGGAGACGCCCTGGGCCGAGCAGCTGGACGGCCACTTCCTCGATCCGATCGGCCGCATCTGCAGCATCTCGCTGGCCAACTTCCGGTTGCGCTCGGAGCTGCTGCATCGCGCCGCGGCGCAACGGGCCCTCAGCCATCGCCTCGACACGCTCGACGAGTTGACGCGCATCGGCGAGGAAGCCAGCTCGTTCGAGGAGCTGGCGCACCGGACGGTCAGCCTGGTGCGCGAGGCCCTGGGCGCCGCGGGGGTCTGCTATCTGCTGCTGGAGCCGGGCCACCACTTCGAGACTCACGCCATTGCCGGCGAGACGGGCGCCTTCCGCCCGTGGCTCAAGGGCGTCCCGGCCAGGGACGTGCCGGGAGGCCAGCTACTCCTTTCGGGCGGAGGCAGCCGGCTGGGCGACTTCGTCGAAGGCGAGGTCAGCGACCGAGTGCTGCCCCTGGCGCAGTCGACCGGCTTCCAGGCCTACGGGGCCATCCCGATCCGCACCGGCGAGGAACTGGCCGGCGCGCTGCTGTGCTTCTTCGAGCAGCCCACCCTCCGCCTCACGATCGACGAAGCGGCCCTGGATTCGGTGGCCCGCATCGGCGGCATCGCTCTGGCCAACTTCCGCCTGCGCGAGCGCCTGGTGGCATCGGAGGAGCGCTATCGGACCCTCTTCGAGGAGTCGCCGGACGCCTTCTTCGTGTCCGCCCTGGACGGGACGGTCCTCGACGCCAACGAAGCCGCGGTGCGCCTCTACCACGTCAACCGCGGCGAGATCCTGGGCCGGTACTTCGGCCAGTTCCTCTCGGCCGACGAGCGCGAGATGGCCCGCCGCCGCCAGATCGTGTGGACTCAGGGTCGCGGAACGTTCAAGGACCGGGCCCGCCGCGCCGACGGCTCCGAGTTCCCGATCGAGGTGGAGGTCCGGGTGGTCGAACTCGGCGGCCAGCGCCGCTTCCTGTCGCTGGTGCGCGATCTGTCCGACCAGGAGCGCCTGACGAACGAGCTGCTCCAGGCCCAGAAGATGGAGGCCATCGGCCAGCTCGTCTCGGGCGTGGCGCACGAGCTGAACAACCCGCTGGCCGCCATCATCGCCTTCAGCCAGCTGATCCGCAGCGATGAGCGCTTGCCCGAGGACATGCGGCATGACGCGGGGCTGCTGGTCCAGGAGTCGGATCGGACGCGACGTATCGTCCAGAGCCTGCTCGACTTCGCCCGTCAGCGCCCGCCCGAGAGGCGCCCCACCAGCATCGCCACGCTGGTCCAGAGCGTGTTGGAGCTGCAGTCCTACGCTCTCAGCACCAACCGCCTCCAGGTCGTCGTCGACATACCGGCCACCATCCCCGAGATCGACCTGGATCGAGCCCAACTGCAGCAGGTGCTGCTGAACCTGACAATCAACGCCATACAGGCCGTCCGGGCCAGCGAACAGCCGGGGGAATCTCACCTGTGGATTACTGCCGCCCTGGCCAAGAGCGGAGGGCGTGGCGCCAGGGCCGAGAAGGCGACTGAGGAGCCCCGGGTCAGGATTACCATCCGCGATGACGGACCCGGCGTGCCCGAAGCGGCCCGGGCCCGCCTGTTCGACCCGTTCTTCACCACCAAACAGCCCGGCGAGGGCACGGGCCTGGGCCTGTCGGTCTCGTTCGGCATCGTCTCCGCGCACGGCGGGCGCCTGTGGTACGAGCCGGGTCCCGACAACGTCGGCAGTTGCTTCATCCTCGAGATGCCCGTTCGGGCCGGCCCGATCGACGAGCGGCAATTCGTCGAGGCCGTAGGCCGCCAGCCGGATCGGGTCGCCCCAGCGGCGAAAGCCCCAGCGGCGAAAGCCCTGGCCGCCAAGTCGAAGGCCGCCAAGTCGAAGGCCACCAAGTCGAAGGCCACCGAACCTCGGGCCGCCACCGAGAAGCCGGCCCCGGCCGGGAAGCGGGCCGGCCGCGCCGCCAGGGCGCCGGTGGCCTCCGCTCCGGCCGCGAAGGAAGCCGCTGGGTCGGTGGCCGCGAGCGTCGCCACCCGCTTCCCTGCCTCGCAGCCCTTTATCCTGGCCGTGGACGACGAGCCTTCGATCCGAGCCTTCCTGCGCAAGGCACTCACCGCCGCGGGCATGAACTGCGTGCCGGCTTCAGACGGAGCCAACGCCCTGGAGGCGTTGCGCGACACCCCGTTCGACGTGATGCTCATCGACCACCGCATGGCCGGCATGAGCGGCACCGAGTTCTACGAGGCGGCCGTCGAATTCCGGCCGGAGATGGCCAGCCGGGTCGTCTTCATGAGCGGCGACGTCCTCAACCCGGACCTGATGGGCTTCGCCACCGCCCGCAACATCAGGCTGCTGGCCAAGCCGTTCGACATCGACGCCGTCGTCAGGGTCGTGCGTGAGGTGCTGGCGCTCGAAGGGCGTCCCGCTCCTCCCCCCGACACCGTTCCGGACGGGACCGCCCCGGACTAGCCGGCGCCTCTCCGGCTTGCTTCTGGCGGCCTAGTTCTGGCGGCCTACTTCTTCCGGCCCTCGGCCATCAGGGCCAGCAGGCGGTCGGCGGCCGCGTAGGGATCGGTCTCGTGGGCGGCCACGGCGCGCAGCAGCTCGGCGGCGACCGGGGCCGCCTCGATCGAGCGGGCCCGTTCGTGAAGGCGATCCACCAGCACCGCCCACACCTGCGCCTCGGCCCTGATCAGGCGATTGGGCTCGCCGCCCTCCCCGCCGCCGGCGTCGCGGTGGCGGTCGATGGCGGCCAGCAGGTCGGCCACGCCCTCGCCGGTGGCCGCGGTGGTCAGCAGGACCTCCGGCCGCTTGGGCGCCGGCAGCCCGGGCCGCGGCTCGCGCGGGGCGTCGGCCAGCATCGAACGCAACTGGCCGGCCGTCCGCTGCGCCCCCGGGCGATCGCCCTTGTTCACGACGACGATGTCGGCGACCTCCAGAAGGCCGGCCTTGATGGCCTGGATCTCGTCGCCCATCTCCGGGGCCTCCACGACGACGGTCGTGTCGGCGGTCGCCGCGACCTCGACCTCGCTCTGGCCGGTGCCGACAGTCTCGATCAGGACCGCGTCGAAGCCCACCGCGTCGAAGACGGCGGCGGCGGCGGTAGTGGCGGAAGCGAGTCCGCCGGAGTGGCCGCGAGAGGCCATGGAGCGGATGAATACGCCGTCGTCCCCGGCGTAGGCCTGCATCCGGACGCGATCACCCAGCACCGCGCCGCCGGTGATCGGGCTGGACGGATCCACGGCCACCACAGCCACGGGGCGGCCGACCCGCCGCAGCTCCCCGATCAGGGCCGCCACGAGCGTGCTCTTGCCGGCGCCGGGCGGTCCCGTCACGCCGATCAGCTGGGCGCGGCCGGCCATCGGGTAGAGCCGGCGCAACGCCGCCTCGGCCAGCCCGGTCCGGTTCTCGACCGCGGTCAGCAGCCGGGCCAGGGCGCGCCGATCGCCGGCCAGCGCCGCCTCGCACAACTCCCCCGCTCGCTCCACGGCAGTGGCCACGTCGGGCCGCCCTAGTCGCGCGCCCGGGCGTTGGCGCGAACGAACTCGGCGACCTGGGCGATAGTGGTCCCCGGACCGAAGACGGCCGCGACGCCCGCCTCCTTGAGCGACGCCGCGTCCTCATCCGGGATGATGCCGCCGGCCACGACCAGCACGTCGTTCATCCCCTTCTCTCCGAGCAGGGCACATATCCGCGGCAGCAGAGTCAGGTGGGCACCCGACAGAATGGACAGGCCCACGACGTCCACGTCCTCCTGGAGGGCGGCCGTGACGACCATCTCCGGCGTCTGGCGCAGGCCCGTGTAGACGACTTCGAAGCCTTCGTCGCGCAGGCCGCGGGCAAGGACCTTGGCCCCGCGGTCGTGCCCGTCGAGGCCCGGCTTGGCGATGAGCACCTTGATAGGTCGGTCGGTCATGGCCGCATGATAGCGGGCCGCCCGATCAGGTTCGGGCCCGGTCTCCCCGCTCGAGGTGGGCCATGAACTCGTCGCGGGTGCGCTGATTGGTCCGGAAGCAGCCCAGGACGCTGCTGGTGACCATCGTCGCGCCGCCCTTTCGGATACCCCTCATGGCCATGCAGAGGTGTTGCGCCTCGATGACCACGGCTACGCCGAGCGGGTCCAGCCGCTCCTGAAGGAAGTCGGCTATCTGCTGCGTCATGCGCTCCTGGACCTGCAGCCGCCGCGCGTACATCTCGACCGCGCGCGGGATCTTGGACAGGCCGACGACCTTGCCCTTGGGGACGTACCCGACCGACGCCGTGCCGAAGAAGGGCAGCATGTGATGCTCGCACAGCGAGTAGAAGGGGATTTCCTTGACCACCACCATCTCGCTGTAACCCACGTCGAAGACGGCGCCGTTGATCAACTGCTCCGGATCGACCAGGTAGCCGCAGGTCAGCTCCAGCCACATGCGGTGCATCCGCTCGGGGGTGCGCACAAGCCCCTCGCGCTCGGGATCCTCGCCGATCTCGATCAGGATGCGGCGAACGGCCTCCTCGATGCCCCCGATGGGGCGGCTCTCCGCAGGCGTGCCGGGGCCGGTATCGCCCTGCTCGATCTCCGCCACGATCTGACGTACTCGGGCCTCCAGATTGCCGCACTCTCCGTCGTCGCGCTCGTCGTGGGGCATGGCTTTCTCCTTCGCGGCCATCGTACCGCCCCACGGCGCGGCCGGGGCCGGGGCCGTAGCATAGGCACATGGTGAAGCAAGACCGGGGCAGGGGCAGCAGCCGCGCCCGGGACGAGGCCGATCGAGCAGCCTTCCACGATTCGGTGGAACGGGCCCTCGCGTCGGTGCCACAGCCCTTCGCCCGCGCCCTGGACGAGGTGGCGATCGTCGTGGAGGACCACCCCAGCGCGGAGCAGCGCCGGTCCGTCGGCCTGCGGCCGGGCGACGACCTGTACGGGTTGTTCGAGGGAGTGCCGCGGACCGCCTGGGCGGCCGACTGGGCCCCCTTCCCGACCAAGATCACCCTCTTCCGGATCGCCCTCGAGGAGGACTTCGATGGGGACGCGCTGGAGCGCCAGATCCGGATCACCGTCCTCCACGAACTGGCCCACTACCTGGGCATAGACGACCACCGGCTGCACGAGCTGGGGATGGGTTAGGCCGGACCCTAGCCGGCGAGTGGCGGGACCTCCAGCGGCGCCGCGGCCGCCAGCAGCTCGCCGAGACGGCCGGGATCCACGTTGCCGCCGCTCAGCACGACGCACACCCGCTCTCCGTCGCGAACTGGGATGCGGCCGAACAGGACGGCCGCCAGGGCTGCCGCCCCGGCCGGTTCGACGAGCTGCTTCATCCGCTCCAGGGAGAAACGCACGCCGGCCAGGATCGCAGCATCGTCGATCAGCGCCACGCCGTCCAGGTAGTGCTGGGCCATGGCCAGGGTCCACTCGCCGGCGAATGGCGAGCCCAGGCCGTCCGCCACCGACATGGGCTGAATCGTCACCGGCCTGCCCGCCTCCAGCGCCAGTGACATGGAGTTGGAGGTGACGGGCTCCACTCCGTAGACCCGCACGCCCGGCTTCGTGACCTTCAGGGCCGCGGCCGTCCCCGTGCACAGTGCCCCGCCGCCGATGCCGGCCACCACCACGTCCACGTCCGGCAGATCCTTCAGGATCTCCAGGCCGATGGTCCCCTGCCCGGCGATGATGAACGGGTCGTCGAAGGGCGGCACGAACGTCAGCCCCCGCTGGGCCTGTATCTCGTCCATGCGGGCCCAGGTCTCGCCGACGTGCTCGCCGAAGAGAATCACCTCGGCCCCGTAGCCGCGGCAGGCTTCCACTTTCGATCGAACCGCTCCGGCGGGCATCATGACCACGGCGTGGACGCCGGCCTGGTGGGCGGCGAGGGCCACTCCCTGGGCGTGGTTCCCGGCCGACAGGGTAATCACCCCGGCGGCCCGCTCCGCCTCGGTGAGTGAAGCCATCTTGTTCAGCGCCCCGCGGATCTTGAACGCGCCGGTCTTCTGCAGGTTCTCTGCCTTGGCATAGAGGCGCCCATCGCCCAGCCGAACCCCTTGCGCCGCCAGCATCCGCCCGGCCGTGGACGAGGACAGAATGGACGTGAGGTCTATGCGTCCATCCAGGATGCGGCGGGCGTCGTGGAACCGCTCGAGTGGGACGATGCGTTCTGACATGAGGAGAGTATGAAGCCGGCGAGATCGCATGGCTTCGATGCAACCTGAGGCCCCCGTCGACCATCGTATGGAGCAGAGGCAACAGAGGGAGGCAAATGGAGCGGACTCTCGTCGAGAACGCCAGATCGGGTGACCGCGCCGCCTTCGATGCCCTCGTCCGCAGCCGGATCGATGCCGTGTACCGAACCTCGCTGGCCATCCTGGGCGACACCTCCGACGCCGCCGACGCGACGCAGGAGACGTTCGTCTCGGCCTGGTGCGCCAGGGGCTCGCTGCGCGATCCGGATCGCTTCGACGCCTGGCTGGGCCGGATCAACGTGAACGCCTGCCGGGAGATACTCCGCCGCCGAGGCCGAAGCCGGGTCCGCGAGATCAAGCTGCCCGAGCCCGAGCTGGACCGGGAGCCGGCCTCGACCGAAAGGGCGCTCGACGAGCGGGCGGCCGACGCGGACGCGTTCGATCGAGCATTCGCCCGTCTGTCGGTCCACGATCGGGCCGTCCTGGTCATGCACCACCTCCAGGAGCGCCCCGTGGCCGAGATCGCAGCCGCGCTGCGAGCCCCCGAGGGAACCGTCAAGTCCCGGCTCTACCGCGCCCGAGCGGCGCTGGAGACGGCGCTGGCGAAGGAGTCGCAATGAACGGCCAGCTTCCCCCCACTGATCCCTCCCTGCGCAAGCAGCTGGCTCGCCGAGCGGCAGGCCCTCTGCCGGCGAACCTGATGGCCGAGACGATGGCTCGTCTTGACCAGGCGCCGAGGCCGGCCGAACGGACCGCACCGCACGCCCTGCGGATGCCGCGCCTGGCCTGGGCGGCGGCCGGTCTGGCCGCGGCCGTCATTCTGACCCTGGCCGTGGCGCTGCCCGCGCTCCACTCCGCGCCGGCCGGCCTCATCCCCGGCTACCCGGCCCAGCGAGCCTTGACCACAGCCGAGCTGGCCGGCCTTCTGGGCGGCCCGGGACTGGCCTCCAACACAGCGATCGTGGCCTCAGTGACGATCCAGGCCCGGACCGACGTGTGTCCGATGAATCGCTATCCGACGCTCGGCGTGATCGAGGGCATGGACTCACAGGTGTGCGTGATGGGGACGGGAGTGTCCGGGTACCTCATGACCGAGAGAGTGAGCGGCGTCTTCGCCTTCCGCTACATCGCGCCCGGTGTGCTTGGACTGCTGGCCGCGTTGACGCCGGCCCGGTCGCGACTGGCCTTCGGCGTGTCCGAAGACTGGCCGATGGACGGCTCGGCCTTCCTGGTCGAGGGCTACCTTGGCGCGACCGCGGTGCCCTGCGCCGAGGAGACCGTCGCGCCCGGCGACCCCCTCTTCCCCTACGGCTACGAGCAGTGCCGCTGGAGCTGGCTGAGCGACGACGGCTCGCCGGCCGCGGTGCGGTCGCTGCCCACCTGGTCGCCGGCCGCCGAACCCACGCCCGCCCCTTCGATCGACCTGCTGGGCCTGGACGGCCGAGCTCGTCACGTGGAGGCCGGCGGCGCCCGTGAAGTCGACGCAATTCCGGATGACACGACGCACGGCGTGTTCGTGGTCGCGCCCGTGACGGGGCCGTGCCCCGGGGCGGCCCCCTACGACAGCCGCGGCTGCAGCATCTGGCGTGTTCTGGCAAAGGTCCCGGAGCTGTCGCCGACCGACCGAACGGAGATCCCGACACCGAGTCCCACCCCGGTCGCCCCGGTTGAGCCGGACGGGCTGCCGGCAGCCGGCGACGGAGCCTTCCAGGCGCCGGTCCCCGCCTCAGCCAGGTCGAGGGCCCGCCCTGCTTGCGTACTTGCGTACTTGCGCAATCTCATGTAGCATCCGAGCATGCTCGAATTGAGCGATCTCGAGGCAACGCGGAAGCGATCTGCGGCGGTGGCCAGGGCCCTGGCCGATCCGAAGCGATTGTGCGTGCTGCAATGCCTCGCCCGCGGCGAGATGTCGGTGCGGGACCTGTCGGACCGAGTCGGTTGCCAGGTTCCGAACATGAGCCAGCATCTGGCCGTGCTACGCAACTCGGGCCTGGTCCTGACCAGGCGCGACGGCAACATCATCTACTACCGGCTCGCCGACACTCGGATCACCGAAGCCTGCGAGTTGCTCCAGTCGATCTCAGGCTGACCCTCCAGCAGCCGAAAGGCAGAAAGGACCATCCGTCAGATGGCCAACGTAGTCGAAGTAACCGACGAGACCTTCGAAAATCTCGTTCTCAACGCCGATCGCCCCGTCATCGTTGACTTCTGGGCGACCTGGTGCCATCCGTGCAAGATGGTCGCTCCTGAGCTGGAGAAGATCGCGCAGAAATACGCCGGCGCCATCGACATCGTGAAGATGGACGTGGACGCCAACCCGGGCATCTCCCAGGCGCTCCAGATCACGACCCTGCCCACGATCGCCTTCTTCAGGCCGGGCCTGCAGCCGATGGCCGTCGTCGGCGCTCGCCCTGCGGAACAGATAGAGGCAGCCTTCGGGCTGGCAGAGTACGCTAAGGCCGCGAACTAGAGCCCGGCCCAAGGCTCGCGCGAAATCCGAATACACCCCGGGGCCTCCCCCCTCGGCCCCGTACACGACCCCGGCCTACCCCCTCAGGCCGGGGTCGTTCTTTGTCGCCGCCGCACGTCAACGCCCGGCGGCTTCCAGAACGACCCGCAAGTCCGCCATGTGCTCGCCGTAGTGGTTGAGCGTGTTCTCCGTCAGCGACGCCAGGCGGCCCGGATCCTTCAGCCAGCGGGCCTCCGGCACAACGGTGAGGTAGCCGCGCAACTCGCCCGGGAGGGTCTCGAAGCGCCGCCTCAGCTCGGCCATCGGCAGGGCCCCCCACTCGGCGTGGATGGCGGCGTTGACCGCCTCGCCCTGGGCCTCCCAGTTGCGCCCGAGTTCCGCCAGCCGCTCGGCGGCCGGGCTGTCCGGGCCCACCGCCAGCTCTCGCGCGATCTCGAGCCAGCAGTCGATCCAGGCGCACATGTGAGCCATCAGATCCCGCCCGGTCCAGCCGTGAGCGCCCTCCAGAGGGGTCTCGAGCTGCTCGTCGCTCAGTGCCAGCAGGGCCTCGAAGGGCAGCCAGCCCTCACGCTCCTCCTCGAGGAAGGACATGCCGTCGGCGTACATGGAGCTCCTCCACAGCTGGTCGACGGACGGGTCCTAGTGCAGCCCGCCCGAATGGCTGGTGCGCCGACGCGCCTTACTTACTGGCTGTCCTACGCACCCTCGTACGGGTCATTGTAGAGACGGGCTAAGCGCGTAGGGTGAGCACTGGCCGCCGGCGATACCGTTGGATGAAGAGCCAGGGGCGTCGGACACGGGCCGAGGCATTGGCAGACCGCCGTCCTGTTTGCGACCTGGAGATCGCCAAGGAGGCTGCCGGCCCCGGTCACGACCCGAGCAACCATGGAGCAGCCGGCCCATCGAGGCTCTTCGGCCGGCGGTCGGGACTCATGGTCATCATTGGCGGGTCAGAACGACTCGCCCGGCAATGCCCGGGCGAGTCGTTCGGTTGTCTGGTCCGGCGCCCTCAGTCGGGCGAGCCGATAACGTCCCGGCTGGGCCGCCTCGAGGCCCGACGCTCCAGCTGGCGCAGCACCACCCGGGCCGCCAGCACCAGCTCCGGGTCGCGGCTCACGGTCCGCACCAGCCAGTCCAGGTAGGTGGGCTCCAGGTCGGCCACGTCGCCGACCGTCAAGCCGGCGAACTTGCCGAACCCGACGGGCATGGCGAGGGCCTCGCCCAGGCCCGGCAGGTCGCCCTCGAAGGAGGGCCCGGCACTCCGATGCGTGGGACCGCTGGGAGTTGAGGCACGCGGCGCCTCCCGCTCCTCGACGTAGCGCGGCATCGGGGCATGGCCCGGCAGGGGGCTGCGTTGCTGCGGACGGAGGGTGGCGTTGCGGGGGCGATACAGCGCGCTGGCATCGATCCGTCCGGTGACCGGCCGCGACCGGCGCGTCTGGCCGGTGTCCCCCGGCGCCGGCGCCTCCGCCTCTTCCACCACGCCGGCGGACCTCGCGGCGCCCCAGCCCGAACTCTTCCCGCTGCGCACCGCCTCGTCGCGGTAGCGCCGCCGGCCGGCCGGATCCTTCAGCTCCAGGTAGGCGGCGTTGATCTCGGCCATGCGCCGGGTGGCGCGCCTCTCGAGGCCGCCGTTGCCGCTCGCCAGATCCGGGTGGTGCTGGCGCGCCAGACGGCGCCAGGCGCTGCGAATGGCCTCGGTGGAGGCGTCGAGCGGCAGCTCCAAGACGTCGAACGGGTTGCGAGACGGCATCCCGCCAGTCTACCCGTCCCGTGACGCGGGCCCCTGAATCGGCCCGGCCGGCTGCCGCGCTTGACAACCAGGTCCTGGAGGCGTCCCCTACTCTCATGCTGTCAATCCTTCGGCCGCGCACAGTCGCCTTAGCCGGGCTGGCCACCGGCGTCGCCTCCTTCGGCCTCGCCTACCGCTTCGCGCTGCGCTACAGGGGCAAAGCCGGCCTGCCGGTCCGCAGCGCCGTGGAGGCCTCGCCGGCCGACTTCGGCCTGGCCTTCGAGACCGTCACCGTGCCTGAGGGGCCGGTCGGCCTGGCCGCCTGGTGGATGCCGGCCGAGGGTTCGGGCAAGCGCACCGGGGCGGCGCGACCGGCCGTCGCGATCCTCCACGGCTGGGAGTCGAACCGCGGCCGCTCGCTGGCTCACGCGCGCTACCTGCACGCGGCCGGCTTTCACTGCCTCTCAATCGACGCCCGGGGCCACGGCGACAACCCGCCCGAGGAGCTGCCGATCAGCGTGCCGGAGTTCGCCGCGGACGCGGCCGCGGCCGCTCGCTGGCTGGAGGCACGGGCGGAGGTCTCGGCGGTGGGTCTGCTGGGCCACTCCATGGGTGCCGCCGGAGTGATCGCCGCCGGCGCCGCCGAGCCGGCCGTGGGCGCCGTCGTGGCGATCTCCGCCCCGGCCGACGCGGTGCGAATGACGCGCCGGACCTTCGAGCTGGCCGAGATGGGCGTCCCCGCCGCCGTCGCCACCCCGCTGGCCGCCTTGACCGCCGCGGTGCTGCTCGTCCCCCGCCGCCACTCGATCGAGGACGCCAGCGCCTCGGCAGCCGCCGCCCGCTATCGCGGGCCCCTGCTCCTGCTCCACGGCGAGGTCGACCGTGCCGTCCCGGTGGACCACATGGCGCTGATCGCGCAGGCCGCCCGCGCGACCCGGCGCGGTCCGGACGCGGCGGAGGTCGAGACGGTGGCGCTGCCCGGCTTCGGCCATCGCTGGCTCTACGAAGCCCCGGAGATGCGGCGCCGAGTGGCATCGTTCCTGGCTCGCTCGTTGGGCGGGCCCGTCTCACCGCACAAGGCCGGTGACCTGGCCGCCGCCTGCGTCGTGGAGCGGCCGGCGAACCCAGCCTACGGCTTCGGCGCGATTCCCAGCACCGAGATCACCGCGGGCCCCGCGGCCCGCCCCCTCTAGCCGGAGCTGCCATGGACACCTGGACCGCCATCGACACCACCCGCGCCGTCCGCAAGTTCGCCGAGCGCCCTCTGGAGCCGGCCCATCTGGAGCGCATCCTGGACGCGGGGCGCCGCGCCGGCAGCTCCAAGAATCAGCAGCGCTGGGACTTCGTCGTCTGCACCGACCGGGCCCACCTGGCCGAGCTGGCCGGCCTGGGCGACAACGCCCAGCACCTCGGTGGCGCGGCCGCGGCCATCGCCCTGGTCACGCCGGACCCGAAGACCGCCGACGCGCCCCTCTCGGTCATGTGGGACCTGGGCCGGGCCGCCCAGAACATGACCCTCGCAGCCTGGGAGCTGGGCATCGGCAGCGTCCCGGCCACGATCTACCGCCAGGACATGGTCAAGGAGCTCCTGTCCCTCCCCGACGGCTACTGGTGCGAGTTCATCCTCTCGTTCGGCTACCCTGCCAACCCGGAAGCGCTCACCTGGCCCAAGCGCGCCGGCGGGCGGAAGCCGCTCGACGAGATCGTCCACCGCGAGCGCTGGTAGGCGGACCGGGATGGCAAACCCAGAGGCCATCCGCTGACGCGGGCCGTCGTGCAATTCCTCGACTAGAGGTCGGAAGGCCGCTCCGGCGGGAGAACCTGGGGTCATAATCGGAGTTGTCTTCGATCCAAGAAGGGGTGCTGATGACCTCCTCCCAGGGCGGATCCGTGACGCAATACGCGCCATGCAACCGATGTGGCGGCCCCCGCTATTGGGGCGACAACGGCTGCGCGACGTGCAAGGCGCGCGACACGGTAGTCAGCGACAGCTACGCCCGGATGCACGGCGGCAGGTACTACGTGTATGTCTACTGCGTTTCGCTCCTGCTAGTCACCTTGCGGCGGCCCTCCGGCGTCAAGTTCGTCCGCTTCGATCAGAGCCGTGTGCGCGCAGGCCTGCCGTACACGCTCCTCAGCCTCGTGGCGGGCTGGTGGGGCTTTCCGTTTGGACCCGTGTTCACGATTGAGGCCGTCTACAAGAACCTGAGAGGCGGGCTCGACGTTACGGCGGTCGTCGTCGCCGGAGCCCCGCCTCTGGAGCTCTAGGCCCGGGCACGCCATCCGCCAGAAGGTCGCGCGGGGGACGCGACCAGACCGCCGCGCCGCCCGAGTGAACGGACTAGCTCCAGCGGAAGACGCGGGCCGTGATGCCCAGGCAGACGACCAGCCAGACTCCGAGGATGCCCACGTCCATCGCCAGAGGCGCGACCTGCGTCCCGCTGACCATCTCCTGGCGAAGTGCGTCTGCCAGGTAGGTCAGCGGCATGAGGCGGCCGATCGACTGCAGGACGCCGGGCAGGAACTCGAACTGGAAGAAGATCCCGGAGAGGAACATCATCGGCAGCTGCACCATCTGGACGACGCCGCTGGCCTGCTCCTCGGTCCGCAGGAAGGCAGCCAGGGCATAGCCCAGCGCCAGGAACGTGGCTGCGCCCAGGATCACCAGGAAGGCCACCATCAGGACGCTGCCCAGGATCTTGACGTCGAACATGGCCATGCCTATGCCGATGATCAGCAGGGCATCGACGATGCCCACGAGCAGGCGCTCCAGGACGTGGCTCACGACGAGCTTCCAGCGCGCCAGGGGCGTGGCGCCGAGGCGCTTCAGGATCCCCTTCTCGCGCTGCTGAACCAACGGGATGCAGGCGAAGACGCCCAGCTGCATCAGCGCCATGGCCAGGATGCTCGGCACCAGGTAGCCGGCCGCCGTCACCGTCTCCGACTGGATCGTCTGGGTAGAGATCGTGAGCACTTCCGTGCCGCCGGCCAGCCCAAGGTTGTACTTGTTGGCGAGCTGGCCGGCGATGCTCTGGACGATCTGGTTGATCTGGGTCTTGGTGGGGTCGATGTAGAGCTCGATCGAGACGGGCGTCTTCAATGCGGAAGCCTCGGCCAGACCCTTGGGAATGACGATGACGGCGCCGACCTTGCCGTCCTTCATCGCCTGCTGCTCCTCCTCCAACGTCCCAACCTCCAGGGTGAGGAGGCCTGAGTTTTCGAAGGCGCTCTGGAGCTGATTGGAAATCGGGTTGGCATCCTCGTTGACCAACCCGACGGTGATCTTGGTGTCGCCCGAGCCGGAGAAGATGGCCCCGAACAGGAGCACGAACATGATCGGGAACATGAACGCCCAGAAGAGGGCGGCCCGGTCGCGAAGCAGGCTCTTGACGTTGGCGACGGTCAGGCGCCAGACAGTCTTCATCGGTCGGCTCCTAATCTCGCAGCGCCCGACCGGTCAGGTCGAGGAAGACGTCTTCGAGGGTCGCCTGGCGGATGCCCAGGTTGTGAGGCTCCACCTTCAGACGATCGGCCATCCCCAGCAAGCCGCCGATGGTGGCCGGCACGTCCTTCGAGTAGAGCACCGTCTGCTCATCCTCCTGGGCGGCGCGGGTGACTCCGCCCAGCTTGCTCAGCTGCGCCGGAGCCAGACCGGGGTGGGTGTCGAAGGAGACGGCCCGTTCCTTGAAGCGCCTGCTTATCAACTCGCCGACCGTGCCGATCTCCAGGATGTGGCCGTGATCCATGATGGCCACCCGGTCGCACAGCTCGCTGGCTTCCTCCATGTAGTGGGTGGTCAGCATCACCGACTTGCCCTGGGCCTGCAGCTCCTTGACCAGGTCCCAGATCGAACGGCGAGCCTGCGGGTCCAGACCCGTCGTCGGCTCGTCGAGGAATACCAGCTCCGGGTCGTTGACCAGCGCCAGGGCTATCGACAGGCGCTGCTGCTGGCCGCCCGAGAGGTTCATCGACCGGGCGTCGGCGCGCTCGCCCAGGTCCACCTTGTCGATCAAGTCCTGGGTCGGCAGGCTATGGCGGTAGATGCTGCTGAAGAGGGCGATCAGTTCCCGGACGGTCAGTCGCGGGTACAGCGCCACCGTCTGGAGCTGGACCCCGATCCGCTCCTTGATATCGTCGGCGTGGCGGATGACGTCCATGCCGAGCACCGAGACGCTGCCCGAGTCGGGCTTGCGCAGTCCCTCCAAGATCTCGATCGTGGTTGTCTTGCCGGCCCCGTTTGGGCCGAGCATGCCGAACACCTCCCCGCGTCCGACCTCGAAGTTGATCCCGTCGACGGCCCTTACGTCGCCGTAGCACTTGACCAGGTCGGACACAGAGATGACAGGCTCGCTGGTCTGAGGCATGTAACTCCCTGCTGCAGCTCACCGCTCCAACCGCCGTTCCGCTGACTCCGCCGAGTCTAGCCTGTCGGCCTCTTCAGCAGATCGGCCGACTCGCCACCCAGGATCGCAAATCCCAGGCGCTCGTACAGCTGCACCGCTCGTGGGTTGTCGGCATAGACGCCCAGGTAGATGAGGTCCACTCCCTCTTCGATCGAGTCCGCGGCCAGGAGTTGAGTGATGTGGGAGCCGAGGCCCAGGCCGCGCCACTGCGGCCGCGTGCCGATGGAAGAGAGGTAGCTCGCGCCGTCGAAGGTGTAGCGCTGGCCGGTTGCCACCGGCTCGCCCGCGACGGTGACCATGTAGGCGTGGAAATTCGGTCGCTCCAGGGTCAACCCGATCTCGCGCAGCAGGCTGGCCCGGCGAGGCTCGGGGATACTGAACGCCGCCTCGAGGACGGTCGCGATGGCCTCGGCCCGGGTCTGAAGCTGCTCCGGCCGGGAGCAGTTCCACCGCTGGAGGATCGCGCCGGGGGGCAGCGGCGGCAGCGGCCGTTCCAGCGGATCGCGCACCAGCACCATCTCGAAGCCGCCGCCCTGGTCGACGAACCCGTTGGCCACCAGCCTGCCGACGAGGTCGGACGGCCGGCTGAGCCCCGGAGTCGCCCACACATGCGGCCAGCGGCCGAGCGAGGTGAACAAGTCGCACGTCTCGCGCAGCCGGATGTCGAAATCGCGCGATTCCTCCGGCCATCGCACGGCCACCAGCCGGTTGAAGAAGGGATCCCGCTCCAGCGCCGAATACAGCATCACCGCGTCGCCGAGATCCCGCCAGCAGCGGCCGGGAATCGCCACGGCCCGGGCCTGGTGAGTCTCGAGGAAGCGCAACCTCTCGTCCGAGAGGCCGTGCCAGGGGTCGTCTCGCTGGGGCAGCGTCATCGTCCTCACCCTAGTGCATTCGACTGCCGTCCGGGACGGCCAAACCGCACCGGGACGAATGTTTAGTCCGTGCCTTAGGATTGCCGCCACCCAAGACCACGAGAATGGAGCGGAGATGCGGGAACTGGCGCGCAGGGTGGGGCTCGGGCTGGCCGCCCGAGGCGACATACAGGACACGATCGAATGGGCCCGACTGGCCCGCGATGCCGGCCTCGAGGGCGTCTGGATCCACGACTCGTACTTTGAGCGGGACGCCGTAACCTACGGGGCGGCCATCGCCTCTGCCCTGGCGGCGGACGACCGAAGCCGGTTCCTGGTCGCCCTGGGCGCCGTCAACCCCTACACGCGGCACCCGGTGGTGCTGGCCATGACCGGATCGGCTCTGGACGAGATCCTGCCCGAGCGCATCGTCATGGGGCTGGGGACGGGGCTTCCGCTGCGCCTGGGGCAGATGGGCATCCCCTACTCCGCGGATTCGGCCGTTCCCAGAGTGGAGACTGCGATCGGCCAGATGCGCGCCCTCTGGGCCGGCGAGCGCATCCCCCCGGCCGCCCCGGGGCTGCCGGCCATCCAGCCGATGTTCCCGCCGGTCCACCGCATCCCCCTCTACGTGGCCGCCTACCGAAAGGAGTTCGTGGAGATGGCCGGACGGACGGCCGACGGCTACCTGGCTCGGCCGTGCGAGTCGATCCCCTCGTTGCGCGGCATAGTGGAGCGGCTCCGCGCCTCGGCTCGAGCGGCCGGACGCGATCCGGTCGAGGTCGACACCGCGGGCTATCTGCTCACCCTGACAGATCGAACCCGCCGCGAGGCCCTGAACCGGGCCAAACGCGAACCGTTCGTGATCTACATGATGTCCGTCCTGGGCGACGTCTCGCTGGCCCGCGCCGGCTTCGAACGGGACCTGCGCGATCGCATCGCCGCCGCCTGGCGAGCCGAGGAGTACCACGAGGCCGCCGGCCTGATCCCGGACGAACTCCTCGACGCGTTCATGCTCTGCGGCACGCGCGAGGACGTGGCCGAACGGGCCGAGGCCTTCCACGCCGCCGCTGGGCTCGAGCTGCCGCTGCTGCAGCCGGTGGTCCAGGAGGAGGCCCAGGTCCTGGAAATCATGGCCGCCGCGCGGCTGTACGGACAGCTGCCCGTCCGCAGGCTCGACGAGCGCGGCCCGGAGTCGCAGGTCGTGGACACGGAGCGCCTCGGGCTGGACGACGACCGCCGGCTGGGAGCAGTCGAGCGCCTGCGGCGCGCCGCGGCCGCCGCCTACGAGATCGTGCGGCCGTTCGCCTACACGGCCTCCGCCATCCCGATCGCGGCCGGCGGGGCCCTGGCCTGGGTCAATTCGAGGTTCGAGTGGTTGCCTTTCCTGGCCGCCCTGGCCGCCGGCATGCTGCTCCACTCGGGGGCGAACGTCACCAACGAGGTCTTCGACGTGCGCCGGGGCGTGGACAAGATCACCTCGCCGCGGGCCAGCCACGCCATCCTCAAGGGCCGCATCAGCGAACGGGCAGCCCACCTCTTCGCCATCTCGCTGTTCGCCGCCGCGGCCGCGATCGGCGTCTACCTGGTGGCCCTGCGCGGGCCCGTCCTGCTCGGCCTGGGGCTGGTCGGCCTGGTTGTCGGGTACACCTACACCGCGCCACCGCTGCAGCTCAAGTACCGCTCCCTGGGATTGCCCCTGGTGTCGCTGCTGATGGGGCCGCTCATGGTCGTGGGCACCTACTACGCCGTCACCGGCGCCTTCGATCCACGGACCCTGGTCCTGGCGACGCCGATCGGTCTGCTCGTGGGGGCGATCATCCACGGCAACGAATGGCGCGACATCGGCGACGACACCCGGGCCGGCATCTCGACCCTGTCGATCCGCCTGGGGCGGGAGTTCGCCCACTACACGTACCTCACGCTGGTGATCGGGGCATATGTGGCCGTGGCCGTGGCGCTGGCTCTGGCCTGGCTGCCGCCCAGCGTCGCCATCGCCCTGTTCTCGCTGCCGTTCCTGGCTCGTGTCGTCCGGGCGGCCGAGTTCGGAGCCGCCGGCCAGGCCCGAGCGATCGCCATGATCGACGTCCAGACCGCGCGGCTGCACCTGGCCTTCGGTACGCTGCTGGTCGTCGGATTGCTGTCGTCGAGGATCCTGCCCGGATGAGACCGTGCGACCGGAACAAGAGATGGCCCGGTCGATGCAGGAGCATGGACGCCGCCCTGGCCCTGGGGTTGGCGGCGGCCGCGCCCGCCTTCGCGGCCACGTTCCGGGGCCCGCGACGGCGCTTCTGGGCCCGCATGACGGCGACCGGCCTTCTGCTGGGCGGCCTGGCGCTGCTGGCCAATCCGTCGCTGCGCCGGACGCGCATCGGTCGGCGCGAGATGGCCCTGGGCCTGGCCTCCGCGGCGGTGCTCTACGGCACGTTCAAGCTCGGCGACCGGTTCGCCCGCCGCTTCGTCCCGGGCGGAGATCGCCAGATCGGCGAGATCTACACCCTGCGCGACCTGGCACCGAGGGGCGAGACGGCGCTGCGGCTGGCGGCGGTCATAGCCCCGGCCGAAGAGCTGTTCTGGCGCGGGCTGGTTCAGGAGGCGCTGATGGCCCGCTACGGCCGCTGGCGCGGCGCGGCCCTGGCGGCCGCGACCTACTCGGCCGTGCATGTGACGTCGGGCAACTTCACCCTGGTGGGCGCGGCCGGGGTGGCCGGGGCCCACTGGTGCGCCCTCTACGCCGCCGGCCTGCCGCTGGGCGGGCTGATTGTCAGTCACACGGCCTGGGACATCTGGATATTCCTCGTCCAGCCCACCGGCGAGGTGGTCGTCGTGGCGCCCGGCCGGGCGGCCCAGGACTCCCGGCGCTCCACCACGCTTGCCCGTCGCTCTGAGGTGCGCAACTGGCGCATTCGGTGGCGATGGGCTCGGTCGCGCTCCAGGGTGCCGCGAGCCGGGCAGAGCAGCGTCAGCCAACCCTTCGTCCGCTCACGCGACAGCTCCTGAACGGCGACCACGTCGCCTACGATTCCGCTCCGCAGGTGGCTCCACAGGGCCTCCCCGGTTCCGCAGGCCCGCGCAGACGCCCCCCGTTGAGCCTCCGCGAAGCACCCGGAACCGTTCCGTGGCTCCAAAGCCTACAGGAACGGGAGGCCGCGAGCAGGACTTTCGGCGCATCGAGGTAGGACTTTCGGGTCATTCGGCCGGCGGTGACGGAAGTGAGCGCAGCCGCGCGGCGCATCGCCCGCCCCTATACTCCGGGCAACCCCCGGGTCTTGCCCGACTGTTGAATCGCGTCTTCGAGGAGCCCCCACATGGACCGCACCGGCGACCAGCCCACCGCCTCCCAATCCGCCGCCTCTTCGGGCGGCGCGCCGGAGACGGCCCTGGCGGCCCGGGGCGACTATGCCACCCTCTCCAAGGCCCATCTCTCGCCCATTCTGGGACGCTACTACGAGCAGAGCTGGGAGCGCGGCGAGGGCCACACCCTCTACGACTCGGCCGGCCGCGGCTACCTCGACTTCGCCTGCGGCATCGCCACGACCTCGCTCGGGCACCACCACCCGGCCGTGACGGCGGCCATCAAGGACCAGGCCGACAAGCTGCTTCACATCTGCAACGCCCTGGGCTACCTGGAGCCGGTGGGTCGGCTGGCCGACATGCTGGCCGGGATTTGCCCCAAGCCGCTCGACACCGTCTTCTTCGGCAACAGCGGCGCGGAGGCCGTCGAGGGCTCGCTCAAGCTGGCCCGGCGCGTGACCGGCCGGCCCGGCATCGTCGCCTTCCGGGGCGCCTTCCACGGCCGGACCTTCGGCGCGGCCTCGATCACCAGTTCGAGCATCAACTACCGCCTGGGCTACGAGCCCCTGCTGCCGTCGGTCTACCTGACCCCCTTCCCCAACGTCTACCGGTACTTCGGGGACGACGAAGAGGCAGCCACGGCCGGCGCCATGGGCGCGCTTCGAACCCTGTTCGCCCACGAGATACCGGCCACCTCGGTCGCGGCCATCATCATCGAGCCGATCCAGGGCGAGGGCGGCTTCAGCCCGGCCCCGGTGAGCTTCCTGCGTGAGTTGCGGGCGCTGTGCGACGAGCACGGCATCCTGCTCATCTGCGACGAGATCCAGTCGGGCGTCGCTCGCACCGGCAAGATGTGGGCCTTCGAGCACGCGGGCATCGTCCCCGACGTGGTCTGCGTGGCCAAGGCGCTGTCAAACGGCCTGCCGATCGGCGCCATCGTCAGCCGCCGCGAGCTCCAGGAGCGCTGGGGAGTAGGAGCTCACGGAAGCACGTTCGGGGGCAACCCCGTCTCATGCTCCGCCGGGATCGCCGTTCTCGAGACGATCGCCCGCCAGGATCTGGTGGCCAACGCGGCCGCCCGCGGCGACGAGCTGCTGGCCGGGCTACGGGAGCTAATGGCCCAGGACGAACGCATCGGCGACGTGCGGGGACGGGGCCTGATGGTGGGCCTGGAGATGGTCAAGGACCGCGCCACGCGCGATCCGGACACGGCCGCCGGGGAGGCGCTGGTGCGACTCTCCGCCGAACAGGGGCTGCTGGTGCTCAACTGCGGCATGCACCACAACGTGATCAGGTTCCTGCCGCCGATCGACGCCACGGCCGAAGAGATAGCCCGGGGCGTGGAGCTGTTCGGGGCGGCGCTGCGGGGCTTGCCGCGCGCCTAGAGGCCCGGAGCGGCTAGCGGTTGCGGGCCAGGAAGGCCATCACGTCTTCGAGGCGGAAGCGCCGATCGCCACGCTTGCAGACGCGATAGAAGGGCAACTCGCCGCGATCCCCGAGACGCTTCACGGTGTTCACATGCAGGTGAAGCATCTCGGCCACTTCGCTTGCGGTGAGCATCGGACCGAGTTCGTTGGCCGCCATGGAAGCCATAGATTTCCTCTGCGTCTCCATCGGGCTTGCGTCGTCTCCCCCGGGCAGGCCAAGCCGATTCCTCCAGCCTGAAGGCGACGCGAACCGTACAGAGTCCACACAACCGTCACAAGCCGTACTTCTGGATCACATCACCGGTACCGGGCCGCCGCGGACCGCTCGACGGCGCTACGATCCGCCCATGGGACGGGACGGGAGGGAGCCAATGCCTGGACCTGGCGGGTCGACCGCGCACAGGCGTCGCCGGCGACGCCCTCCGTCGCTGCTGGGGGCCCTCGGCCTGGCCGCCGTCCTGGCCGGCGCCTGCGGACCGGGCACGGCCACCACCGCGCCCTCAGTCGCGCCGAGCCCCACCCCCTGGGCGCCGCCCCCCAGCCTCACGGCCGAGCCCACGGCCCAGCCCACCGCCTCGCCGTCCTCCCTGGCGCTGGCCGTGATCGCCCGTTACGACGATCTACGGGCTGGGGTCACCGCCGACGGCCTCCTCTCGGCGGCCTCCGCCGGGGATCTGCTCGTGCCATGCGAGGTGATCTCGATGACCCTGGAGGGAGCGGCCCTGGTGCCGGGTCCGGACACCAGCTGCCTGCCGGCGAGCGAGATCGCGCCGGCCATCCTGGCTTCCGGCTCCACCGGCAGCTCACTGCCGGCCGGCTCCCTGGCGCTGCTGCCGCCGGGGCTCGTCGCCCCGCAGGTCAAGGTCCTGCCGATCGATGGGGCGGACCTCTTCGGGGCCCCCAACCATCGATCCCAGCCCTACCCTCTGCAGGCAGTGGCTGCGCCGGGCATAGCCGGCCCGGCATACGACGCGGCCGACATCAGGACCGTCATCTCGACCGGCGACACCTGCCCCGACCGCGGCTTCAGCCACGAGGCCGTGACCCACAAGAAGGGCTGGGATTGGACGCTCTCGGGCGGCACGGCCACCTACCACGGCTTCCGACTGGACAGCCAGTATTCCGGGCCCCACGACGGCGGCTGGCTGGTGCCCAACGTTCGCGTCGGCCGGACCGGCGGCAAGGTGGCGGACCTCATCTCCGACGCTGAGATCGGCGCCAACGACTTCGAGTGCCCGGTGCTGGCGAACTGGGTCCAGCACGACGGCGGCATGATCTTCACCATCGACCCACGGGCGGTCACGCTCCTGGCCGGCAAGGGCGGCGTGGACGTCGTGACGCTGGGCTCCAATCACATCACCAACGGCGGGCTGGACGGCGTGCGGCAGACCATCCGCTACCTGGACGCGGCCGGCATCAAGCACACCGGGGCCGGTCTGACCCTCCAGGGCGCCCTGGCTCCGGCGGTTCTGGACGTCCGAGGCGTCAAGTTCGCCTTCGTGGGCTGGGACGATACTCACGGCTCACGGTCCGCCACTGCCACCACGCCGGGCGTCGCGCCCATGACCGACGCGAACCTGTGTGACTCGCTGCAGGCGGCACGCCAGACCGCCGACGTTGTCATTGCCATGCCCCAGTGGGGCTGGCCCGAGTACCACAACGACATCACCGCGTCCCAGGTTGCCCTGCGGGCCCGAATGTACGAGTGCGGCGCCGACCACATCCTTGGCAGCGGCACGCACTGGGCCTCCTGGGCCTCCATCCTGCCCGGCCCGAACGGTCCGCGGTTCGCCATCGGCAGCCACGGCAACTTCTTCTTCGACCAGAACTGGAGCCAGGAGACGATGGAGGGCGTCGTCGTCGAGGCCACCTTCTCCGGAACGCGGCTGGTGCAGTTCAGGCTGCACCCGTACGTCGTCGCCTACGGGGCGCAGCCGAACCTGCTCGATCCGAGCCGCGACGGCAAGTACGTCATGGAGCGCGTCTGGTCGGTCAGCGAGGTTCGCTGACTCGCGAAGGGCAGGCTGCGTAGCGCCGGGGCGGCCCCGGTTCAGCTGGGCGAGGCCGACTCTCCCGGCGAGGCCGACTCTCCCGGCGAGGCCGACTCTCCCGGCGAGGCCGTCACGACGGGACAGGGCGGCAGCGTCGGGCCGAGGCTCTCTGAGGCTCCCGGCGAGGCCGACTCTCCCGGCGAGGCCGACTCTCCCGGCGAGGCCGACGAGACCGGGATGCATACGGCCGAAGGCAGCGGCAGCTCCGAAGCCTTGGGCACGGCCGACAGACCAAGAGCCACCCGGAGCAAGGCCCGATCCGTCTCCCAGGTCTGGTCCGCCGCCGGCAGCGTCTCCTCCATGGTCAGGATCTCTTCCGGCGTCTTGGCGCTGTAGGCCTTCTCGAGCAGATCAAGGTAGTTGTGGCCGTCCCGCAGGAACTGGGCCAGGTAGTAGGAGATCTCGCCCGTATCGTCGGATTCAACCCACTTGTCGTAGGCCTCGACGTCGTCCAGCCAGCCCTTGGTTGCGTCGTAGAAGGCTTTGTAGTCGGCCAGCTGGGCGGTGAAATCCGCACCGTGGGCGCCCAGATTGCTGCGGGCCTGTTCTCGGGCCGGTGACCACGCGTCCTCGATCTGCTGCCAGCGCTGGGCCGGCGTGGGCGGGGGCGGGTTCACGACGGTCCACACCCAGACCACGGCCAGCAGCCCGAACAGCATCGCCAGCAGCGGCAGGTAGGCCGCGACCCAGCGGTAGAGCGTGCCGTGGCGCTTGCGCTTCTTGAGCGGCGCCGGCTTGCCTCGCCTCTCCTCCTCCGTCGCCGGAATCCCTGCCTCGCCCGGAAGGTCATCCTCCGGCGGCTGGGAAGCGACCTGGGACGGAGTTACGTCCGGGGCAGCCGGTATCTGGGCGGGGGTGCCGGCCGCGTGGCGCCCGGATTCCTGGCGATGGCGACTCCTTCGACCGGCCGATCCTCGACCGTGCCGCGATTGGGGCGACAACTTCGGACCTCCTGGAAGCTCTTCTGCGCGCCGCCTTCGACTTCGGGCAGGCGTCGGAAGTCTAGCGCGATCGCCGACACGTCGCGAAGGTTGCGACGCCGTCCCGAATCGCAACTGACGTAACCTTGACCGCAACGTCGGCCTCGGGGAGACTCGGCCTTCCGCCTGGTCAGGGGCTCCTGTGCGCGCAGCAGGAACCCTTGGCGGCGCACCCGCGCGACGCGGAGGCCCGAGCATCATCAGGCGCGACGATCACGAGGATGGAACGGAGTTGAGGCAGACCGGCAATCCACCCGCCCAGGGTCTATACGACCCCCGAGCCGAACACGATTCGTGCGGCTTTGGCTTCGTCGTGGACATCGCCGGCCGCCCTTCGCACTCGATCGTCCGCGACGCCCTGACGGTCCTGGTAAACCTCGAGCATCGAGGCGCCACCGGCTCCGAGAAGAACACCGGCGACGGGGCGGGGATCACCCTCCAGGTCCCCCATCGATTCCTGGCCGAGCAGGCCGAGAAGATCGGGATCAAGCTCCGCGGCCGCGGCAGCTATGGCATCGGGATGATCTTCCTGCCGGCCGACAAGGACGGCCGGGTCGCCAGCACCAAGCTGTTCGAGCAGGCCGCCGAGCAGGAAGGGCTGCGCATTCTGGGCTGGCGTGAGGTCCCGACGGACAACTCGGGCCTGGGGACGAGCGCCAGGGCCAGTCAGCCGCACATCCGCCAGGTCTTCGTCGACCGCCCGGAGAGCCTGGTCGAGGATCTGGCCTTCGAGCGCAAGCTCTACGTGGTGCGGCGACTGGCCGAGAAGGCCGCGTCGCGCTCCGCGCTGCCCTCGCGCGGCGCCTTCTACATCCCCTCGCTGAGCTGCCGGACCATCGTCTACAAGGGGATGCTCAACGCCTCTCAGCTGCGCACCTTCTACCCGGACCTGGCCGACGAGCGCGTCGAGAGCGCCATCGCCATGGTCCATTCGCGCTTCTCAACCAACACCTTCCCGTCGTGGCCGCGGGCGCACCCGTACCGCTACATCTCGCACAACGGCGAGATCAACACCCTGCGCGGCAACGTCAACTGGATGCACGCCCGCCAGTCGCAGTTCGTATCCAAGCTCTTCGGGGCCGATCTCAAGAAGGTCCTGCCGGCCGTCGACACGGAGGGCTCCGACTCGGCCATGCTCGACAACACGCTCGAGCTGCTCTACCTGTCCGGACGCTCGCTGGCCCACGGCCTGATGATGCTGGTCCCCGAGCCATGGCAGCACCACGAGTCGATGTCGCCCGAGAAGCGCGCCTTCTACGAATACCACAGCTGCCTGGCCGAGCCCTGGGACGGGCCGGCATCGATCGCCTTCACCGACGGCATCCGCGTCGGCGCCACCCTCGACCGCAACGGCCTGCGGCCGGCCCGCTACTACGTCACCAAGGACGGGCGGGCCGTGATGGCCTCGGAGGCCGGAGTCCTGGATATCGCCCCGGACCAGGTGGCGGCCAAGGGCCGCCTCCAGCCGGGCCGGATGTTCCTGGTGGACACCGCCGAGCAGCGCATCGTCTCGGACGAGGAGTTGAAGCAGCGCGTCGCCACCGAGCAGCCCTATGAACAGTGGGTGCGCGACTGGCTGGTCAGGCTCACCCAGCTGCCTCCCCCGCCCCGGGTTATCGAGCCGGACCACGAGACCGTCCTGCGCCGCCAGGAGGTCTTCGGCTACACGGCCGAGGACGTTCGGATGCAGATCAACGCCATGGCCCAGACCGGCACCGATCCGGTCGGCTCAATGGGCACCGACACGCCGCTGGCGGTGCTCTCGGAACGTCCCCAGCTGCTCTACTCGTACTTCAAGCAGCTGTTCGCCCAGGTGACCAACCCGCCCATCGACGCCATTCGCGAGGAGATCATCACCGCCAGCGAGATGGCCGTGGGACCGGAGGGCAACCTCCTGGAGCCGGCGCCCCAGGCGGCCCACCAGCTGGAGTTGCCCTCGCCGGTGCTGACCAACGAGGAGCTGGAGAAGATCCGCCACCTCAGCAGCCCGGACCCGCACGGCTTCCGGACGATCACCCTGCCGATGCTCTATCCCGTCGCCGAGGGCGGCGCGGGGCTGCGCCGGGCCATCGAGCAGGCCCGCGATCGGGCCTCGGAGGCCATCGCCGAGGGCCACACCATCATCATCCTCTCGGACCGCGGCCACAACGAGCAGGAGGCCCCGATCCCGGCCCTCCTGGCTGTGGCGGCCGTCCACCACCACCTGATCCGGTCCGGGACGCGCACCCTGGTCGGCCTGGTCGTCGAGTCCGGCGAGCCGCGCGAGGTGCACCACTTCGCCCTGCTGATCGGCTACGGCGCCAGCGCCGTCAACCCGTACCTGGCCTTCGAGACCGTCCACGACCAGGTCCGGGCGGGCATGATCCCCGGGCCCGCCGAGAAGGCGGAGAAGAAGTACATCAAGGCCCTCGCCAAGGGGATCGTCAAGGTCATCTCCAAGATGGGGATCAGCACGATCCAGAGCTACCACGGCGCCCAGGTCTTCGAGGCGGTCGGCCTCAACCAGGACTTCGTGGACGAGTACTTCACCGGCACCCCGACCCGCATCGGCGGCATCGGCAT
>CAZFLI010000003.1:13379-35201 GCA_964519845.1 uncultured Anaerolineaceae bacterium | reverse complement strand
ACCGACTAGCGGCCGCGATCGCTCGGGGCGGCTTCGCCGTAGCGGGCGGCGCCGGATCGCAGCGGCTCATGGCGGGCGGGGTGCGCAGCGGCGCGCTGGGGTGCGGATTCGGCCGGCCGCTCGAAGTCCTTGCCGCACCAGGCGCAGAGCGACCAATCGAGGCCGACGAGGCGCTCGCAGTTGGGGCAGACCCTTTGCAGGCGGGAGCGGCACCAGGGGCAGATGATCCACTCGATGTCGACTCGCCGGTCGCAGCCGGGGCAGGCCTTGACCGCCTCGACTTCGGCCAGCATTGCCTCCTGTGCCAGGTTGCGCTCGTACACGTCCCCCAGACGCTCGGGCGGACGGACGACACGGTAGATCATCACGCCGAGGGGGAAGAAGAACGGCAGGAAGAGGATGACCAGGGCCGAGGCGAGGAAGGGCAGGGCCGGGTTCTCGCTGCGGTCTCGCATGTCCCGGAAGGCCCAAAAGCCGGCCACGATCCACATCAGAACCATGTACGCGAAGATGGCGTACATGGCCATCTGGACGATGGAGTTCTCGAAGAAGGCGCCCATCGCACCCCCGAGGGCGCCAACCGGATCGTTCATCGAGTCGGGGGTCCTCTCCGCTTGGGCCCGGCCGGCCGCCGGTGCCGGGATCGTCTCGAAGTCTAGCAGGCCGGTCTCGGCCGGCCGCCGACGGCTCGGCCGTCAGACGGAAGGACGCGGCACCGGGTGACGGAGGGCGCCCCCGCTCGATACGACTAGGGGCGGTCGCCCTCCTTGGTCGCCGAGGGGAAGAACAGCGCGGTCAGCGAGCCGGCGATGAGAAGGCAAGCGCCGACGGCCAGAACGATCAGGCCGCCGCCGTGGCCCCAGGGCAGCGTCACGTACAACAGCACAACCCCGAGCAGCCCGCTCCCCAGGGCCAGTGGAACCACGATCTCGGTCAGGCGGCCGATTGCCGAGGCCAGGCCCGGCATCAACACCTGGGCTCTGCCGCCGCCGGCGACGCAAGCCAGCAGCAGCAGACTGATCAGGAAGAGCGGCCAGCCGGCAGGCGTGTCGAACGCCCAGGCGCCCGATTGAGGCTGTTCGCCCCCCGCGCCCATCGTGCCGATGGCCAGGCCGGTGTCGTTGGCCCAGGGCAGAAGGAAGCCGATCAGCGCCAGACTGCCGCCCAGGCCGGTCAGCACCAGTGCCGCCAGCTCGTTCCTGGGTTGCGCCGAGAGCGAGGCCAGCCATTGGGTGATCGGGTCGCTTCTGACGGGCCCGGCGGACGAGGGCGTGCCGGCCGCCGGTTCGGCCGTCGGGGGCTGTGGCGCCGGGGTCTCGATCAGGCTAACCCTCGCGCCGCAGCGCGGGCAGACCTGGTCGCCGCGCGAGATCGGCGAGGAGCATCTGGCGCAAACGATGACGTCCACTGTCTCGATCCTCCGCTGGGGCATGCCGGCGAAGCCCGTTATGCCCTCAGGTTAGCGATCGCGGGCCGCCCCTACATCCCCCGTCCGTCATGGGAGATCGCGTCGTCGACTTCGTAGGTCATGGCCGCGTTGCGCCAGGCCGAGGCAGCTCCCGAGATGGCCAGGGCGGCGCCCCAGGCCAGCACCAGCGCGACCGACGCAGCCCCGAAGGCCAGCGGCCTGAAGTCGCGAGTAGTCGCCAGCTCTCCAATGCCCAGCCTGACGGCGATCGGCTCACCGGCCCGGGCGGCCGATCGGCACCAGTCGAAAACGGCGGCCGTGACGGCCATCGACGCCACAATGGTCAGAGCGCTGCCGGCGTGCGTGACAACCACCGTGAGGAGGGTGGAGGCGGGCCGGCGGACGATCTGTTCCACCGCTCCGGCCAGCGAGCGCCAGATGCCGCGACCCAGCAGCATCTGGCGCCGGATCGCCACGGCCGCGGTCGTCTCGGCTACCAGCCAGACGCCGACGACTACCGCCACGGCGTCGCCGGCTGCCAGCGCAACCCGCAGCAACATCGGGCTGGCCAGATCGTTGGGCGCCGTCAGTTGCGCATAGGTGGCGTCGTAGAGCCGGGTGACGGCCCACGCCAGGGCCGCACCCACCGGCACCAGGCACAGCATCCTGATCCCGACCAGACGGGCCGTCAGCCCTCGATTCGGGAGGGGCAGGCGAACCGGCTCTCCAGGAGGGCCCGGCCGCAGCACCATTGCCACCAGCCAGGCATCCGTCAGCGAGCCGACCAGCGCGGCCAGCAGCAACCAGGCGATGGCCACCGCGACGACCACAATCGAGGCCTCGACCAGCCAGGGCGTTGGGGCCCCGGCGATGGTGAAGGCTCGCAGGCCCGTCATGCTGGCGATGCCCAGGACCGACGGCAGGACTGCGCTGGGCAGCAGGATCAGGACGATCCCGCCTCGAGCGACAAACCCCAGCAGGGCCACCGGCGTGGAACGGCGATCGAGCAAGGCAAAGCGCCCTGCTCGCCCGACGCGGGCCGGCCACTGAGGCCGGCCGAATCGGCGTGCCGACCGGCCGCGTCCGGCGGCCTCTGCCACCGCCACCGGCTACTGTCCGGACGGAGTGGGTGTACCCGCCGCCTGCGCGAGCTGCTGCAGGATCTGGCCGACCAGCTCGAGTTCCTGCTGGTAGCGGCCGAGATCGCCGTCGCGGAGGGCCTGCTCGGCGGCCGCGTAGTGCTCGTTGGCCAGCGCGATCAGCTCCTGGACCGTGGCGTTGGTGGGGATGCTCGACCCGGGAGTCGGAGACACGGCCGGCGTCGGGGTGGGCCCTGAACTGGTTCCCGGCGTCGGCGAGGCCGCGGGAATGACTCCGCCACCCGACACGAGCTGCTTCAGAGCGTCTTCGAGCGTGTCTCCCCAGACGACCTGGCCGGGGCTCGCAACGACCACCTTCTGCAACACCGGCAGCGGGTTGTTGGCCGACTGCACGTACACCGGCTGGACGTAGAGGATCGATTGCTGGAGCGGCACGACCAGCAGGTTGCCCATGGTGACCGTACTGCCCTGCGTGCTCCACAGGGTCAGGTCCCTGCTGATCTCCTTGTTGGCCTGGACCAGAGACTGCATCTGCAGCGGGCCGTAGATCGTCGAGTTGCCGGGGAAGTTGAAGACGTCGACGTGACCGTAGGTCGCCGGATCGTTGTGCGCGGCCACCCAGGCGATCATGTTCGGCCGGTTGGTCGGGACCATGGGCTGGAGCAGCAGGAACTCGGAAGCGCCTTCCTGGGTCGTGCCGGGGATCTCCATCTGGACGTAGTAGGCCTCGAGCGGCAGCTGGTCGATGCCCTTGTTGATCGAACCGGCGTTGCGGGCGACCTGCCACAGGTCATCGCCGCGGGCGAAGACGATAGGGTCGGTGACGTGGTACTTCTCGAAGACCGACGTCTGGGCGTTGAACATGCTCTCGGGATAGCGGAGGTGGGCTCGAAGGTCGTCGGCGAGGCCGGTCATGGGGCGGAAGAGGTCGGGGAAGACGCCCTGCCAGGCGGTGATGATCGGGTCGCTGGGATCGGCCACGTAGAAGGTGGTGGTGCCGTCGTAGGCGTCCATCACCACCTTGACGCTGTTGCGTATGTAGTTGAACGGGCCGCCGTCCAGCCAGTTGGAGGTCTCCTCCCGGGTCGGATCGAGCGGGTCGGCGTTGGGGTAGAGGTCCGTCGTCGTGAAGGCGTCGAGGATGTAGGCCAGGTGCCCATCGGCTCGGACCACCAGGTACGGGTCTTTGTCGTAGCGCAGGAACGGCGCGATCTCCGCGACCCGGTCCTCGATGGAGCGGCGGAAGAGCAGCTGGCTGCCGCCGGTGACCTGGTTGCTGATGAGCAGGTTCAGGTCGCCGAAGCGGGCGGCGAAGAGCAGCTTGGTGAGGGTCGTGTCCAGCTTGATGCCGGTGGTGCCTGCCCAGGTCGTGTGCACTTCGCCGGCGTCCGACGAGGTCTGGTAGTCGAACTCCGGGGTGGAGCCTCCCACGACCACGTAGTTGTTGACCTGGGTTCCGAAGTAGATGCGGGGCTCGGTTACCACCGGCGCCCCGGCATCCGAGGTGGGCGGGAGATCCTGGATGACCAGCTTCGGCACGGCGCTCTGGTTCTGCTGGTTGACCACCATCTCGTTGACCGGCAGCATCACCAGGCCGATGCCGTGGCTGTAGACGAGATGCTCGTTGACCCAGCTCGAGTCGCTGCTGAGATTGCGAATCTCTTCCTGGTTCAGCTCGCGACCGGCCAGCATCACCTGACGGACGCACGGCGCGGGATTGGGCGCGCAGGTGGCCGGGTCGGTGAAGACGTAGCGATCCGTGTCGACGTCGGCGAATTGGTAGTACTTGCGGATCAGCTGCATGTTGGTGAGGGTCGGCTGCAGCGGCCGGTAGTCCCACAGCCTCAGATTCTGGACCGTCACCTTGGCCGAGTCGAGCGACGACTGAGTGACCGACTGCTGCGGCTCATACGGCACGGCCGTCCAGCCGTTCAGACTGAAGGCGAGCCGGGTCATGTTGATGTTGTCCTGGATGTACGGGGCCTCCTGGCCCTGCTGGTTCGGCTCGACGGCCAGGCGCTGGATAACCATGGGGTAGGCCCAGCCCAGGACGATGAAGGCGCTCATCCAGAAGGCCACCGTCAGGGTCAGCGGGATCCACCAACGGGTGATGCAGAAGGCCAGGAAGAGGGCCCCGGCGAGGGCGGCCAGGATCGTCATGACATTGAGGGAGAGGAAGCGAGCGTGCTCGTCGGTGTAGCTGACGCCCTGGAAGATGCCGCTCTGGTCGCTGTAGACCAGCCCGTAGCGGTCGAGCTGAAGGCCGACGGCGATGGTGATCAGGAAGGCGAAGGCCAGCGCTCCGAAGTGGGCCCGGGCCAGGGTGGGCATCGAGGCGCCCGACAGGATTGCGGCCAGATAGCGCAGGCCGACGAGCAGCATGGATAGGAAGAAGAGATCGCCGAGCGTCGATTGGAGGAGTCGGAAGAAGGGCAGTTCGAAGATGAAGAAGCCGGCGTCCTTGCCAAAGGCGGGATCCGCCTGGCCGAACGACACGCGGTGCAGGTACAGCTGGACCGTCTCCCAACCGCCGGCCACCGTGATGCCCAGACCGATGGCGACCAGGACCGAGATCGCGATCGCGATCCAGAAGACCGGGCGGCCCAGGTTCTCGATCTCGATCGACTGGCCCTCGAAGCGGATGCGCTCGTCGGAGCCGTACCGGCCCCCGGCGTACGGTTCGAAGTGAAGCCGGTCGAGCATAGCGTCCAGCGAGAAGCGGCCCAACTTGCTGCTGGGGATCAGCTTTCCGCACAGCCAGAGGTTGAGCCACAGGAAGGCGAAGGCCGCCCCGGCACCCAGGGCGAAGAGGCCTATCTGCGACCAGAAGCGAGTCCAGAAGACGCTCGAGTAGCCGACGCTGTCATACCAGATGGAGTCGGTCCAGAGGCCGACGAAGAGGGCCAGCAGTGTCGCCACGACCGGGAGCACGGCGAAGACGAGCACGCCCAGAATGACCCAGAGGCGGCCGACCGCCACCTGGGGCGAACCTCCGTCGGATCGCCGGCGGACGACCGGCCTGCCGCGGAAGTTGTTGTCGTCGGGTCCGTCGCCTGAGCCGGGTCGCACTGGGGCCACCTTGTCCTCCTCCGCGGCTGCCTCCGAGCGGTCTTCCCGCTCGGTTCGGCGTCGCTGCATCTCGTCCGCGAACTCACGGAACAACTCGCGCATTCGCTGAGTCTAGCGAGGCCGTCGAATCTGGGGTCGCAGGGCGACGCCTGCCCGCGCCTCGGGTCTAGCTGGGCGGGCCGGAGGCATCCGCCTGCGAATCGCCGGGCCGGTCGTCGGGGGCCGGCGGCAACTGGTGCAGCGCGATCTCGCGCATCGCGGCCGTGGCGGCGATCTCGGCCTCCAGACGCGCCATCTCGCGCTTGACGTCTTCGCTGGGTGGTCGGAAGGCGTCGTCGTCGGCGATGGAGGGCGACGGCTCCATGATCCGTTCGTCCTTGGCGTTGCCCATCAGCATCGCCAGCAGGCTGACCCGCTCCTTCTTCTTGGCCGGCGCCGCCACTCTGATGGCGTAGTCGCGCAGTTCCGGCGATACGACCGTTACGCCCGGGATGGCTTCATCCAGGACTCCGGGGCTGGCCGCGAGCGCGGCCCCGCAGGTTTCGCACGTCGCCGCCCTGGCCCGGTGCACGGTCGAGCACCATGGGCATACCTGGACGGCTCCGCGCCGCGCCCGGGACCGCGCCGGGGCGGGCGCGGACGGCTGCGGCGGCGAAGCAGTCATCGCAGGGGCGGAGCCCGGCTGGGCGGCCGCCTCGGCGGCGGGGGCCTCGACCGGGGCCGGGACGGCCTCTGCGGCGGCCGGCACGGCCTCTGCGGCCCCGGCGGTCGATTCCCGCAGCAGATAGCCCGCGGCGGCGAAGGCCGCTGCGCCGGGGATCAGCGCCATGGCGTGGACGCGGCCCAACTCGTCGGGCAGCAGGGCCAGGCCGGCAACGGCCAGGGTTGCCGCAGCGACGTACAGGGACCTGCTCGGTTTCTGGGAGACGATGGCCGCTCCGACCGGCAGCAGGGCCAGCACCGCCGCCCCGACCAGGATCCACAGGACGACGACCTCTGGGAGCCCGTGCACGGAAGACGGAGGCAGCGGCCCTTCGGTGTAGCTGAGCCCCAGGACCTGGCTGGACAGCAGACCCGCGGCCGCGCTCACCAGGAGACTCATCCAGCCGGCAAAGGCCGCCAGAGTGCCCAGGACGCGCTGCATCGTTCTCCTCAGTTCGAGTAGATCGATACTATGCTGGCGCGCCGGGCCGCGGTCCAGAAGGAGTCCATTCGTCGAGAGCGGTGGGACTGTCGGCGGATGGCGCAGGCCATGCATTTGCCGCATCAGGCAAGGCGCCCAGGCCGTCCTCCCGGCTCACTCCCACTCGATCGTCGCCGGCGGCTTGGAGCTGATGTCGTAGACGACGCGATTGACGCCCGGCACCTCGTTGACGATGCGGGCGCTTATCCGGCCCAGCACCTCGTAGGGCAGCTTGGCCCAATCGGCCGTCATGCCGTCTTCCGAGGTGACCGCCCGAATGGCCACCAGGTTGGCGTAGGTCCGGCCGTCGCCCATGACGCCGACGGACCGGACGGGCGTCAGGAGTGCGAACGACTGCCAGACGCTGCGGTACAGCCCGGCTGCCTTGATCTCGTCGATGACGATCCAGTCGGCCTCGCGCAGCGTATCCAGCCGCTCCGCGGTGACCTCGCCGACGATCCGAATGGCCAGTCCCGGGCCCGGGAAAGGCTGGCGCTGGACCATCGAGTCCGGGAGACCCAGCTCGGTGCCGACCGCGCGTACCTCATCCTTGAACAGGAAGCGCAGCGGCTCGATGAGCTGGAACTGGATGTCGTCGGGCAGGCCGCCGACGTTGTGGTGGCTCTTGATCTTGGCGGCCGACTTCTCGCTCTTCGATGTCGCCGATTCGATGACGTCCGGATAGAGCGTGCCCTGGGTGAGGAAGTCGATCCGGCCGATCTTGCCGGCCTCCTCCTCGAAGACGCGGATGAACTCGGCGCCGATAATGTGGCGCTTCTCCTCGGGATCCGTCACGCCCGCCAGCTTAGCCAGGAAGCGCTCGCGGGCGTCGACGACGATGAACCGCACGCCCAGCTTGTCGAAGGCGTCATGCAGCAGTTGCGTCTCGTTCTTGCGCATCAGGCCGTGGTCGACGTGGACGCAGATCAGGCGGTCGCCGACGGCGCGATGGACGAGCGTGGCCGCGACGGCCGAGTCCACTCCCCCCGAGAGAGCGCACAGCACCTTGCCGTCCGTGCCCGTCGCCGCACTGTGTTCGTCGACGCGGTGCCGGATCTCCTCCACGGTTGAGGCGACGAAGTTGGCCGGGGTCCAGTCGGGGCGGGCCCCGGCGATGCCCAGGACGAAGTTGCGCAGGATCCGCCGCCCGTTGGGCGTGTGAACGACCTCGGGGTGGAACTGGATGCCGTACATGCGGCGGTCCGGGTCGCCGACGGCAGCGTAGGGGGTCGAGTCGGTGCGAGCGGTGGAACGGAAGCCGTCGGGCAGGCACTCGATCGAATCTCCATGGCTCATCCAGACCGACTGCTCGAGTTCAAGGCCCTCGAACAGCCCGTCGGCTCCGGCGACGGCGACGACGGCCGGCCCGAACTCCTTGCGGGCGAAGGAGACGACCTCGCCGCCCAGCGCCTGGGCCATCAGGTGCAGGCCGTAGCAGATCCCCAAGAGCGGGACCCCCGACGTCCAGATCGCCGGATCGGGATGGGGCGAGCCTGCTTCGTAGACGCTGGCCGGCCCGCCGGAGAGAATCACCGCCACCGGCCGGCGAGCGGCGATCTCGCTCCAGGGCGTATCGAAGGGGAGCAGCTCCGAGTAGACGTGCAGCTCGCGGATCCGCCGGGCGATCAGCTGACTGTACTGGCTACCGAAGTCGAGCACGACCACCGAGTCGACGCCGGCCGAGACGGCCCCGTCAACCGTGCGCCCTTCGCCCAATCCCGACCTCCCGCTGCTGATGGGGTCGATTCTAGCGGCGTGCCGGTCCCGCTGCGCTCATGGGTCCAACTGCAGGTCGACGATGTCGATGCGCGGCCCCTGCGCCGTCGCGGAGCCCTGGATCGAGAAGACCACCGGCAGAGACAGCAGCTCCTGGTAGAAGGCCGCCTCGCGCTCGTGGCCCGGTGCCGAGTAGCGGAAGTACTCGCGGTCGCTCACGATCGCGTAGCGGAACCCTTGATCCCGATACCAGGCCAGATCGTGGTTCGAGAGGGTCGTCAGGAAGCCGACCCGGTAGCGGCGCGTGTCCGGCTGGGGAGTGTAGCTCTCGCGGACGATGGTCGAGCCGTCGGGCAGATTGGCGCCGATCCATTGCCGGGCGATCGTGCGTGTGTCCGGCAGGCCGGCCCTCTGCGTGTCGTCGATCGCGGCGGCCAGGGGCTGCAGGGCGAGAAGGGCGACCAGGCCGGCCGCGGCGACGCCTGCCAGCGGCCTCGAGTGGGGCCGGATCCGGTCGGCCAGAGCCAGGGCGGCGTCGGCGGCGAATCGGCCGGCCAGCAAGGCCACAAACGGGACGAGCGGCATGAGGTTCCGCTCGAAGCGCGCCGTCGGCAGCGAAACGAACACGAAGTACGCGACCGTGAAGGCGACCGTGATCAGATCCGCCGCGCTGCGGCGCACAAACGCCCAGGCGATACCGGCCAGCGCCAGAGACGACAGGACCGGCCCGAAGCCCGTCTTCCACAGGTAGCCGACGTAGTACTGGGCCGAATCTCCCTGCGCGCCCAGATGGCCGGCCACGCCGTAGTGGTTGGCCTGGTCCGACACGGCGGCCACGACCGCGCCGGTATCGAGGACCGCGTATGGAGTGGCGACGACGAAGCCGGCGACCGCGGCCAGGGCCATAAGGGCCGGCATCGGAGACAGAATGACCCCCCGCAGCCAGCCCGGCAGAGCCCGCAGCGAGCCGGCTCGCGCCAGGTAGGCGAGGGCGGGCACGACGGCCACCGTGGCGGCGTTGTACTTGGTCGAGCCGGCCAGGCCGGCCAGGAAGCAGGCCAGGATGAGCAACCGGTCGGCGGTCCTGCCCGGGGGGCGCGAGAGCGACGCCAGCGTGGCCGCCATCACCGCGGCCGTCCAGAAGCCGGACGGCACGTCGGTCGTCAGGTAGCGTGAGTGGTCCAGCGGCAGGACGGCCAGGGCGACGAACCCGGCGCCCGCCAACCCCGCCAACCAGGCCCGCCCCGGCTGCCCGCGCCGGACCGCGGCCCGGCCGGCCAGGGCCACCAGGAGTGCTGTCAGCACGCCCAGCGTGGCCACCAGGCGCCTGCCCCAGGCCACGTAGGGGTAGAGCAGCGCATCGAAGTCCGAGACGCTGCGAGCGGGCAGTCCCGCGTAGCCCGTGGGCGCCGGAGTTCCCATGGGCCGGCCGCTGACGGCGTGGACTACCTCCGTCACGGCCGCCTCGGCGTAGGGCACGAAGCTGGGGTAGATGAAGAGGTGGGGGTTCAGATCACCGGTCGCGGCCACGTACAGAGCCGGTTTCGCGGTCGCCCATTCGTCGGGGTGGTAGACGAAGGGGTTGTCGTAGGTGATCGGCGAAAGGCGCAGCCACGTGGCGCCGGCCAGGATGCCTGCCAGGCAGACGGCGGCCCGCACCGATGGGCGCAGGAGGAGGTTGCCGATGCGGCCCCGGCTCGGGACCACCGGCGATGCGGCCTGCATGGGCGAAGGTTGGCGGTCCGGATGGGGCGCAGAGCGCCCCGGGCGGAGGGAGTGCGGACTCACCGCCGCTCTGTCGGGTAGCCCTGCTTCTTCCAGGCCTGCAGGCCGCCGTGAAGCTCGTTGACCTTGAAGCCCAGGCTCCGCATCCGGCCGGCCACCTTGCCTGAGGCGCGGCAACTGTCGTCCCAGCAGTAGACCACGTAGAGCGAGTGGCGCGAGAGGGCCGCCACGTTCTCGGCCGTCAGGTCGCGCAGGGGCAGGTTCAGCGCGCCCGGCAGGTGCTCCCGGGCGTAGGCCTCGCGGAAGCGAGCGTCCACCACGACCAGGTCGGAGGATCCGTCGGCGATCTCCGCGTACAGGTCAGCCGGGTGGCGCAAGTGGACGAAGCCGCCGATCCAGTGAATGCGCGCCGTAGGCGCGGAGGGCATGGTCGGGTGCGCGACGGGGACCGGAGAGAGAGCTCGCAACACGCGCAGGGCCGGGGCGTGTCCCGCCGGGATGGAGTCGTCGGGCGCGGTTCTTGGCTCGGCGGCGTCGATCGGCGGCGCGACAGGCATCGGCAGGGGTCTCCGGCGGGTCTTGTGGTGGGCGAATAGTAGCGAACGACGTCAGAATTCGCCCGGTCCATTCGGCCCTCCGGGACCCGGGCTATTCGCCGTCCAGATTGGGGGCCAGCCAGCGCCGCGCCTCCTCGGCCGACCAGCCCTTGCGGTCGGCGTAGTCGGCGAGCTGGTCGCGGCCTATCCGTCCCAGGCCAAAGTAGTGGGCCTCGGGGCGCCAGAAGTAGTAGCCGGAGATCGACGCCGGCGGGAGCATAGCGAACGACTCAGTCAGGCTGATCCCGGCCCGCGCCTCGGCGTCGAGCAACGCGAACAGGGTCGCCTTCTCCGTGTGGTCCGGGCAAGCGGGGTAGCCCGGCGCCGGTCTGATGCCTTGATACTCCTCGGCGATCATCTGCGGCTTGTCCAGCGCCTCGCCGGGGGCGTAGCCCCACAGCTCGCGGCGGACTCGCTCGTGCATCTGCTCGGCCAGCGCCTCCACCAGTCGATCCGCCAGGGCCTTGACCATGATGGAGCCGTAGTCGTCCTGGTCGGCCGCCCATGCCGACGCCAGTTCGACGGAGCCGATGCCGGCCGTCACCGCAAAGCCCCCCAGGAAGTCGAGACTCCCGCCGGAGCGCGGCGCAACGAAATCGGCCAGGGCCTGGTTGGGCCGCCCGGGCTGCTTCTTCATCTGCTGGCGCAGGGTGTGGACGACGCCGGCAACGCTGCCGCGCTTCTCATCCCCGTACAACTCGATGTCGTCGGCCAGCGAATTGGCCGGCCAGAAGCCGACGACCGCCCTGGCTTCCAGGAGCCGTTCGCGCACGATCCGGTCCAGGATCCGGCGGCCATCCGCGAGCAGCCGGGAGGCCTGTCCGCCGACTCGCGGGTCGTCGAGGATGGAGGGATAGGTTCCCTTCAGCTCCCAGGCGTGGAAGAAGGGCGACCAGTCGATCCAGTCGACCAGCTCGTCGAGCGGCCACGGGTCGAAGGACCGCACGCCGAGGAAGGTCGGCCGGGGGGCCGGCACCGAGAAATCGACCGGCATTGGGTTGGCGCGAGCGGCCTCGACCGAGATCAGCGGCAGGCGTTCGGCCCGTTCGGCCCGTTCGGCCCGGATGCCCTCCTGTTCGTTTCGAACGGCCTCGACGAAAGCCGCGGCCCCGGCGCCGAGCAGTTCGCCGGCGACCCCGACGGCCCGAGAGGCGTCCAGCACGTGGACAACCGGCCCCGAGTAGCGCGGCGCGATCTTGACCGCCGTATGGGCGCGCGACGTGGTGGCGCCGCCGATCAGCAGCGGGACGGCGAAGCCTTCGCGCTCCAGCTCGCCGGCGACGAGGGCCATCTCTTCCAGCGATGGCGTGATCAACCCGGACAGGCCGACCGCGTCCACCTCCCTGGCGCGCGCTTCGGCGATGATCAGGGGTGCCGGAACCATGACCCCGAGGTCCACGATCTCGTAGTTGTTGCAGGCCAGCACTACGCCCACGATGTTCTTGCCGATGTCGTGAACGTCGCCCTTGACCGTGGCCAGCAGGATCCGTCCCCGCGGGCGGGCGTCTCCCAGAGCCGCCTTTTCGGCCTCGATGTAGGGCACGAGATGGGCCACCGCCTTCTTCATGACCCGAGCGCTGCGCACGACCTGGGGCAGGAACATCTTGCCGGCCGAGAAGAGGTCGCCGACCGCGTCGAGGCCGGCCATCAGCGGACCCTCTATGACGTCGATGGGGTGGGCGGCTGCCCGGCGCGCCTCCTCGGCGTCCCCTACGACGAAGGTGTCGATACCCTCGATCAGCGCGTGCTTCAGGCGCTCTTCGACCGGCAGCGAGCGCCAGGCCGGATTCGCCTCGCGCCTGGCAGTCTCACCGGCGTAGCGCGGGGCTACCTCGAGCAGCCGGTCGGTGGCGTCCGGCCGGCGGTCCAGGACCACGTCCTCCACGCGGTCCCGCAGTTCCGCAGGTATCTCGGAATAGACCGTCAGGGCGGCGGGGTTGACGATTCCCATGTCCATGCCGGCGGCCACGGCGTGGTACAGGAAGACGGCGTGGATCGCCTCGCGCACCGTGTCGTTACCGCGGAATGAGAAGGAGACGTTGCTGACGCCGCCGCTGACGTGCACTCCGGGCATCTCGGCCTTGATGCGGCGCACGGCCTCGAAGTAGGCCGTGGCATAGCCGGCGTGCTCTTCGATGCCGGTCCCGATGGCGAAGACGTTGGGGTCGAAGACGATCTCGTTCGGCGGGAAGCCGGCCTGCTCGGTCAGGAGGCGGTAGGCGCGCCGGCATATCTCGAGCCTCCGCTCGACCGTGTCGGCCTGGCCCTTCTCGTCGAAGGCCATGACGATGACGGCCGCCCCGTAGCGTCGGGCCAGCCGGGCGCGGGCCAGGAACTCGGCCTCGCCCTCCTTGAGCGAAATGGAGTTGACCAGCGGCTTGCCACCGATGTTCCGCAGGCCCGCCTCGATGACGGACCACTTCGAGCTGTCCACGACAATCGGAACGCGGGCCACGGCGGGCTCGGAGGCGACCAGGCGCAGGAACCGGACCATGGCTGCTTCGGAGTCCAGCAGGGCCTCGTCCATGTTGATGTCGATGGCCTGGGCGCCTGCCTCCACCTGGCGGCGGGCGATCTCGAGCGCTCCGTCGAAGTCGCCGGCCACGATGAGGCGGGCGAAGGCCCGCGACCCGGCCACGTTGGCCCGCTCGCCGATATTGGCGAACAGGCTGCCGGGTCCGATGTCGAGCGGCTCCAGGCCGGCCAGCCGCAGGGCGGGTGGCGGCTCGGGGACCTGGCGGGGAGGCAGGCCGCGGACCGCCTCGACGAGGGCGGCGATGTGGGCGGGTCCGGTGCCGCAGCAGCCCCCCACGACGTTGACCAGTCCCGCTTCGGCGAAGCCGCCGATCACCCCGGCCATCGTCTCCGGCGTCTCGTCGTAGCCGCCCATCTCGTTTGGCAGGCCGGCGTTGGGATGGGCGGCGGTGAACGTGCCGGCCAGCCCCGACAGCTCTTCCACGTGGGGCCACAGCTGGCGAGCGCCGAGAGCGCAGTTGAGCCCGGCGATCAGCGGCTCGGCGTGGCGCACGGAGTTCCAGAACGCCTCCACGGTGTGGCCCGAAAGCGTGCGTCCCGAAACGTCGGTGATGGTGCCGGAGATCCAGAGCGGAAGGCGGACGCCCAGTTCTTCGAACACGCCCTCCACGGCGTAGATGGCCGCCCGGGCGTTGAGGACGTCGAAGGCGGTCTCGATCATCAGCAGGTCCGAGCCGCCGCCGACCAGGCCCCGGGCGGCTTCGGCATAGGCCTCGACCAGCTCCTCGAAGGTGACGTTGCGGGCGGCCGGATCGGCCACGTCGGGCGAGATGGAAGCCGTCTTGTTGGTGGGACCCAGCGAGCCCACCACGAAGCGGGGCCGGTCCGGCTCGCCGGCCTCGGCTGCGTCCGCTGCCTGGCGAGCGATGCGGGCGGCAGCGAGATGGATCTCGGCGGCCGCGTCCGCCAGGCCGTAGTCCGCCTGGGCGATACGCGTGGCGGTGAAGGTGTCGGTGGTGATGAAGTCCGCCCCGGCTGCCAGGTAGGCGTCGTGAATTGCCCGCACGACATCCGGGCGGGTCAGGGCCAGCACGTCGCTGTTGCCCTTCAGGTCGCAGGGGTGGTCCCGGAAGCGATCGCCGCGGAAGTCAGCCTCGGACAGGCCGAAGCCCTGGATCTGGGTGCCGGTGGCGCCGTCGAGCACCAGGATCCGCTGCGCCAGGAGCGGCCGCAGAAGCGCCAGCCGCTGCTCTCGCGTACGGATCGGCCCGGCCGGGTGGGCGCCGTCGGCGGTCCGGTTGGGCTGGGCGGTGCCGGGCGCCTTGGATGGCACGTTTGTCCTGGTGATCCTGCCTCCTTACCGGCGCAGTGTACCGAGAATCGGGAGCGCCCCTTCGGAGCGAGGGACGGCCGACGATCCACCCACGCGCCGGGCACGCACGAAGACGGAGGGCCCGGGCGTGATCGAACCGAGCGGAGCCTGGAGGCGGGCCTCGACGGCGGCCAGAGCATTCGGTGGCACGCGTCGAGCCAGGGCCGGGACGCGGAAGAGGGATGCCGCGCGCATCGCCTCCATTTGCAGCCCCGCGCGCCGGAGGGCGCGCCTGACCTCGACCGGCGAATGGTCGAAGTGGAATGGCTTGTACTCGACCGAGCCGGTCTCGAACGGCGACCAGCCCTGCCGGCCCAGCAGCCGGCGGGCGATGGCCTTGAGATTGCGCTTGTTGGCGTACTCCAGGACGACCGTTCCGCCCGGGCGCACGACCCGTCCCAGCTCGGCGATCAACGGCGCGGGGTCGGCGAAGTGGTGCATGACGCGGACGCATACGGCCACGTCGAAGGAGTCATCGGGGTAGGGCAGTTCCTGGGCGTCGCCCAGAACGACCGAGTAGCGGGCGTCGGCCGCCAGCGCCTCGCGAGCGGCCTCGACATGGACGTCGGACGAGTCGAGAAGAACGACCTGGTCGAAGGCGGCGTACTCATCTGCCAGCCGTCCGAAGCCCGCACCGACCTCGATCAACCGGGCCCCACCGGCGGGCAGCAAGGCGCGCAGCGCGATGCGGTCGCAGGCGTCCTCATAGCGGCGGGCAGACCAGAAGACGTCGCGGTAGCCGAGGTCTTCGTAGGTGGCGAGGGGGTGAGCGGTGTCGGGCGGCAAGGAGCCGCGAGCCTCCGTCAGGACGGGCTGGACGCACCCACGGCACGCCGGTGGACGGCAAACTCGTCGGCGTTGCCGGACCAGCCGCAGTCGCAGCGCACGACGTTCGTTCGCGCGTTGTAGTCCTCGATGAGGTGCGACTTGGCCGGCCGAAGCGGAGCCGGGGAGAGCGTCGACCGGACGGGCCGGGCCATGGTTCCTCCTCCACGTCCCGATCGGGGAGTGATGCCTGAGCGAGCGGTCGCGGCGCGACCACCGGCTGCCGAATCCGTGGGCACTCGCATACGGCATTGTCTCGGGAGTGGCCTCTATTCTAGCAGAAATGGGCGGTCCCCGGGAGCCCTCCAGCGCCGGCAGACGCCGGTGACGGCCGGCAACGGAGCCTGCCCCGAGAAGGTGCGGCCGGGGTTCTCGGGCCGCGGGTGACGACGTACACTCCGAGCCGGAGGAGCCGCAGCCGGGGGCCCACGTGCCCGTAGCCTTGCTGGTCGGGATACTCGTAGCCAGCGTCGTGATCAACCTCGCCCTGATCGTGTTGGTGGCCAGGGCGGACGACTTCACGCTCAGGGCCCCGCGCTTCCTCAGGTCTGTCCTTGACCTGCTGAGTCCCGATTCGCGCGCTGCTGAATCGGGCCCACGGCGCCGAGCCCTGTACGCGCCGGACCAGCAGCCGCGGCCGATCGTCTCCGTTCCGGCGACCTTGCAGATGTTGCCCTTCATCGGAGCCAGCCGCGCGGGGCGAGCCGCCGCAGCCCCGATGACGGAGACGCTCCCCCCGGATCTGGCGGAGTTCCTTTCCAGGCCGGCGGAGCTCGCCCTGCCTCCGGAAGACCGTGGCCGCGGCGACGGCGGAGCCGACGGGCTTGCGCTGCCGGCCCGCTGGTCGCAGCCGGCTTCCGGCGGGGGGTTCGAGCGCGGGGAGTTGGAGCGCGATGGATTGGCCCGCCTCGAGAGCCCTGACTCGTGGGGCCGGATCGTCGAGACCGAGAACGCCAGACTGCTTCGCTATCGCCGCCCTGTGACCATCGTTCTGGTGGAGGTCGAGGGCCTGGAGCAGCCGGCCGATCGACCTGGCGAGGAGCCGGTCCTGCGGCTGCTGCCGGTCGTCGCCGATGCCCTGCTTCGGGGGGCCCGCTCCTCAGACTGGGTCGCCCGGATCGGCCGGGGGCGTTTCGCGGTGCTGCTGTCTGAGACGGACGAGATCCAGGCCATCAACTACGTGGAACGAGTGCGCGCCGTATGCGAGCCCGGGCTTGCGTCGGCCACCGTCCAGTTGAGGCTGGCTATCGGCTGGTCGAGTCCCACGGCTTCGTCCGACCTGGAGTTCGCGATCCACCGGGCCGAAGAGCGGCTGAGCGCCGATCGTCGGGGCCCCCGGCGCGAGGCCGCCCCGGTGCGGGCAGTCGCGGCCGCACCCGCTACGCCGGCTTCTCGTGCCGGCGGGGGCAACGACCGGGCCCCGTTCGAGCCCGGCGTCGCCCCACTCGCAACCGAGACGACGAGGGTGGCGGCCGCATCGGCTGAGCCTGCGGCGGGCGAGCCGCCCCCCAACCCCACGGCCACCAAGTCCGGCTCTTCCAGGAGCCGGCGCAAGCGCGGCACGGGCTCCGGAAAGAACTGAGCGGCCGCTCAGACGGCCGCTCAGACGGCCGCGCACTCTCCGGGACAGAGAGCCGAGGTGTGATTTACGGGTAGCGAACTGCCGAATCGGGGTGTAGATTGCCTCTCGGACTCATCGGCCCCGCGAAACCGTCATGGTGGCCGAGGGAGCGACTTGCATCCGGCCGCTCGTCTGGAGCGTCCCCGGCCATTGGAGAAGGAGGCTCAATCCCGGTGAACGAGATTCTCGCCAAACTCACGCAGAACGAGAAGCTGATCGGGCTGGGCGCCGTTGGCGTCGCGCTCGGCTGGCTGGTCGGCCAGGTGCTGGCCTCGGTTAATCCGTGCGGCGATCTGGGCAGCTACGGAGCAATCTGCCCCAGCGTCAACTACTTCACCTGGGGCAATGCTGGCCTGATGGCGATCCTCGCCCTCCTCGCGGCCATCGCCCTCATCGTCGTGATCTACCTCAAGAACTCCAGCACCACCATCACGTGGCCCATGCCGGTCGTGCAGATCGTGTTGGGCTTGGCCGTGGCGGCCCTTGTCCTCGCGGCTCTGACCGTTCTCATGCAGATGAACCGGGGCATCGATGGCGCCCCGATCGGCATGTGGATTGCCGATGTGCTCCTCGTTGGCGGCGGTGCCGTGGCGGCCTACGGGGCCTACATGGACTGGACTGTCTCAAAGAGCTAGCGCTTCCCGCGAGACATAGAAGCGGCGGTCGCCGGAAGGCGACCGCCGCTTTCTCTTTGGCGAGTGGCGCGCCGTCAGGCGCCCTGGGCGTGGACCTCGCGGTAGCAGTCCGAGCAGTACACGGGCCGGTCCATGCGGGGCTTGAACGGCACCTGGGCCTGGTTGCCGCAGCGCGAGCAGATCGCGGCGAAGTACTCGCGCGGGGCGCCCGGCACGCCCAGGGCCGCGTGACCGCCGGTATCCGAGTCGCGCATCTGGCGCCGGCTGGCCCGGCAGGCCGGGCATCGCTTCGGATCGGAGGCGAAGCCCTTCTGCGCGTAGTAGGCCTGGTCGTCGGCCGAGTGGACGAACTCGGAGCCGCAGTCCAGGCAGGTGAGCGTTCTGTCGACGTAAGCCACGATTGACCTCCGGGAGGCGCAGATACCCAGGCCGGCGATCCCGGGAAGAGGTGGTCGTGGCCCGAAGACGGGGCTCGATCCGCGCTGCCGCCCGAAGCGGGACGGCCGCTCCGGCTGGTGCGAGGCACCGGCGGCTTGCTGGGACGCACCGGCAAGGCGGGGAGGATACCATGACCCGGCCGCTCATCCGTGCGTTGATCCGGGCGCCGGGACATGGCCCACCCGCCCGGCATCGATTGGACTTTCGAACCCCCGCCATTTGGCCTCCGAACCTGGCACAATCCCTGTGACTGAACGGGGGCCGTGGCCGAGGTTGCCCGCTCGGCCGGCGCCACCTCCGAAACCACGCCGCCCCACCCTGGGAGCCACAACCGGATGCTTCGCCTTCTCCACACAGCCGACGTCCATCTGGGGGCGAGGCATACCGACCTGGGCGAGCGTGCGGCCGTGCTGCGGGAGCGCCAGTTCACCGCCTTTCGGGTGACCGTGGACCTGGCCATCGTGGAGGAGGTGGATCTGGTTCTGATCGCCGGCGACCTGTTCGACTCGAACACCCAGCCCCGCCGTTCAGTCGAGCGAGTGGCCGCCGAGCTGGCGCGTCTGGCGAATGCCTCGATCCGCACGGTGATCATCCCCGGCACCCACGACGTCTACGACGGCTCATCCATCTACCGCTCCTACGACCTGGCGGCGATGGGCCGCACGAGCCACGAGTGGATCGCCGTCCTGACGCCCGAGCAGGCCAACATCTGGCTGCCCTCGCTGGACGCGGTGGTGCACGGCCGGGTCTTCTCCACCAGGCGGGCCCCCAAGAGCCCCTTCGAGGGCTTCGACGCCCGAATGGACCGCCGGGCAACCTGGCGCATCGGGCTGGCCCACGGCGCGCTGGCCATCCCCGGCAAGACGGATGCCGACGAAGTCGTCTTCACCGAGGAGGAGATCTCGCGAACCGGCCTCGACTACCTGGCCCTGGGCCACTGGCACTCGGCCGTGGAAGGCCGAGCCGGCAACGTTACCTACGCCTACTCCGGCGCGCCCGAGCCGGTCGCCGTCGACCAAGATGGTGCCGGGCAGGTGCTGCTCGTATCCCTGGACGACAAGGGCGGAAGCCGGCACGAGGTGAAGATCCAGGCCAAGCGGGTGGGCCAGACGAGGCACGAGAGGGTCGAGCTGGACCTGGCCGCCGTCGGCACCCAGCCGGCCCTGATCGAACAGCTGGCGGCCCACGCTGACGCCAATCTGGTCCTGGACGCGCGATTGCGCGGCTTCCTGCCGGACACGATGGACATAGACCTGGAGGAAGTCGAACGGGCTCTCGCCCCGTCGTTCCTGAAGTTGCGCATCCGAGACGAGTCGATCCCGGCTGCCGCGGAGGGCCCCGTTCCGCCGCCGGACACGGTCCTGGGAGCCTTCCTGCGCGACGTCACCGGCAAGATCGAGCACCTGGAGAAGGCGCAGTCGGGCGAGGCCGGCGGCGAGGCGGACCGGGAACTGGATGACCTTCGAGACGTGTTGCGCCTCGGGCGACACCTGCTCGAAGGCCGCCACGTGACGCTGTGATGAGCCGGCCGGCATGAGAATCACTCGCATCGTCCTGAAGGATCTGGGCCGTCACCGCGAACTGGACCTGGATCTCGCCCCGGGCTTCACCATCATCCGCGGTCCTAACGAGGCCGGGAAGTCGACGATCCAGCGCGGCATCGAGCTGGCGCTCTTCCGCAAGGCGACCGCCACGGCCGCCGAGCTGGACGCTCTGCGCAGCTGGGGCAGCGGCGAGGGGGGCCGTTCGCTGACTCGGGTCGACTTCATCGTGGAGGAGGACGAAGAGGGCCCGGGCGGCAAGGTCCGCCACGAGGGCGTGCTCGAGAAGGAGTTCCGCGGCGCCAAGGGCGTTGTTTCCTTGCGCTACGCAGGCGAGACGATCACCGATCCGGCTCGCGCCGACCAGGTCATGGCGGATCTGACCGGCATTCCCAACGAGGCCTTCTTCCGCTCTACAGCCTCCATCCGCCACCAGGAGATGGAGGATCTCGATCGCGACGAAGGCGCCCTGCGCGACCGGCTGCAGGGAAGCATCGGCGGCGGCGACAAGGGCAGCTCACGTGCCAAGGCGCGCCTGGAGGAGGCCATCAAGGCGCTCAAGTCGCGCGGCGACAAGAACCCCGGCCGGCTCAAGACTGCCGAGGAAGCGGTCGCTCGCGCGGAGGCGGCACTGCAGGCCGGAGAAGCGGCGCTGGTCAAGCTGGAAAGTGACCGCCAGGCGCTCGCCGAGGCGCGCGCCGCCCGGCAGCTGGCCGAGCAGGGTTTCGCCGAGAATCGCAATCTGCTGGAGAAGATCCGCCAGGCCGATCGACTGCGCTCCGAACTGGCCGCCGTCGTGGAGCGCTGGGAGCGCTACCGTCAGGCGGCCGAGGCGAAGGCCCGACTGGTGGCGCTGCAATCGATGCCGGAGAGATCCATCTCCGACCTGCGCGACGCCCTGGACCGGATGCGGACCCTGCAGAGCCGGGTCCAGGTCTTGCAGGAGACCATGCGCGAGGAACCGGGCCCGGAGATGGAGCCGGATGAGCCGGTGCCGAGTAGCCTGCCCTGGGTCCTGGCCACCGGCCTCATCGTCGTCATGGCCGTGGCGACGATTGCCATGGCGCTCGTGACCGGGTCCACGTCCGCCCTCCTTGTCGGCCTGGCGCTCGTGATCGTCGTGGCGGCTCTTCTCTACCTGGTCTGGCAGCGGCGGCTCGAGACGGTGGACACGCGGCGGGCCAACGTGGCCCGCGACCGCGAGCGAGCCCTGCGGCGTCAGACCAGGGTGGGGACCGAGGAAGGACTGCGCGTCGCCCAGTCGGGGGTGCAGAACATCCTGCGCGAGTTGGGCGTCCCGGACGTCACCGCCGCGGAGTTGCTGTTGGTCAATGAGCAGCAGCGTCGCCAGGACCTCGCCACCCTCGAGGTCCAGGTCGGCGCGCTGCTGGCCGGCCAGGGCGATACCGACGCCGGCGCGTTGCGGGACCAGGCGGCCCTGGAGATGGAGCAGAAGAAGGCGGCGCTCGGGGCTCTCGGGCCGGCCGCCACCGATGCCCGAGCGCGGGAGAAGCTGGAGGCCCAGCTGCGCCAGCAGCAGGAAGCGATCGAGGTTGCCCGCAATGCCGAGGCTGCGGCCACGGCCCGAGTGGACGCCAACCCGGTTGATGCCGAGCAGGTGGCCGGCGAGGCCGAGCGTCTGCGCAGCTGGCACGACCAGCTCGATGTCCTGCGCCGCCGCCTCCGCATCTACGAGGCTACCCTGGCGGCAATCGATGAGGCCGAGCGCGGGACCATGAAGGAAGCCACGCGCTTCCTGGAGCAGTACGTGGCCAACGACCTCGCTCGCGTGACCGGCGGCCGCTACCGCAAGGTGCAGATCGACGATCGCTCGCTCGAGATCGACATCTGGGCGCCGGAGCGAGAGGACTGGATCTCCGCCTCGCGCCTGAGCAAAGGCACGATCGACCAGGTGTACCTGGTGGCTCGGATGGGGCTGGTGAGACTGGTGACGCACGGCCGCAAGCCGCCCTTGATCCTGGACGACCCGTTCGTGACTTTCGACGACCAGCGGGCCGCCCGGGCGGCCCTGCTGCTGCGGGAGCTGTCGGCCGATTTCCAGGTCGTCTACCTGGCCTGCTCGAATCGCTACGACGCCCTGGCCGACAAGGTGATCGA
>CAZFLI010000003.1:0-13279 GCA_964519845.1 uncultured Anaerolineaceae bacterium | reverse complement strand
TCGTCTACCTGGCCTGCTCGAATCGCTACGACGCCCTGGCCGACAAGGTGATCGAGCTGCCCGGCCCCCTGGCGCTGGATGAAGGCGCGCCGCCTGCGGCCGCTGCAGCCACCCGGACCGCCAGATCGGCCGAACCGGCCGAGCCGGCCGAGCCGGCCGCCGAAGATGGCGTCGGCGACCAGGACATCCAGACTGTCGTGCCCGGCGAGCAGCCGGCCGACTGAGCTCCAGCGGGAGGTGGACGTGGCGGGCGAGATACCAGCGGGCCTTGCCGTCGAGAGCGTTTGGGCGGTGGAGGCCGACTATGCCCCGGATGCGGCAGAGCGCCGGCCGGCCGTCCGAGCCGAGCATCTGGCCCGGATCGGTGAACTGCTGGCGAGCGGGACGATCGTCATGGCCGGCGCCTACTCGGACATGAGCGGCTCACTGCTCGTGGTGCGAGCGCCGGACGAAGCGGCCGCGCTGGCCGTCGTCGAGGACGACATCTACGTCAGGGCGGGTGTCTGGACGGGATTCCGAGCCCGGGCCATGGGGCTGGTTACGCGGAGCTGAGCCCCGGCCTCTCTACGGGAAGGTGATGACCGCCCGCAGATCCGGACGGAGGTTGTCCGGCGAGAGGTTGCGCAGCGAGATCTTGTAGAAACGCGACGCGCTGACCGGAGCGCCGTAGCCCGGCGTGCCGAGATTCGTCGCGTTGTCGTACTGCTTCTCGTCGAGGGCCACGGCCGGGCTGACCGTTACGTCGGCCAGCGTGACGGAGGCCTTGGCACTGACTGCCGTCCAGGATGCCGAGAGGCCGGCGTTGCCGGCGCTGCGGGTCTTGAAGGTGGCGGAGAAGCCGTTCAGCGCCTCGGCCACGCCGGGGCTCGTGCTGCCCTGGAAGCGGCCCTGGGTCAGGGTGATGCTGGGGCTGTTGGAAGGCCATGAGAGCGCCAGGTCTACCGTCGGCGTGGTGTGCCCGACGGCCGACAGCTCGACCCTCCAGATCGAATGGGCCGTGTCCGTGTAGGCGCCCTTGAAGTTGATCTTGCCGCCCTTGCGGCAGTCGGCCTTGGAGTTGTCGATGCTGACGCAGACGCGAACCGTGGCCGAGGTGTACTTCAGGATGGTGATGCCGACCGGACCGAAACCGTCTGTGATGAAGGTGATCACCCTCGGGGTGGCCGTCGTCTCGACGTCGGTCATGTCGAGCATCAGGTTGCTGAAGGTTACCTGGGCGATCGGCGCATTCGGCGGCGGCGTGAGCGAGGCGCCCGGCAAGATGGAACTCGAGGGGCCGGCCGGCTGCGACGAGTCGCCGGAGGGGACATCGCCCGAGGGCTCTCCGCTGGCGAAGGAGCCGGTCGGAAGGGGCGTCTCGCTCGCGGGGTTGGTGGCCAGCAGGGCACCCGCGGCGATGATGAGGATCACGCATGCCACGCCCAGGATTGCCGACAGGCTGCGCCAACTAGAGTCGTTCACCGGCTGTTTCTCCTCCGCTGCCCGGTTCTCACGACGGGCGTGCGCGCAACAAGATACCTCGACTGGGCCTTGACGGCGCAAATGGCGGGCTTGCGCAGCGCCGCCCAGCCGGCTTCGGACGGGTCCAGGGGCCCTCGCTCAGAGGACCGGAACCTCGGTTTCGGGCGGGCCGACGTACCTGGCGTCGGGCCGGATCAGCTTGTCCGCGGAGGCCTGTTCGATGGCGTGGGCGCTCCAGCCGGCCATTCGAGCCAGGGCGAAGGTGGGCGGGAAGAGGTCGGGCGGCAGGCCCACTCCCTGGAGCACGGCGGCCGCGTAGTACTCGACGTTGGTCTTGATGACGCGGCCCGGCTTCAACTCGCCCAGAGTCCGCAGGACGACGTCCTCCACCTTGACGGCGGTGTCGAGCCAGTCGGCCATATCGGCCATCCCCTCGGCGACCTTGCGCAACGCGGCGGCGCGGGGGTCGTAGGCGCGGTAGACCCGATGGCCGAAGCCCATGATCCGATCGCCCCGGGCGATGGCCTCACGGACCCACTTCTCGGCCCGCTCCGGCGAACCGATCTCATGCAGCTGGCTGACGACCTCCGCCGGCGCGCCACCGTGCAGCGGGCCCTTGAGGCAGCCGATGGCGCCGCAGACGGCGCTGGCCAGGTCCGAACGCGTGGAGATGATGACGCGGCAGGTGAACGTCGAAGCGTTCAGGCTGTGCTCGGCGCCGACGATGAAGTACGCATCCAGGGCTCGCTCGGCGGCCGGATCGGGGTCCTCACCGGAGAGCTGCTGCAGGAAGCCACCCGCCAGAGAGAGCTTCTGGTTCGGCTTGACCGGATCGAGCCCCTGGCGGAGGCGGTGGAAAGCGGCCAGTGCGGAGGGGGCGAAGGCGGTCAACTCGCGTGCCTGATCGACCGTGGGCGGCCAGTGCGGCCGGCGCCACGCCCCCCAGACCGAGACGGCGGTCCGCAGCGCATCCATGGGGTGGGTGTGGGAGGGCAGTTCGCGCAGGGCGCACATGACCGGTTCCGGGACCTCGCCCGGGACCAGGCGGGCACTCTTGCGCCACTCGCCGGTCCACAGCATCTCGGCCACGCGGCCGTAGGTGCCGCGCTCGACCAGCTGCCCGATGGGATAGCCGCGGTAGAGAAGCCGGCCGTGGGCGCCGTCGACGTAGCCGATTGCCGTCTCGGCGGCGATGATCCCGGCCAGGCCGGGGGAGTAGGGCTTCTCGGGCGCCGGCTTCGGCGGCGAGTCGGCCTGCCCTGGGGACTCAGGTGTCTCGCTGCCCTTGCTGGTCATCGTCGCCTCCTTGGAACGCTGGGCCCGCGCCGTCCGCGCATCCTACCGCGCCAGGTAGCCTCGGCGCTCGCCCGTCGTTGCGTTGGACCGTCCCGTGGGGCGAGCCGGCGCCCGGCTCAGCGCCGTCGCCGCCTGCCCTTGTGCCCGTCGTCCAGGGCGTCGAGGATCAGCCTGATGACGATCGCGCCCAGCAGGGCCACTATCAGCGCTCCGACGAAGCCGCTGGCCGGGCTCATGTGCATCTGCTCGGTGGCGAACCAGCCACCCAGAATTCCACCCAGGATGCCGACGGCGATGTTCGGCAGGCAGCCCGTGGGGCCGCCCTTGTCGACTATCTCGCCGGACAGCCAGCCGGCCAGGAAGCCGACGATGATCCAACCGACTATGTCCAGCTGCGGCATCCGCCGATCCTCCTCTGCCTGTCCCGGGGTCGCGCTAGAGGAGATGATAGGGGCCGGGCGGCAGTCGGTCGCGCCCCCGGGCGCCTCCGACAACCACCCGGCCTATCGTCGCTAGAGCCGGTCCTTCCAGGCCGGCATCGTCTTGAGGTACGCCAGAGCCTTGACCCGCGCGGCGTCGTGGTCGAGGCCTTCCTGGCTCATCATCCACTGGGTGAAGCGCTCGAGGCGCTCCTCCGGCGCGGGCAGTGTCCCATCCGGGGCGCAGTGGCGGCAGTAGGGGATGGACGCGTCTTCCAGGGCGTGATCCTGCGCCCCTGCCAGCGGCATGCCGCAGGACTCACAGCTTGTCTGGGCGAGCATTGCGCTCCTCCTTCGGTGTCGGGTTGGTGGCACGGTCGAACTCGGCCGACGCGAGCAGTTCGAAGCCGCGGACGACGATGGCCCGCTCGGCCGGTGACAGGGCAGCCAGCGACTCGGTCAGCAGGTCCGGAGCGAGGATCTGGCCCACGCGGGAGGCGACGTCTCGCCCCGCCTCGGTCAGCCAGACCAGAACTCGCCGCTCGTCCCGCTCGTCGCGGATGCGGGCCACGAGACCCTTGGCCTCCAGGCGCTGCAGCAGCTCCGAGACGGAGTTGCGTCGCAGGCCCAGGTGCTCCGCCTGCTCGCCGACCGTCAACGGGCCGCTGGCGGCGAGGTGCTGCAGCACCCCCAGCCCACGGCGGGTGGCGGGAAGATCGCCGCCCCGGACCTTCTGAGCCCAGTGGTATCGCCGATAGACCTCCGGAAAGAGGCGGGCGATCCGCCGGGCCGCCTGCTCGGCCGTGAGGTCGGACGCCCCGGAGGGTCCCCCGACCGGTTCGGCCTGATTCGGGTTCGGGTTGGCTTGCTTCGTGGCGACCATGTCGTTACGACTATCCCGTCGCGCGCCGCCTGCGTCAACCGATCCGATCGGCCGGTACGACACATCTGGCCCCGGTCCGCGGCCCAGCGGATCGGTGTCCGGGACACGGCATCGCGCCAGGCGGTCCATTCGTCCGCTCGGGTCTATTCGGGAGCACACTCCGGGCATGAAGAAGGTCCTCGTGGACGATCACGCGCTGTTCCGCGACGGGGTCGCGTCGCTGCTCCTGGCCTGGGGCCACGAGGTGGCGGACCCGTCGGGCGCAAACGACCGCGCCGTCGAGCTGGTCGAGGCGGAATCGCCTGCCGACGTGCTGGTCAACGTGCGGATGCCGGTATCCGGCCCGATAGCGGCCGCCGCGAGGAAGCCTTCGGACGATGTCGCCATCGTGGTGCTGACCGTGAGCCGCGAAGAGGCAGATCTGTTCCGGGCCATCAAGGCCGGAGCGCAGGGTCGCTTGCCGCCGACGCTGGAGGCGCCTCGCCTGCGCGCCATGCTGGAAGACGTCGCCCGCGGCGAGTCGCCGGCCGCGATGCGGTCCCGCGACCGGCGGGTCGAGGGTGGCTTCCCGATCGACTCAGGCGGCGACTCGGGCGATCTGCAGAAGCTGACCGAGCGGGAGCTCGAAGTGCTGGGCCTGGTGACGGAGGGCCTGCGCAACCGCGAGATCGCGACCGAGATGGGTATCAGCGAGAACACCGTCAAGTTCCACCTCAAGAACGTGGCCGAGAAGCTGCAGGCCGCGAACAGGGCCGAGCTGGCCGCGCGAGCCGTGCGGGCCGGCGTGACCGACGAGATCGGGCGCGGTCGAGCCGCTCGGGCCCGGCGCCTGCCTGTGGGCGTCCGCGCGAGGCACGACTACCCGTAGCGGCCGGGCGCCGCACTTGCGGCCGGCCGGCTAGTCGCGACGGGGCTGAGGGATCCTGGCTGCCGCGGCCTCGTCGACGATCCAGACCGCGCCGTGGCGCCGCGTCCGCTGGGCCGGCCAGCGGCGTTCGTCGCGTGCTTGGCCGAAGACGTGGCCCAGGGCCTGGGCTTTGCCCGCCCCCCAGGTCGCGACCAGCACCGGCCCCGCCTCCAGGAGGCGCGGATTGACCGTCACCCGCGGCAGGTGTGGCCCGACGTGGGTCGGGGCGGGAAGGCCCATCGTCCAGGCCGTGGAATCGAGGGCTGGAGAATCGGGGAAGACCGACAGCAGGTGGGCATCTTCGCCGACGCCGACCAGTATCAGGTCGAAGACGGGCCAGTTGTCGGCGTTGCGAGGCAGCTCGGCCGCCATCTCCTCGGCATATCGGGCCGCGCTCCAGGCGTTGTCGCGGCCCTCGGCCAGGGCATCGGCGTTGGGGAACGGATGGATGTTGGCCGCCGGCAGCGGGGCCCCGCCGCGCTCAGCTGCGTCACCGCCCAGCAGCACTCCGTCGAGGGCGGTCACGTTCGAGTCGGGGTGGCCGCGCGGGACGAAACGGTCGTCGCCCCACCAGACGTGGACGCGCGGCCAGGGAATGGTTTCGCACAGCGGCGATGCGGCCAGCAGCCGGTAGATGGGGACCGGCGTGCTGCCGCCGGTGGTGCAGAAGTCGGCCCGGCCGCGCCGCTCGACCGCCGCGATGAGGGCGGCCGCGATCAGCTCCGCAGCCGTCTGGGCGGCCGCGGCGGGATCGGCCGCGACTATCAGCTCCGGCTCGCCGCGGTTGGGTGCCGGCATGCCGTCGATCCCGGTCCCGGCCCATGGCTCGGTCATCGCTCGCCCTCCTGACCCACCGAGCGGGTCGCATCCCCCGTCGCCAGCAGGCGGCCGGCCGTGGCCAGGGTCGCGGCCGGGATGCGGGCCCCGGCTCTGTCGTCCATCGCCCGCGCCAGCAGTTCCACCTCGTCCAGCCGGGGGGCGGCGTAGACGCGGCGGACGCGCTCGCGGCCGCGGTCGTTGACGGTCACACTGACCGTGTGATCGTCGGCGGTGACGATGCCGGACAGCTCCGCGCCCGCCCGCCGCGAGACTATCTCCACTCGGACGGTGGAGCCCGAGCCCAGCCCGGACGGGGCCGGGCGCCACTCCGCGGCCACCTGATGCTGGCCCTGCCGCAGGACGGCCGCCAGGCGACCGTCGGCCTCACGCCGCATCGGCGACTCGACGCTCATGCCCAGGCGTGAGGCCAGCCAGGCCACGTGGTACACGGGCCTGACGATGTTGGCCAGCCCGATCGGGTGATCCCCGCCCACGGCGTACTCGACGCTAACGGCGCGGACGGAGTGCAGGTGCGGCCGCAGATCCGGCAGGTCGTAGACCGAGGCCAGCGCCTCGCGCCAGCGGGCCTGTCGCAGCAGGGCGAAGTCGGCCACCGGAAGGCCGGTCTCGCCGGCCACGGCTGCCATGCCCGCCAGACGGTCCAGCCCGTCGCCCGCCCACTCGGACCCGTCGACGATCAGCCTGTCGGCCAGCGCCAGCAGGCGGTCGGCCCGGTGGGTGTGGAACTGCGCGTCGCCGGGCCACCACAGGGCCACCGGCAGGTCGCGGACCAGCAGGGGCACGATGACCGAGGCCAGGTGGCGCCCGGTCTCGCCATGGGCCGTGACGTAGACCGTCTCGGTGCCGGCCCGCGACTGACCCGACGATGAGGACACCTCCAGCGTCTCCACCCAGGCCTCGAGCCCGGCCGGGCCGTCCGGGTCGACGGTGCCCAGGATCAGCGACCTCGACGGGTGGCGACCGGCGGTCGCCGCGATGACCGCCGCACAGCGCTGGGCCGTCTCCGGCCGGCCGGCGATCACCACCAGGTTCGAGACGCTGGAGCGGGCGGTGACGCGCGCCTCGTCGCCGCCGGCCCAGGCGGCTCTCCCCGTCGACCAGGCCGCGGCCAGCTGCCGCTCGATCTCGGCCACGGAGTGGACGACGGGGGCGCGGCTCAGATCCTGCGCCACCGCCGTCCCTCGCGCGTCATCAGCTCGTCGGCCGCCTGGGGACCCCACGTCCCGGCGGCGTAGTTGGGGAAGTTCGGCGCGGGCATCGCGGCCCAGCCTTCGATGATCGGCGTGACGATCCCCCAGGCCGCCTCCACCTCGTCGGCCCTGGTAAAGAGCGAGGCGTCGCCGAGCAGCGCGTCCAGGATCAGCGTCTCGTAGGCGTCCGGGGAATCGGCCACGAACGAGGTCCCGTAGCCGAAGTCCATGTTCACCGTCCGCACGTCCAGTCCCAGGCCCGGCACTTTGGCGGCGAAGCGCAACATGATCCCTTCGTCCGGCTGGATGCGCATCGCCAGGACGTTCGGGGCCGGGTCGCCGCTCGCCTCGCGGAAGAGCCGCAGCGGGACTTCCTTGAACTGGACCGCGATCTCCGTCGCCCGCTCCGGGAGCCGCTTGCCGGCGCGCAGGTAGAAGGGGACGCCGCTCCAGCGCCAGTCGTCGATGGTGAAGCGGCCGGCGACGTACGTCTCGGTCTCTGACTGCGGGTCCACTTCTGGCTCCTCGCGGTAGCCCGGCGCGGCCGTGGCGGCCACCCAGCCGGCCCCGTACTGGCCCCGGACGATGGAGTGCCGGACGGCGTCCGTGTCGGGCGCCGTGATGGCTCGCAGGATCTCCACCTTCTGGTCGCGCAGCGCGTCTGCCTCGAACGAAGTGGGCGGCTCCATGGCCACCAGAGAGAGCAACTGGAGAAGGTGGTTCTGCAGGATATCCCGAGCAGCGCCGGTCTCCTCGTAGAAGGCGCCGCGCCCCTCCACCCCGATCGATTCGGCGACCGTGATCTGAACATGGTCCACATAGCTGCGATTCCAGACCGGCTCGAAGATGCCGTTTCCGAAGCGGAAGACCATCAGGTTCCGGACGGTCTCCTTGCCCAGGTAGTGGTCGATGCGGTAGACCTGCGACTCGCGCAGAACGCGGCCCACCTCGTGGTTCAGGTGGCGGGCCGATTGGGAGTCGCGGCCGAAGGGCTTCTCGATGACGACCCGCCGCCAGCCGCCGCCGCGCGTCTCGTGGTCCATGCCCGTGCGGCCGACCTGGCGGATGATCTCGGTCACCTGCGAGGGTTGGACGGCCAGGTAGAACAGCCGGTTGCCGGCCGTGCCGCGGGAGGCGTCCAACTCGTCCAGGTGGGCACCCAGGCGGTCGAAGCCGGGGTCGTCCCCGAAGTCGAGCTGGTGGTAGGTGATCCGCTGGGCCAGCTCGGCCCAGACCGTCTCGTCGATCGGCTGGATGCGAGAGTGCTGCACCAGCGAGGCGTGGACCTCATCGCGGAACGTCTCGTCGGTGTAGGGCCGCCGGGCGACGGCGACCAGGCTGAACTCGGCCGGCAGCAGGTTCGAGCGCCACAGCTGATAGATGGCCGGCATGACCTTGCGGTGGGCCAGGTCTCCCGTGGCGCCGAGCAGCACGAAGGCGCACGGATCCGGCACGCGCTCCAGCCGCAGCCCGGACCGGAGCGGGTTGTCCGCGGCCTCCGGCCGCCGGCGGCGGCGCGTAGAGTGCGCCTCCCGCAGTTGTCGTGCGGTTCGGGCCTGGTCGGGCGAGCCCGACCCTCGCTGGCTGCTCACGGCTGGGTGCTCAACTTGGATCGGCCTTGACGGCGTGGCCGCCGAACTCATTGCGCAGCGCGGCCAGCAGCTTGGCCCCGTAGCTCTCGTCCTGGCGGGAGCGGAAGCGGGTCTGCAGGGCCAGGGTGATGACCGGCGCCGGGACGTCGCGATCGATCGCCTCCTGGACGGTCCAGCGGCCCTCGCCCGAGTCCGCAACCCAATCCCTGAGCTGCTTGAAATCCTGGTCTTTGGAGAGGGCGTCGGCGGCCAGTTCCAGGAGCCAGGAGCGGACTACCGAGCCGTGGTTCCACAGCCCGGCGATCGCGGCCAGGTTCAGCTCGTAGTCCGAGGCGTGCAGGATCTCGAAACCCTCGGCGTAGCTCTGCATCAGCCCGTACTCGATGCCGTTGTGGATCATCTTGACGTAGTGGCCCGCGCCGGGGCCGCCGACGTGCAGGTAGCCGTCCTCTGGGGCGAGAGCGCGGAACACCGGCTCCAGGCGCTTCACCGGCTCGGGCTCGCCGCCGACCATCAGGCAGTAGCCGATCTGCAGGCCCCAGACGCCGCCCGAGACGCCGGCGTCCACGAAGTCGAGGCCTGCGGCCTTGACCTTCTGGTGCCGCCGGACGGAGTCGTGGAAGTTGGAGTTGCCGCCGTCGACGATCGTGTCGCCGGGCTCCATGACCTTGAGCAGCTCGTCGATCATCGATTCGGTGGCGTCGCCGGAGGGAACCATCACCCAGATCGCCCGCGGCTTGTCCAGCCCGGAGATCAGCTCGGCCAATGAGAAGGCGCCCTCGGCGCCCTCGGTCATGATCTCCTTCGTCTTCTCCGCGGTGCGGTTGTAGGCCACGATGCGGTGTTCGTCGCGGAGGAGGCGCCGGACCATGTTGGCGCCCATCTTGCCCAGCCCTACGAAACCGAGCTCCATCGTCACGCCTCCGCGAGGGCCGCAGCCGCCGCTCGCTCAAGCGCGGCCAGGCCGGCCAGCGGATCCGAACCCAGGTTGATGCGCAGAACGGGCAGGTTGTGCGCGGCCAGCGTGTGAGCGTCGCCGATCGCCTGGGCGTCGATGAGCTGGCCGAAGGTGTAGTCCTTGCCGGGGATCGAGCGATCGTCCGGGTGCTCGCAGACGAGCTGCAGGAACCAGCCGTTGGGCTTGCCGCCCTTGTGCAGCTGCCCGGTGGAATGGAGGAAGCGGGGTCCGTAGCCGGTCGTCGTGGCCCGGTGGGTGCGATCGCGGAAGAGGGTCCGGATGGTCCTCAGGGCCGCGTCGCGCTCGGAGGTCTGGGCGATGTAGGCCTGGATCGAGACGTAGCCGTCGGCGGCAAGCCTGGGGAGCGCCCCGGCGAGGGCGGCCGCGAGGGCCTTGTCGTCGGCCGCGGAGACGAGGTCCGAGCCGGCGGGCGCCCCCTTGCCGGATTCGAACTCGGCCAGCACGGCCCGAGTGTGAGCCTTGGCCTCTTCGACGTTCGGCTGGTCGAAGGGGTCGATCCCGAGCACGGCGCAGGCCAGCGCCGTGGCCGCCTCCCAGCGAACGAACTCGCCTCCCAGATCCAGCCTGTCGCCGACCTCGAGCCGGATGAGCGGGTGGCCTGCCGCGGCGAGCGCGGCGAGACGGCCATCGACGTCCTTGCCGACGGCCGCGTCAGGCCCGGCCGATCCCTTGAAGGCGATGCGGACGAAGACGCGGTCGGCGCCGTAGGCCGAGGCGGGGCCCAGGGGCTCGCCATCGACGGGGACCACCCCCACGCCGGTCTTGCCGGTGCTCTCGGCGATCAGCTGCTCCACCCACGGCCCGAAGGCGGCCAGTTCGCGATCGATCACGAAGGTCACCTTGTCGCGGCCCGCCTTCGCGAATGCGCCCATGGCCAGGCCCAGGGCCAGGCCGGGGTTCTGCGAGGGGTCATCGTGGCCGCAGGCGATGACCATGTTGCGTGCCCGGAGCAGCAGCTCGTCCAGTTCGATGCCCAGCAGCGCGGCGGGGACCAGGCCGACGAACGTCAGGGCCGAGTACCGCCCGCCCACGTCGGGCGTGTTGAGGAAGATGTGCTCGATCTCGTCGTGGTGGGGGATCGAACGCAGGCTCTTGTCCGGGTCGGTGACGGCCGCCATGAACTCGCCCGGCTGGTTGGGCTTGCCGGCGTGGGCGGCCTTGAGCGCGGCGGCGACGCGGTCCCACTGGTAGGCCGCGAAGGAAAGCGATTCGGCGGTGGTACCGGACTTGGTGGAGACGATGAACAGGGTCCGGAGCGGGTCCAGGTCGTCAAGCGCGGCGGCCACCGCGGCCGGGTCGGTGGAGTCGAGGACGCGGACCGGAATGGCGCCGTCGGCCGTCCCGAAGACGTGGGCCAGCAACGCCGGGGCCAGGCTGCTGCCGCCCATGCCGCCCAGCACGGCCGTGGTGAAGCCCTCGGCGCGGATCGTCTGGGCGAAGGCCGTCAGCATCGGCGTCTCGTCGGCGAAGTGGAAGGGTGCCTCGAGCCAGCCCAGACGGGTGGCGATGGCGCGCTGGGTCAGGTTGTCGGTCGACCAGACCGAGGGGTCGCGCCGCCCGATTGCCCTGTCTCCCCACCTCTCGCTGACCGCTCGGGCAGCCTCTTCGGCCAGGGCGGCCTCGAGCTTGGCGTCCTTGAGCGTCAGATCCAGAGCGTACGAGCCGGAGTAGGGGGATTCGGTCATCGTCGGCGGCCTCGTATCTTGGCGGGACAGTACTCACCGCCAAAGATACAGGTCCAGCGCGAGCGACGGAGGGGTCATCGCCGGCCGTCGCGTTGCGGACCCGCTGCGCTCCTACAGCGCCTTGCCCTCCGCCTTCGCTTCGCGCACGATCTCGGGCCCTTCGGCTTCGATGGCCTTGACCTTGCCGACCCGGCGAACGTGGCGCGGTTCGCCGCTGAACTTCGCCGATAGGAAGGCCTCGGCGCAGGAGGAGGCCGTCTCGATGCCGACGACCCGCGCCCCGAGCGTGAGCACGTTCATGTCGTCGTGCTCGACGCCCTGGCCCGCGGAGTAAGTGTCGTGGCACAGCCCGGCCCGGATGCCGGGGATCTTCGACGCGGCAATGGAGGCGCCGACGCCGCTGCCGCAGATCAGGATGCCGCGGTCGGCCTTGCCGGACAGGATGGCCTCGCCCAGGGCGCGGGCGTAGTCCGGATAGTCGTCCTGGGCGTTCGAGCCGTCGCCGCCCAGGTCCAGCTGGATGTAGCCCAGAGGGGCCAGCCGCTTCATCAGTTCGTTCTTGAGCTCGGCTCCGGCGTGATCGCCGGCGAAGGCGACGCGCATCTCGTTCTCCTATTGGGCCGAATCGATCGGCACGCGGCCGCTGAAGCCTTGCTTGACGACTCGGCGCCCCACCGCGGCCACGTTCTCCGCGGTGAGCCCGAAGGCCTTGAAGATCAGTGCCGCGGGAGCCGACAGGCCGAACCTGTCGATGGCCATGATCGCGCCTTCGTCGCCGGCGTAGCGCTCCCAGCCGAGCGGGCTGCCGGCTTCGATCGCCACCCGCTTGCGACAGGCCTGCGGCAGGACCGCTTCGCGGTAGGACTTCGGCTGAGCCTCGAACAGCTCCCAGGACGGCAGGCTGACGACACGCGTGCGGATGCCGTCCTTCTCGAGCGCCTCGGCGGCGGCGAAGGCCAGCTGCAGCTCGGAGCCGGTGCCGATGAGGATCAGGTCCGGGCTGGCCTTGTCGCCCGAGCAGTCGCGCAGAACGTAGCCGCCCGACGCCACTCCGGCCCGGGCCGCCTCGGCCGTGCGGGGCAGGATGGGCAGCTTCTGGCGGGAGAGGATCAGGGCCGTGGGTCCGTCGCAGACTTCCACGGCGCAGGCCCAGGCGGCGGCCGTCTCGTTGGCGTCGCCCGGCCGGATGACCGTCATCTGGGGGATCGCCCGCAGCGAGGCAACGTGCTCGATCGGCTCGTGAGTGGGGCCGTCCTCGCCGACGCCGACCGAATCATGGGTCCAGACGTAGACGACACGCAGCTTCTGCAGAGCCGCCAGACGGACGGCGCCGCGCATGTAGTCGCTGAAGGTCAGGAAAGTGGCCACGTACGGGATGAAGCCGCCGTACTGAGCCATGCCGTTGGCGATGGCGCCCATGGCGTGCTCGCGGACGCCGAAGCGGATGTTGCGACCGGCACGGTTGTCCGCCTCGAAGAGCCCGCCCCCGGAGACGTCGGTAAGGTTCGACTCCGACAGGTCGGCCGCTCCGCCGAACAGCTCGGGCAGCGGGCCGGCAAGCGCGTTGATCGCTGCCTGGCCGGCCTTGCGGGTGGCCGGGCCGTCGCCGGCGGGATAGCTCGCCAGATCCTTGTCCCAGCCGTCGGGCAGCCGGCCGGCCCAGCGGCGCTCCAGCTCCGCGGCCTCGGCCGGGTACTGGGCGGCGTAGCGGGCCAGCTTCTCGCGCCACTGCGCGACCAGCTTCTCACCGGCCGGGACGGCTTCGCGGTACAGCGCCAGCGCCTCGTCCGGAACGAAGAAATGCTTGTCCGGATCCCAGCCGTAGGCCTGCTTGGCGCCGCGGACCTCGTCCTCGCCGAGCGGCGCGCCGTGAGCCTTCTGCGAGTCGTGTTTCGTGGGCGCGCCGAAGCCGATGTGTGTCCGGACGGCGATGAGGCTGGGCCGCTCGTCCGCCTTCGCGGCCTCGATGGCAGCGGCGATGGCGGCCACGTCGTTGCCGTCGGCCACGCGCTGGGTGTGCCAGCCGT
>CAZFLI010000002.1:15325-40158 GCA_964519845.1 uncultured Anaerolineaceae bacterium | reverse complement strand
GACCGTGTGCTCCGCGGTCTGGTCGGCGGCGACGCGCTGCATGGTCGTCAGGACGATCTCCCGGGCGCGGTCCTCGGCCTCTTCGCGAGCAGCGTTCTCGATCGACTTGGCCAGGCGCACGCCGTCGCGCTCGGCCTCTTCGCGCACGGCTTCGATCAGCTGCGCCCTGGCGTCCGCGGCGGTCAGCCCGCTGACGCGCTCCAGTGCCTGGACGTGCTCCTGCTGGGCCTGGGCGACTTCCTGCCGGCTCTTCTCGAGGTCGCGCTCGCGATCGAGAAGCTTGCGGTCGCGCTGCTCGAGCATGTCCGAGCGGATGTCGAGTTGCTCGTCCCGGGCCAGGAGGCGGGCCTCCAGGCCGGACAGTTCGCTGCGCCTGGCCCGAGCCTCATCTTCGGCCTCGCGCGCCAGCCGCAGCTTCTCGTCTTTGGCTTCGAGAATGAGTTCCTTCTGCTGGGCGCGGGCTTCGGCCACGATGCGGCCGGCCTTGTCCTGAGCGCTCCTGACGGCCTGGCTGGCGACGAAACCGCGCGCCAGGAATCCGAGCAGCCCGCCCACGCCTAGGGCGACCACGGACAGTGTGGCCACGAGGGCGTAATCCATATGAACTTGCCTCCCACCCGGTCCTGAAGACCGGAGGTACCTGAAATCGTTCCGGAGCGGCTGGTCGGGGCCCCTACCCGGGGGCTGCGGTCCAGCCGCTGTTAGTCGATGATTCGAGCTGGCGCCGCCACCAGGGCTCCAGACAGACGGCGCGCTGTTCGTCTCGCCGCCTAGTCTACGGCGCGACGCAAATCCGGGCAGCGTCGCGGCGTCAGTTCCCTCAACCGTCCTCGCCCGGTCCGTCCGCGGCAGCCATGAAGCGGTTCGCCGCCTCCGCGCAGACCTCGGGATCGAAGCCGTTGCGGGCCAGCAGCGCGTAGGCGCGCCGGCGCCGTTCGGCCGGGTCGTCGAGGCGGTTCAGGGCCGAGCGTCGGCGCTCCAGGAGCCGGGTGGCGGCCGCGCGGTCGGGGGGCTCGGCATCGCCGCCGTCCGGGCCGCGACCGCGCTCCTCGAGAACCCGCGCGATGACGTCGCGATCCAGCCCCTTGACCATCAGTTCGCGGCGCAGGGCCTGCTCTCCACGCGGTCGCGAGGCGTCACGCGAACGAACCCAGAGCCGGCCGAACTCGAGATCGTCAAGCAGGCCGACCTCGGTCAGGCGGGCGATCGCGCGCTCGACCAGATCAGCCCGGTAACCCGCAGTAGTGAGACGCCGGCGGACCTCGGCCACAGAGCGATGGCGGGCCTCCAGGAAGCGCACGGCGGCATCCGAAACGCGCTGGGGGTCATCGACCAGAGAATGCCGCTGCCGCGCCTCCTGGGGCGTCTCACGGCGTCCTGAGCCGCGTCGGCCGGCCATGAGGGCCTACTCGGCCTCCTCGATGCCCTCCACCGGCAGCGCGATGTCGGCCATCTTGGCTCGGATCTGCTTCTCGAGTCCCGTGGCGATGTCGACGTTTGTCTTGAGGAAGTCCTTGGCCGCCTCGCGGCCCTGGCCCAGACGTGTCTCACCGAAAGTGAACCAGGCACCGGTCTTGGCGACGACGCTGACCGCGGTACCGACGTCCAGCAGTCCTCCTTCTCGGGAAATGCCGTGGCCGAACATGATGTCGAACTCGGCGGCCTTGAACGGCGGGGCGACCTTGTTCTTGACGACCTTGACCTTGACCCGGTTGCCGACCGGGTCGGTGCCGGTCTTGATCGTCTCGATGCGCCGGATGTCCAGCCGGACGCTGGCGTAGAACTTGAGCGCCCGTCCGCCGGGCGTGACTTCAGGGTTGCCGAACATGACGCCGATCTTCTCGCGCAGCTGATTGGTGAAGATGAGCGCGGTGTTGGACCGATTCACGGCGCCGGCCAGCTTGCGCAGGGCCTGGCTCATCAGGCGGGCCTGGATGCCGACGAACGAGTCCCCTATCTCTCCCTCGATCTCCGCCTTGGGGACGAGCGCGGCTACCGAGTCGACGACGACCGCGTCCACGCCGCCGGAACGGATCAGCGTCTCGGTGATCTGGAGGGCGTCCTCGCCGGTGTCCGGCTGGCTGACCAGGAGCTCGTCGACGTTCAGGCCGCAGGCCCGGGCGTAGGCCGGGTCGAGGGCATGCTCCACGTCGATGAAGGCCACCACGCCGCCCCTGCGCTGACCTTCGGCCAGGATGTGCTGGCATAGCGTGGTCTTGCCCGACGACTCGGGCCCGAAGATCTCGGTCATCCGGCCGCGGGGAATCCCGCCCACGCCCAGGGCCAGATCGAGCGCTATCGAGCCGGTGGGAATGACCTCGACAGCCTGACGCTCGGTAGAGCCGAGGCGCATGATCGAGCCGCGTCCGAACTGCTTCTCGATCGCCAGGATGGCGGCATCGACGGCCTTGCCGCGCTCACTGGGCTTCTCCGTCCCGCCGCTGCCGGCCGGCTTGGCTTCGGTTCCTCGCTCGATCATTGCCACCTGCTCCTCGCTCGTGCTCGATGTCGTCCGTCAGTCGGGCGATGTCTGCCTTGGACTCGCGCTCCTCCGCTCACAGGCACGGAGCCTGCTGGGCGTTGATGCTCGGTCCGCGTGGGCCTCGCCGCGCCGGGCGGACGACATCCGGCATCTTCCAGATGGCGGCCGTCCGCGAGTTAGCTCTCTTCCTCCACGGTCCGTGGCTTGCGTTTCGGCTTCCAGACTTCGACGCTGCTCGGAGGCTCCAGCAAGGGCTGGAGCTTGTTCTTCTGGCCGGCGTCCTTCGGCTTCTTCTTTGCTTCCTTGTGGGGCCGGTCCCGGCTGGCCATCTGGTTTGCCTCCGCGTTCGACAGGCTACAGGTGTGCTCTTCACTGGGGCTTCACTGGCACTTACGCGCCCCTTCCCGCCGCCCGCGCCCGGAGTTCCGGAAGGCGCGCGGAGAAGCTGCCCGAGCTCAGAGAGGCCCTGATTTCGGCCATGAAGTCTAGGGTGAAGGTCATGTTGTGACAAGTCGCGAGGCGGTATGCCAGCAGCTCCTCGGCCCGGAAGAGATGGGCCAGGTAGGCTCGCGAGAAGCTGCGGCAGAGGGGGCAGCGGCAGCCCTCCTGAACGGGCCGGCCGTCGTCGACGAAACGGGCGTTGCGGATGTTGAGGCGCCCCTCGGGCGTCCACAGTTGGCCGTTGCGGGCGACGCGCGCAGGAAGGACTGAATCGAACAGATCCACGCCCCGATCGACCGCGTCCAGGAGGTCCTCGGGCGATCCCAGGCCCATCAGGTAGCGCGGCCGGGGGTCGTCCCGCAGGAGCGCCAGGGCCACGTCCAGCGCGGCACCGCGCTGGGTCGGCGTCTCGTCCCCGGCCAGCCCCCCGATGCAGATGCCATCGAACGGCAGGCCCATCATGAACCGTGTGGATTCGGCTCGAAGCTCCGGGTCGAGCCCTCCCTGGACGATGCCGAAGAGCGCCTGGTCCGCCCTGGTGTGGGCCGCCAGAGAGCGTTCCGCCCACAGGTGGGTGCGGGCCGTCGCCTCCCGCACGACCACGGGCGACGAGGAGGCCGGGGGCACGGGCTGGTCGAAGGCAACGGCAATGTCCGCTCCGAGCGCCTCCTGGATGCCGATGGAGAGCTCCGGTGTGAAGCGGTGGTACGACCCGTCCAAATGGCTCTGGAACGTGACGCCCTGGTCTTCGACCTTTCGAAGGTCACCGAGGGACACAACCTGGAAGCCGCCCGAATCGGTGAGGATCGGCGCGTCCCAGGCCATGAACCGGTGGAGGCCGCCCAGCCGCTCGATGCGCTCGTGGCCGGGGCGCAGATAGAGGTGGTAGGTGTTGCTGAGGATGATCGTCGCCCCGGCCTCCCGGAGGTCGTCCGGTGATAGAGCCTTGACCGTGGCGTTGGTGCCGACCGGCATGAACTGGGGCGTCTCCACGACGCCGTGAGGCAGCGTCAGGCGCCCCAACCGACCACGCGTAGGGCCGTTCGCGGGGGACGGGGCGAGCACTTCGAAACGAGCCGGAGAGCCGGGGCTCGCCGGCGGCCTGGCCGACGGCATCAATCGGCGCCCGGATCCGCGGAGTTGCCTGAAGCGCCATCCCACAAGGCCGGCTGATCCGCGTCGGCGCGCCGGGGCGGCGGGACCTCGTAGCCCAGACGGCTCAGGTGCCGGCGGGCCAGGTCCGTAGCGATGCGGCCCTGGGGAGTCCGGTCCAGGAAGCCCAGCCGCAGCAAGAAGGGCTCGTAGACGTCCTCCACGGTCTCCGACTCCTCCGACAGGACCGCCGCCAGCGCCTGGATGCCGACCGGGCCGCTGCCGAATTTCTGGATTATCGCGGCCAGCAGCTTGCGGTCCGTGGAGTCAAGGCCCTCGTCGTCTATCTCGAGGGCGGCCAGGGCCTTGTCGGCGGTGGCGGCGTCGACGCGCCCGTCCCCGTTGATCTGGGCGTAGTCTCGGACTCGGCGCAGGAGGCGGTTGACCACTCGCGGCGTACCCCTGCCCCGCCGGGCGATGGCCGTGGCGCCGTCCGTGCTGAGCTCCACGGCCAGCAGCCGCCCGGAGCGTTCGACGATGGCAGTCAGGTCCGTCAGATCGTAGAAGTCGAGGCGATAGGAGGCCCCGAAGCGATCCCTGAGCGGGCTGGAGATGCGCCCAGCGCGCGTAGTCGCACCCACCAGGGTGAAGGGCTTGAGGCTCAGACGCAGGCTCCGCGCCGACGGCCCTTTGCCGATCATCACGTCCAGGGCGAAATCCTCCATGGCGGGATAGAGGATCTCCTCCACGGCGCGGTTGAGGCGGTGGATCTCGTCGATGAAGAGGACGTCCCGCTCGTCCAGGCTGGTCAGGATCGCGGCCAGGTCCCCCGCCCGCTCGATGGCCGGGCCGCTGGCGTAGCGGATGTTGGCCCCCAGTTCCCGCGCCACGATCGTGGCCAGGGTGGTCTTGCCCAGTCCTGGCGGCCCATGAAGCAGGATGTGGTCTGCCGCGTCGCCCCTCTGGCGCGCGGCGCCCAGGAGGATGGAGAGGTTCGCCTTCAGCTCGCGCTGGCCGACGTACTCGTCCAGGGTCCGCGGCCGCAGCGTCCGGTCGACGGCGACTTCGGCCTCGTCCTCCACGCTGGGCGTGAGTATCCGCGAGATGTCGGTCGGTGGGGCGCTCTCGCTCATGCGCGGAATATAGCAGATCGAACGCGCGTTCTACCGCAGAAGTTGCGGCCCGCGGCGGCCGAGCGACCCCTCAGCCCCGTACCAGCGTCCGTAGCGCCGCCTTGACGCGCTCCTCGAGGCCGGCCCCCACGGCCGTGTCCGCCAGGGCCTCGCGCGACGCGGCGCGGGCTTCGCCGGCGGAATACCCCAGGGCCAGCAGGGCCGCCACCACCTCCGGCTCGCCGGCCGGCCCACCCACGGGCGAACCAGCCGCCACACCGGCCGCGGCGACCTTCTCCTTCAACTCCAGCGCGAGCCGCGCCGCGAGCTTCTTCCCGACTCCGGGAACAGCGGTCAGCACGGCCAGATCATCCGACAGGATCGCCAGCTGAAGATCGCCGACCGGCCGCGAGCCAACCAACGCCAGGGCCACTCTGGGCCCCACTCCGGTCACCGTCTGCAGCAGGCCGAAGAACCCGAGCTCCTCGGGGGTACGAAATCCGAACAGCGCCTGGGCGTCCTCGCGCACCAGATGGTGAGTGAACAGTTTGGCCCGCTCCCCCACCCTGGCCGCGGCCAAGACGGCGGGGGCGCAGTACACGCGGTAGCCGACCCCGCCCAATTCGACGATCAGGGAATCAGCGAAGACGGCACCCACGACACCGTCGAGCGAGGCGATCATCTCCCTCCTCCGGCCTATGAAGCGGTCTTGCGACGCGAGGGGCCGCCCGGCTGGGCCGCCAGCTGCTCGGCGCGCAGGGCCTCCCGGACGGCCTTCTCGAAAGGCGTGAGGGCAGCCGGCCCCGGCGACACGGCCGAGCGGTCCAGCGCGCCGGTCGGGACGCGGCCGGTCGAGCGCTCGCGGTTGGCGACGCAGATGGCGATGGCCAGGGCATCGGCGGCATCGTCGGGCTCCGGTATCTCCGCCAGGCCCAGGATGGCCTGAACCATCCGCTGCACCTGCTCCTTCCCCGCCGATCCGTGCCCGGCCGCGGCCACCTTGACCTCGTTCGGGGTGGCCTCGCGCACCTCCAGACCGCTCTGGGCCGCCGCCAGCAGGGCCACTCCCCTCGCCTGGCCGACGGCGAAGGCGGTCTGGGCGTTCTTCGTGAAGTAGACCCGCTCCACCCCCACCAGATCGGGCCGGTGAAGCGCGATTACGTCCCTCAGGGCGGAGTAGATGGCGGCCAGCCGTTGAGGCAGCGGCATCTCCGAGGGCGTGGAGACGACTCCGTAGTCGATGGCCCGCAGGCGAGAGCCCGTCCGCTCGATGACGCCATAGCCCAGCATCGCCGTCCCGGGGTCGATCCCCAGGATGATCATCAGCCGACCTCGGCCAGCAACGCCTCGGGGATCTCGAAGTTGGCGGTCACCCGCTGCACGTCGTCCTGCTCTTCCAGCAACTCGACCAGCCGCAGAGCCTGGCGGGCCTTGCCCACGTCGAGTTCGACCGTGTTCTTGGCGATCATCGTCAACTCGGAGGTCTCGATCGTCATCCCCGCATGCTCCAGGTTGCGACGGACCTCCTCCAGCTCGGTGGGCCTGGTGTAGACCTCGACCTGATCGCCGTCCGCGTCCACGTCGTCCGCCCCGGCGTCGATGGCGGCCAGCTCGAGCTGCTCGGGATCGCCCTCCGGGGCGAGAGTGATCATGCCCCGCTGCTCGAACTGCCAGGCGACGCTGCCGGTCCCCGCGAGCTGCCCGCCGGCCTTGGTCAGGATGGAGCGAACATCCGCCGCGGTGCGGTTGCGGTTGTCCGTGGCTGCTTCGATCAGGATCGCCACGCCGCCGGGGCCGTAGCCCTCGTAGACGATCTCTTCGAACTGTTCGCCCTCGCCGCCGCCGGTGGCCTTCTCGATGGCCCGCTTGATCGTGTCGGCCGGCATGTTCATGGCTCGGGCCCGTTCGATCGCCAGGCGCAGGCGGAAGTTGCCGTCCGGATCGCCACCGCCGGCTCGCGCGGCGACCGCGATCTCGCGACCCATCTTGGTGAAGATGGCGCCACGCTTGACGTCGTTGGCGCCCTTCTGGCGCTTGATCTGAGACCACTTGGAATGTCCGGACATCGGTCCGAGTATAGCGCCAGGGAGGCCCGTCCGGACCTGCGCCGGGCTATCATGACCAGACTGCGGCGGGCCTTCCGCTCCGCCGCTGGTACGACGCCTCCTGACGCCACCCATGAGGATCGATTGAACGATGACAACCAAGAGTGTCGACCTCCCTCACCTCCGCAGCGTCGTTCTGGCCGGGCACGCCGGGGCCGGCAAGACGACGCTGGCCGAGCGCCTTCTCTTCGACGCCGGCGCGATCACCCGGCTGGGCCGAGTCGATGACGGCACGGCAAGCCTGGATTTCGAGCCCGAAGAGCAGAAGCGGAAGCAATCGTTGACGCTCGGCGTTGGGAGCCTGGACCACGAAGACACGCGCGTCCAGCTGATCGACACCCCCGGCTACGCCGACTTCGCCTCGGAAGTCGTGCAGGGCTTCGCCGGGACCGACGCGGCGGTCTTGATGATGGATGCCACGGGAGGCGTTGAGGCGGGGCTCGAGTCCGCGGTGGCGCTGGCTCGAGCCGGCAACAGACCCGCCCTGTTCTTCATCAACAAGTGCGATCGAGAGAACGCCAATCCCTCCACCGCCCTGGACGCCCTGCGTTCAGCTTTCGGGCGGAAGATCGCCCCGCTGCATGTTGCGATCGGCGCCGCGGAAGCCTTCTCCGGGTACGTGGATCTGCTGCATCAGAAGGCCTATCAGTCTGAGGGCGGCAAAGAGGTTGAGGTCCCGATTCCGGCCAACCTGGCGGCTGAGGTGGCTGCGCGCCGGGATCAGCTGCTCGAAGCCGCGTCCGAGGCCGACGACGACGTAATGACCAAGTACCTCGAGGGCGAGGAGATCACCGACGCCGAGTTCGAGACCTGCCTGCACAAGGCGGTCCGCTCCGGCCTCGTGGCCCCGGTCCTGGTCGGCAGCGCCGGCAAGGACATCGGCGTCCGGGCCCTCATCGACGCCATCGTCCACTACCTGCCCTCGCCGGCCGAGCTGGGCGACATCGGCGCGGTCGACCCCCAGGGCAAGGAGGCCGGGATCGTCCCCGACGTGGCCGGGCCTGTGGTGGTGCGTGTCTTCAAGACCACGGCCGACCCATTCGTGGGCCGGCTCACCTACATCCGCGTCCTGAGCGGCACCCTGCACGGCCAGGGCCAGGCCTGGAACGCCACTCGCGGCGAGGCCGAGCGTATCGGCCAGCTGCTCCTCCTCCACGGCAAGGACCAGGAGACGGTCGGGCAGCTGCAGGCCGGCGAGATCGGCGCGGTGGCCAAGCTGACCGTGACCGCCACCGGAGACACACTGTCGGCATCGCGAGAGCAGGCATACACGCTGCCGCCGCTCTCGTTCCCCGTGCCGACCCTCCAGGTGGCGATCGAGCCTCAGACCAAGGCCGACCTGGACAAGATGGGTTCAGCCCTGCAGCGCATGCTCGAGGAGGAGCCCTCTGCGCGTGTGGAGCGCTCGGAGACCGGCGAGCAGGTGCTGGTGGCCATGGGCGACGCCCACGTCGCGGTCCTGGGAGAGCGGCTGAAGCGGAAGTTCGGGGCCGCCATCGTGACCAAGACGCCCAAGGTCCCGTACAAGGAGACCATCCGCGGCAAGACCCAGGCCCACGGCCGCTACAAGAAGCAGACCGGCGGCCACGGCATGTTCGGCGACGTGTGGATCGAGATCGAGCCGAACCCGGCCGGCGGCGTCGTGTTCGCGGAGCGGGTCGTGGGCGGCACCGTTCCCAAGAACTTCTTCCCCGGCGTCGAGAAGGGCATCCGCGAGACCGCCGCCGAAGGCGTCCTGGCCGGGTATCCGCTGAGCGACTTCAAGGCCACCTTGTACGACGGCTCCTTCCATGCCGTCGACTCGAATGAGCTGTCGTTCAAGATCGCCGCCTCGATGGCCCTCAAGCAGGGCGTCCTCGAGTGCAAGCCGGCCCTCATGGAGCCGATCATGACGGTCGAGATCAGGATCCCCGAGATCTACATGGGCGATGTGAACCGCGATCTCAACGGCCGCCGCGGCCGTGTGCTCGGCATGGACGTCAAGGACGGGGTGCAGATCATCACGGCCAATGTCCCCCAGGCGGAGTTGTTCAGCTATGCAACCGAGCTGAAGTCGATCACCGGCGGGCGCGGCACCTTCACAGCCACGCTCGATCGCTACGAAGACGTGCCGGCCCATATCGCTGAGAAGGTGATCGACGCTCACCGCAAGGAAGTCGAGGCGTCCCACAAGGAGTAGCAGCGCGTGACAGGACATGGCGGCGGCGCGGCCTTTCGGGCCGGACGGGCCGGCCTTCTGGCGGCCTGGCTTGTCGCCGCCTGTGGGTCCGCCCCCGTCACGCCGTCTCCGGCCCCCACCCCGGCGGGCAGCGCGTCCGCAGTCGCGACCAGCGCTCCGCCGACCGCATCGCCCACCCCGGCGCCGCCGTCCCCGTCGCCCATCGAGGCCACGGTTCTGCTGGGCGCGGGCGACATCTGCAGGATCGACTACATCTCGAAGGCTCGGGCCACCGCGGCGATCGTCGAGGCCACCCTGGAGGACGACCCCGAGGCGATCGTCTTCACCCTGGGCGACAACTCGAACCAGGAAGGGACGGCCGCTCAGTACGCCGTCTGCTTCGACGTCACCTGGGGAGCCTTCAAGTCGAGGATCCGCCCGACCGTCGGCAACCATGACCAGTACACCTCCAATGGGGCGCCGTACTACGCGTACTTCGGGGCGGCCGCCGGACCGGTCGGAAAGGGCTACTACAGCTACGATGCGGGCCCGTACTGGCACGTGATCGTCCTGAATGCCATCTGCTCAAAAGCGGGCGGGTGCGGCAGCGCGTCCCCGCAGGACCAATGGCTGGCGGCCGACCTGGACGCCAACAAAGGCAAGCACATCATCGCCATGTGGCACGTGCCGTCGTTCAGCTCGGGCCATCACGGGAGCACCGGCGCGTACCGCAGCTGGTGGGACGCGCTCTACGCGGCCGGAGCGGAGATCGTGCTCAGCGGCCACGACCACGACTACGAGCGCTTCGCCCGGCAGTCACCGGCGGGAGTCAAGGACCCAGAGGGCATCCGGCAGTTCGTGGTGGGTACCGGCGGGGCCGCCCACTCGCCCATCCTGATCGTCAAGGCAAACTCGGAGGTCCGCAACAGCCTCACCTACGGCGTCCTGAAACTGACTCTGATGCCCCACAGCTACGCCTGGGAGTTCCTCCCGGTGGCCGGCAGCAGCTTCACCGATTCGGGCCAGACGGCAACCCGCGACTGACGCGCCTAGCGAGTGAGGCGAATGGCCTCGGCCAGGTCCACACGGCCCTCGTACAGGGCCCGGCCGATGACCGCGCCGGTGCAGCCCGCGTCCCGGACCGCGACCAGGTCATCGAGCGACGAGATGCCGGCCGAGGCCACGATGTCGCCTCGCCGCAGTTCCACCAGCCTGCCCAACAGCTGAAGGTCGGGGCCGCCCAGGAGCCCATCGCGCTCGATGGCCGTCACGATGAAGGTGCGGGCGCCGCGCTCGGCCAGGGTTCGGAGGGCCTCCTCGACCGGAACTCCGGCTGCGCCGGCCGCCCAGGCATGACCCACCGCCACACCCGCGCGCACGTCCAGCGCCACGGCGACGCGATCGGCGCCGAAGCGCGCCCCGGCCCGCAGAACGAAGTCCGGATCGCGCAGCGCGGCGGTGCCGACCACCACGCGGGCCGCGCCCGCCTCCAGAGCACCGGCCACTGCCTCCTCGTCGCGCAGCCCACCTGCCACTTGGCAACTGATCCCGGGCCCGGCCGCCGCCACGATCGCAGCGACCGCTGCCGACTGCCTCCGCGTGCCTTCCCTCGCCCCATCCAGGTCGACGACGTGGATCCAGCGCGCGCCCGCTGCCGCGAACGACCGCGCCACGGCCGCAGGATCCTCCCCGTAGACAGTCTCGCGGGCGAAGTCGCCCTCCGCCAGGCGGACCACCCGGCCTCCGCGCAGATCGATGGCCGGCAGGACCTGAAAGCCCGAAAGCGGCCCTGTCGGCTTGCGTGCTAGCATGCTACTATGCTACAACATCACCACAGGGACCGCGCGACCGGCGCGGCACTACAGCGAGGCACGGGTATGGCCGCAATGGAAGCCTGGCGCGACGAGGCCGTCACCGATCTGCTCGAGTCGATCCTTCGGCTCGAATCGGTGGACGAGGCATCGGCGTTCTTCCGCGATCTGTGCACCCTGGGGGAACTGCACGACATGGCCCAGCGGTGGGCGGTCGTTCGGCTGCTCGACGAGGGGCTGCACTATGCCGAGATCTCGCAGCGAACCGGCGCGAGCACGGCCACCATCACCCGCATCGCCCAGTGGCTTCACCATGGCGAGGGCGGCTACCTCAAGGCGCTGCAGCGGCTGAAGGCCGCCGGCGCAAGTACCTCCGGAGACTCCAGCCAATGACCCGAAGACTGCGCCTGGCCATCCCCAACAAGGGCCGGATGGTCGAACCGACGGTCAATCTGCTCCGCGACGCCGGTCTCGTGTTCGAGCCCGGTGAGCGAGCTCTGGTAGCGCGCGTCCAGAACTTCGATCTGGACATCCTCTTCGTGCGCACGAACGACATCGTCGAGTTCGTGGCCGACGGCGTGGCCGAGCTGGGCATCACCGGCCTGGACCTCGTGGCGGAGGCGGGCGCGGTGGTGCCGCAGATCCGGACGCTGGGCTACGGTCGCTGCCGGCTGACCATCGCCGTGCCCAACGATTCGCCCGTCGGCTCGGCAGCCGATCTGGCGGGCATGCGCGTGGCCACCTCCCACATGAACCTGACCCGCGCCTTCTTCGCCGAGCGCGGCATCGCCGTCGAGGTGATACCCATCTCGGGCGCGGCCGAAGTGGCGCCGCGTCTGGGGCTGGCCGACGCCATCGTGGACCTGGTCTCGACCGGCTCGACGATGGTCGTGAACGGGCTGCGCCCGGTTGAGGAAGTGTTCGGCTCAGAGGCCGTCCTGGTGGCCAACAAGGCGGCCCTCAGCGAGCGGGCCGATGTCCTGGCCTCCATCGAGACCATGCTCAGCGCGACCCTTGCCGCCCGCGATCGCAAGTACCTGATGATGAACGCCCCTCTGGCCAAGGCCGCCGAGCTGGAAGGCATCCTGCCCGGCCTGGAATCGCCCTCGATCATCCCCCTGGTGCACGAGGGCATGATCGCCATCCACTCCGTCGTCGAGGCCGACGCCGTCTGGTCGCTGTTGCCGAAGCTGAAGGCAGGCGGAGCCTCCGGCATCCTCATCCTGCCCATAGAGAAGCTCGTGCCATGACGGCACCGCTGATCACGCTCCGCCGTCTCGACCTGTCGCGCGCCGCCGCGGATCCATCCGTGGCAGCCCAGGTGGCCGCTCTGGTGCGACGCGGCGCCGTGCCGGATCCTCGCGTCCGCGAAGGGGCCCGGGCCATCCTGGCCGCGGTCAGGGCCGGCGGAGACGCCGCCGTGCGTGAGGCCAACGCCACGTACGGCGGCGGCCGAGCTGGTGGTGGCCTGCTGGTCGACCGGGCCGAGATGGAGGCGGCGCGGGACGCGCTGCCGCCGCGCATCCTGGCCGGCCTGCAGCAGATGATCGACAACATCGGCCGCTTTGCGCGGACGCAGGTCCCCGCAACACAGGTCACGACGATCCTCCCGGGCGTCGAGATCGAGCGGCGCTGGGTGCCGTTGGCCAGGGTCGGCGTCTACGCCCCCGGCGGCTCGGCGCCGTACCCCAGCTCGCTCCTCATGGGCGTCGTGCCGGCCCGTGTCGCCGGCGTGGGGCAGGTCGTGGTGGCCTCTCCGGCGGCGGCCGACGGCACTCTCAACGCCACTCTCCTGGGAGCGGCCGCACTGGCCGGGGTCGACACTCTCATCGTTGCCGGCGGCGCGCAGGCGGTAGGCGCCCTCGCATACGGCCTGCCCGAGGCAGGCGTCGCGCCGGTCGATCGCATCGTCGGGCCCGGCAATCCCTGGGTCACGGCCGCCAAGCTGGAGGTCTTCGGAGAATGCGGTATAGACCTGCCGGCCGGGCCGTCTGAGGTGATGGTGGTCGCGGACGAGTCGGCAGACCCGGCTCACGTCGCCTCGGATCTCCTCTCTCAAGCCGAGCACGGCCCGGACTCCCCTGCCCTTCTGGTCACCTGGGCTGCCGGAGTGCCCGACAGAGTCGAGGCCGAATTGGGCAGGCAACTCGAGACGGCCGCCCGCCGGAGCATCCTCGAACAGTCCCTGGGTAGCGGCGCTCTGGTCGTGCTGGCGCCCTCGCGGCGGGCCGGCCTGGAGTTCGTCAACGCTTATGCGCCCGAGCACCTGACGGTGGTCGTGAAGGATGTCGAGGAAGCCGTCGCCCAGATCCGCAACGCCGGCTCGCTGTTCGTGGGGCCCTACGCTCCGGAATCCGCGGGTGACTACGCCTCGGGCGCCAACCACGTCCTGCCGACCGGCGGCCTGGCGCGCAGCTGCGGCGCTCTGTCCGCCGAAAGCTACGGCAAGTTCGTCCAGGTCCAGCGCATCACTCGCGAGGGACTGGCGGAGATACGCGATGCCGTGGAGGCCATCTCCGAGGCCGAGGGCCTGATTGCCCACAAGCGCGCGGTTGAGATGCGCTTCGAGGGGCCCGAATGAGCCCGCAAACCCTGCCCACCTACAGCTGGGAGCCCACCACGGACTACCTGGCCGCGAAGTACGATCTGCCGCCAGATTCGATCGTGCGCTTCGACGTGAACACCTCTCCGCTGCCCCCGGAGCTTCGAGACGTGCTCGCCGCGACATCGGACCCGCTCCTCTGCGAGTACCCGCCGAGTGACTACGCGGCGCTGGTGGCCGCCGCGGCGGCCGCCTACGGAGTGGCTTCGGAAGAGGTGCTACCCACCGCCGGCGCGGACGAAGCGCTGGACCTGACGGCGCGGGCGTTCCTGCGGGAGGGCTCGCTGGCCGTGGGCTCGGTGCCCTCATATGCCATGTACCGGATCGTCACCGAGCAGCGCGGGGCCCGCTTCGTGGGAGTGCCGCGCCGCCCCGCCGAAGAGGGCTTCGCCCTCGACATCGACGCCATCGCCGAGGCCGCGCGCCCGGCGTCGCTGGTCTGGCTGTGCGAGCCCAACAATCCCACCGGCACGATCGAGCCTGTCGAACGAATTCAGGCCCTGCTTGAACGCCTCGCGGCCGACGCCGACGGATCCGCCCGGCCGGCTCCCGTAGTGGCGCTGGACGAGGCCTATGCCGAGTTCGCCGGCCGCTCGGCTCTGTCGCTGCGCGCCGGGCACCCCAACCTGGTCGTGATCCGCACCATGAGCAAGGCCTATGCCCTGGCCGGCATCCGCGTCGGCTTCGCCGTGGCCCGACCGGAGGTGCTGGCGCCGGTCGTCTCGTTCCGTGCGCCGGCCTCGGTATCCACGATCTCGGCGGCGCTGGCAACGGCCGCCCTGCGACGGCCGGCGCTCGCCCAGGGCAACATCTACCGGCTGGCCGAGCAGCGGGCTCGCCTGACGCATGACCTCGCCGCCCTCGGCTGGCGACCGTACCCCTCCGAGACCAACTTCATCCTCTTCCGCTTCCGATCGCCCGCGGCGGCAGAGAGTGTCGCCGAGGCTCTGCTGACCCGTGGCCTCGTGCCGCGCACCTTCGGCCCGGACCACCCCCTCGCCGATTGCCTGCGGCTGACCGTCAGGGCGCCCCAGGAGAACGACCGCCTCATCGCCGCCGCCAGGGAGATACCAGCATGACCGGCCAGATCGGCACAGTCCTCAAGTCGGGCAACCGTTCCGCCACCGTGACGCGGTCCACGCGGGAGACGACAATCACGGTCGAGCTGCGGCTCGACGGGACCGGCGAGGCGGAGATCGATACCGGGGTCGGGTTCTACGACCACCTGCTCACCTCGCTGACCCACCACGCCCTCTTCGATGTGCGGGTCGAGGCGACGGGCGACCTCGCGGTCGACGAGCACCACACCGTGGAAGACGTGGCCCTCGTCCTGGGCGCGGCGCTGGCCGCGGCTTTGGCCGATCGCTCGGGCATCGCCCGTTTCGGCGACGCGGCCGTGCCGATGGATGAGGCCGTCGCCTCGGCGGTGGTCGATGTCGGTGGCCGCCCCTACTCGGTCGTGAAGCTGCCCTTCAAGGGCAAGCGCGCCGGCAAGATGCCGCTCGACCTCGTCGAGCACGTCTTCGAGTCGCTGGCCCGCGCCGGCGGTTTGACACTCCACATACGCGGCAAGGGCCGCAGCGACCACCACCTGGCCGAGGCCGCCTTCAAGGCCCTGGGCCGGGCGCTTCGCGCTGCCTGCGAGGTGGATCCGCGCCGTGCCGGAGTGGCATCCACCAAGGGCTCGCTCGGGTGAGCGCGCCCTGCCTCGCGGTGCTCGACTACGGCGCCGCGAACATGGTCAGCGTCACCCAGGCTCTGGCCGCCTGCGGTGTCGAGGTGGTAGTCGCGTCGGCGCCCCCCTCTCTGGCCTCGGCCGACGGCATCGTGGTGCCCGGCGTCGGCGCCGCGGGAGCCGCCATGGATGCCCTGCGCGAACGCGAGCTGCTGCAGCCGCTGGGTGACTGGATGCGCGCCGGCAGGCCCACTCTCGGCATCTGCCTGGGGTTCCAGATCATGCTGGACCGCAGCGACGAGGGCGACGCTCAGACTCTGGGGCTGATCGCCGGCAGGACGTCCCTTCTTGAGGATGCGCCGACTCTGCCCCACATCGGTTGGAATGAGGTCGAGCAGGCCGCCGAGCACCCGCTGTTCGAGGGAGTGCCGGACCGCTCGCACTTCTACTTCGTTCACTCGTATGCCGTGGCGCCGGCCGACGAGCAGCTTGTGCTGGCGCGGACGACACACGGCCGGCCCTTCGTCAGCGCGGCCGCTTCCGGCTGCCTGTGGGGCATTCAGTTCCACCCCGAGAAGTCGGGCGAGATGGGCCAGCGCATCCTGGCCAACTTCGTCCGGATGGTTCGCGCCGGCGAAACCGGGAGGGACCGCTGATGCTCGCCCGGCGTGTCATTCCCTGCCTGGACGTGGCCGACGGTCGCGTCGTCAAGGGCACCAACTTCGTCAACCTCACCGACGAGGGCGACCCGGCTGAGCTGGCTCAGCGCTACGCGCTCGAAGGCGCGGACGAGATCGTCTTCCTGGACATCACGGCCGCCCCCGAAGGGCGGGGGACGATCCTGGAGGTCGTACGCCGAACGGCCAGCCAGGTGTTCGTACCGCTCACCGTGGGCGGCGGGGTGCGCAGCGTCGACGAGATGCGCGACGTGTTACGGGCCGGCGCGGACAAGGTCTCGTTCAACACCGCGGCCGTCGCGGCTCCGGAGCTTCTGACGGCCTGCGCGTCCGTCTTCGGCGTTCAGGCCGTGGTCTGCGCCATCGACGCCAGGCGCGGCAAGGGGCACGCCTGGGAGGTCGTCACCCACGGCGGCCGGCGCCCCACCGGGCTTGACGCCGTGGAGTGGGCGCAGCGGGCCGTGGCCCTGGGCGCCGGCGAGCTGCTCGTGACGTCGATGGACCGCGACGGCACCAGGAGCGGCTTCGACACGGACCTGCTGGCCGCGATCTCGTCGCGAGTGCGGGTACCGGTAATCGCCTCGGGCGGGGCCTCCGGTCCGGCGGATTTCGTGGCCGCCGTTCGGGATGGGGGCGCCGACGCGGTGCTGGCGGCGTCCATCTTCCACCGGCGCATGTACTCGATCGAGGAAGTGAAGTCGGCCATGGCTGCCGCGGGACTCCCCGTGCGGCCGGTCGCGGAGGCGGTCGCATGACTCAACCCACCGAGCTCGCCGGAAGCGTGGCCTGGGACGAAGCGGGGCTGGTTCCCGTCGTAGTCCAGGACGTCTCGGACGGGCGCGTGCTGATGGTGGCCTACATGGATGCCGAGGCCCTGGCGGCCACGCTCGCGACAGGCGAGGTGCACTTCCACTCGCGCTCCCGCGGTCGCTTGTGGCGCAAGGGCGAGACCAGCGGCCACATCCTGCGTTTGCGCGGCATCGAGATGGACTGCGACGGCGACGCGCTCCTCGTGTCGGTCGAGCCCGTGGGTCCGACTTGCCACCGCGACACGCGCAGCTGCTTCGATCCCGAAACCCCGACCGTGCCCGCGGCAGGTTCGGCCGGGCCTCAGGGTTTCGCCTGGCTGGAAACGCTGTGGGCGACGATCGACGCTCGCGCTTCGGCCAGCCCCGAGACGTCCTACACGGCCCGGCTGCTGGCGGGCGGCGTCGACGCGGCGTCTCGCAAGGTCACCGAGGAGGCAACCGAAGTCCTCATGGCTGCCAAAGACGACGCTGCTTCAGTTGCCGTGCCGGGGGCAACGCGGGAGGCCCTGACCGGCGAGGTGGCCGACCTCCTCTACCACACCCTGGTGCTCCTGCGCGAGCGTGGCCTTCCTCCGTCCGAGGTCATCGAGCGACTTCGGGCGCGCCACAAGGCCTAGCTCTTGAGGCGCCCGATGCGGAGCGCCTTCTTGCCCATTCGAACGACCAGGTAGCGGCCGGCGATCGGCTCCGGGACGGCATCCTCGGGGGCCTTCACCCGCTCGTCGTTGATGCTCAGGCCGCCCTGGGCGATGGTCCGCCTGGCCTCGCCGTTGGATGCGAACTGGCCGCTGGTCATCGCCACGCGCATTGCCCCGCCGGCCAGGTCCTCCGCGGTGAAGTCGAAGTGGTCGATGGCGGCATACAGGCTCTCGAGAACGTCCGGGTCGCGGATCGGCTCCTTCGAGAAGGCCGCCTCGCTGACCTGCACCGCTCGCCGGGCTTCGTGGTCGCCGTGAACACGGGCCGTGAGGTCGAAAGCCACGGCCTTCTGGGCGACCCGCGTCTCCGGGTGAGCCTTCTGCTCCGCTTCCAGCTCCTCGACCCTGGAACGGTCGAACAGGGTGAACCAGCGCAGGTACTGGCCGACGTCGCGGTCGTCGGCGTCGAGCCAGTACTGATAGAAGGCGAACGAGCTGGTCTTCTTCGGATCCAGCCAGACGCTCGTTCCGGCCGCGGTCTTGCCAAACTTCGCGCCGCTCTCGTTGGTCAGCAGCGGGTAGCTCAGGCCGAAGGCCAGGTCCTTGCCTTCGCCACTGCCAAACTCCTTGCGAATCAGCTCCAGTCCGGCCGTGATGTTGCCCCACTGGTCCGCTCCGCCCATCTGCAGTTCCACTCCGCCCGTGCGGTAGAGATGCAGGAAATCCGCTGCCTGGAGGAGCATGTAGCTGAACTCGGTGAAGCTGAGCCCCTGCTCCAGTCTGATCTGGACCGAGTCCTTGGCCAGCATGTACGGCACGGTCAGCTGCTTGCCTATGTCCCGCAGAAAGCGCAGCAGCGAGTAGGAGCTCAGCCACTCGTAGTTGTCGACGAGTTCGGCGCCGTTCGAGCAATCGAAGTCCAGGAACCTGGTCAGCTGCGCCTGCATGCCGGCCACGTTCTCCTCGACGGTCGCCCGGCTGAGGAGCAGCCGTTCGGCCGACCGCCCCGATGGGTCGCCGATCATCGCCGTGCCGCCGCCCACCAGTATCACCGGCGTGCCGCCGGCCCGCTGCAGGTGCAGCATGCCGAAGACCGGGACCAGGCTGCCGATGTGCAGGGATGGGCCGGTAGGGTCGAAGCCGATGTAGCCCTTGATCGGCCCGCCGCCGGCCAGCCTCTCCTCCAGGCCGCTGCTGTGCTGATGCAGCATGCCGCGCCAGCGCAGTTCGTCCAGCAGCCCGGGCAGCCCGCTCGCCCCTGGCTTGTCGCTCCCTCCGGTCCGATCGGCCGCCATCGTCCTGTCAGCTCCTCCGTGCGTCACGCAGGCCCGCCTGCTGGCGTCCCGGTCCACGTATGCTATCTTGCGAGCCGCCATGCAGACCAGCCTCACTCGCCGCCGCCGCCAGCGTCGCACCGGCACGGGCCCCGGGGTTTCGCGAGGCGGAGCCGCCAGCCGCTTCGCTCTGATCCTCCCCCTGCTCCTGCTGGGGTCGATGGTTCTGGGCAGCATCGTGACGTTCGTCGGCGCGGTCGACGTGTACGCCACATACAGTCGCGATCTCGAGGACCCGCGCGACCTGCTGAAGGATCTCGACTTCAATCAGAAGACGATCTTCTACGACCGTACCGGCTCGATCCAGCTCGCTTCTTTCGGGTCCGAGAACCGCCGCGTCCTGAAGTACTCCGACATCCCATCAGTCGTTGTCGACGCCACCACGAGTGCCGAGGACAAGACCTTCTGGACCAACACCGGCTTCGATCCGGCAGCGGTTCTCTCGGCCTTCCGCGACGCCCTCTCCGGCCGCCCGAGAGGCGCGTCCACCATCACCCAGCAGCTCGTCCGCCAGCGGCTCCTGCCACTTACCAGCAGCACCTTCGACCGCAAGATCAAGGAGATCATCCAGTCGGTGCGGCTCACCCAGGAGTACCCGGGGGTCGAGGGCAAGCAGACCATCGTGACGATGTACCTGAACCTCAACTACTACGGTAACCAGAGCTACGGCATCGCGGCCGCGGCGGAAGGCTACTTCGGCATCACCGACCTGAGCAAGCTGACGATTGCCCAGTCGGCAATCCTGGCCGGGCTGCTGCAGGCGCCTTCCTACTACGACCTCGTCCTGAACGCGGAGGAGCAACCCGACGGGTCGTTGGTGGTGCCCGACGGGTCGCCAATCGTGGACCGGCGCAACTTCATCATCGGTGAGATGCGCCAGAACCGTAGGGAGGGCCTGCTCGTCGGGAGCTACACCGACGCGGAACTGGTAGCCGCCATGTCTGAGCCGGTCGTCGTCCATCCCAGGCCCGTGGAGCAGCGAATAGCCCCCCACTTCGACGAGCAGGTTCGCGCCCAGCTGGCGGAGCTCGTCTGCGGGGTTGGGGCGGACCCGTACGAGTGCTCCAAGATCGACACGGACGGCTACAGCGTCACGACAACGCTTGACGTGAAGATGCAGGACTCGGCCGAGAAGTGGTTGAAGGCGTACATCATCGCCCCCAACCTGGGTTCCGGCCAGGCCACCATCGACTACCTGGCCAAACTCGGGATTACCGCCGAATCGGATCCGTTCGACTACTACCGCATCGTGGGCCCGAATCCCACGACGGGGACCAAGACCGGCTTGCGCAAGGCCAACATGCACAACGGGGCCTTGATGGCGGTCGATTATCGCACCGGCCAGGTTCTGGCCTACGCCGGCAGCGCCGGCTTCTACGAGAAGCCGGTCAAGAATCCCGCTCGCTCGGGCCAGAACCTCTTCGACCCCCAGTTCGACGTGCTGGGCGACGGCTGGCGGCAGCCGGGCTCGTCGTTCAAGCCGATCAACTACGTCGTCGGCATCGGAGACAAGACGCTGACCGCGTCGTCGCTCTTCATGGACGTGGCCACCGATTTCGGCGGCGGCTACATCCCACACGACGCCGACAACCTCGAGCGCGGCCCGGTGCGCCTCCGGTCCGCCCTCCAGTACTCGCTGAACATCCCGTCGGTCAAGGCGGCCGCCGTGAACGGCGTCGACCACCTCATGAGGCGGGCCCAGGACTTCGGCCTCGTGTTTCCGGAGAACTCCGATCCGGGCCTGTCGATCGGCGTCGGCACCGTCGAGGTGCATCCCGCGGACCTGGTCTCCGCCTACGGGGCGCTGGCCAACAGTGGCACCCTCTACGAGCGTTCCCTGATCCTGAGCGTGCGCGACGGCCACGGCAACTTGATCTGGTCGGCCCAGGACCATCCCGCCACGGCCACTCATCCGACCACACCCCAGGCGGCGTACGTCGTGACGGACATCCTCGAGGGGAACACCGATCCGGCCCAGAACAACTGGTGGAGCCAGTATCGGCTCACCGAAGGCAAGGTCCGACGGCCGGCAACCCTCAAGACCGGCACCAGCGACCAGACCGAGGACCTGATGGCGGTCGGCTACGTGGCGCCGGAGTCCGGCTCGAGCGGCCGCGGCATCGTGGCCGGAGTGTGGGCCGGCAACAGCGACCGCACGCCCGGATCCAGCGTCATGTCGCTCGAGCTGGCGGCGCCGATGTGGCGCGCCTTCATGCAGGATGTCACGGCAGGTACCGAAGTCCGCGACTTCGAGCAGCCACCCGGCCTTACGTGGGTCGATGTCGATGCCCACAGCGGGATGCTGCCCGGTCCCTACACGACGTACACGGTGCACGAGGTCTTTGTGAACGGGACCGCCCCCACCCAGCCCGACAACACCAAGATCCCGCTGGACATCGACACCGTCACGAACACGCTCTGGACGTGGGACTGCCCGGGTGTGAAGGACACGAAGGGCTTCCTCGATCTCAGCAAGGTGGACCTGGTCAACCCCAACTACCAGGCCTTCGACCAGATCTGGATCGATCGGGCCAGAACAGGGGTGAACAAGAAGGGCGGCCCCAACAACGGGGCCACGATGTACTTCTACAAGACTTCCTTCTGGACGCCGTACGGCCAGAGTTGGGGCGCGCCTTTCGCGCCTACGACCTACTGCACCGAGAACACCGGCACCCCTCCACCCTCCCCCACGGAGACGCCGACGCCCGAGCCCACACCGACGGAGAGCCCGACGCCGACGCCGACGCCCACACCCACGCCGACGTCGACCCCGACTCCGACCCCGACGCCCACACCCACGGCGACGCCGACCCCGACGCCGACTGCGACGCCCACGCCCACGCCTACGGCGACGCCGGCCCCGGCCTCGCCAGCTGAGGTCGGCTTCCTTCCCCCGGGTCTGATCGTCCTGTTCGGGTTCCGGCGCCGGCGTCACGAGCGGCGCAGGACGGTCCTCGCCAGGTCCAGAACCATGCCCGGCTCCCTGAGTCGCAGCAGCCGGCTCCAGGCCAGGTAGACGGCCGCCGCAGCCAGGGTCGCCAGGGCGAGATCGGCCAGTAGCCGCGGCGCACCGCCGGTCCCCCAGAGTCGATCCAGACCGCGATCGACGCCCAGCGCCGCCAGACCCGCCAGTACTCCGCCCGGCGCACACATGGCGGCGGTGCGCAGCACGGACTCGAGGCCGAGCCCGACTCGACGCCGCAGGAAGACCAGCAGGATGGCCACCTCAGCCCAGGCTCCCAGGCCAATCGCCATCGCCAGGCCCTGCAGGCCGTATCCGGGGAAGAGAACCACTGCGGCGCCGACATCCACGACCACCGCCAGCAGAGCTGCGGCGACGGGCGTCCGGGTGTCCTTGCGGGCGTAGAACGCCGGCGCCAGGAACGTGATCAGCACGTGGGCCACCAGTCCCAGCAAGAAGAGGGCGAACACGGGGACCATGACCTGCGTGTCGGCGGCCGTGAACGCACCGCGCTGGTACAGGATCGCGATCGATGGCGCGGCGACGGCCAGCATCAGGCCGGTCAGCGGTATCACGGTAAACAACAGAAGGCGCAGCGACCGGTCCACCAACCGCTCGTAGCCGGCCGCGTCGCCCCGGGCGACGGCCTGGGACAGCGGCGGCAGCAGGACGATTCCCAGAGGCACCCCGATCAAACCGACGGGGATCTGCAGGGCAGTGAAGGCGCCCGTGTAGATCGTGTTGGGCCCATCGCCGAGCTGGATCGCGAAGTACGTGTTGACCAGGAAGACGATCTGCGTCGCGCCCAGCCCGAGCGCGCGAGGTGCCATCAGCAGCAGCGTCTCGCGGACGGCCGGGTCGCGAACGTCCAGGACCGGACTGTACAGGCCCAGCCGCCTGACCGACCACGACTGGGTCAACACGTGGCCGATCGCACCGACGACCACGCCGAGCGCAAGCGCGTAGATGCCCATTACCGGCACCAGGGCGAGGGCGCAGACGATGACGGCCACGTTGTAGACGGTCGGAGCCAGGGCGGGAGCCCCGAATACGCCCGCCGCGTTCAGGCCGGCACCGAAGACGGCCGCCACGGCAAGCAGGATCGGTGCCAGGAGCATCACCCGGGTCAGGCCGATCGTGAGCGCCACCTTCGACTCATCGGGGCTGGGCGCGATCACCGGCACGATCAGAGGCGCGGCCAGCCAGACCAGCAGCACCAGCGGCAGCAGGGCCAGCACCATCAGGTTGGCCACCGTGGCCACGACCCGCCGGGCCCTGGCGGCCTCGCCCTGGGCGATCAGCGACGCCGCCACGGGGACCAGGGCAGACCCCACGGCGCCGGCGGCGACCAGCTGGAAGAGCGCGTCGGGGACTCGGAATGCGGCGAAGAATGCGTCGAGATCAGCGCTACGGCCGCCGTACTCGGCCATGAAGACCGAGGTCCGGACCCAGCCGAGGAGTCGAGACAGGACCACCCCGGCGACGACCACCAGCCCGGCTACCGCGATTGCCCGCGCCCCCAACCTGGCGGCCGTCTGGCCGGTCAGGTCCGGCTGGCCCAGCGGCTCCTCGCTCATCGCAGCCGCCGCGCCGCCCGCCAGAGTGACCCCAGCGCAGCGTTGGGCGAGTACTCGTGGGCGCGCACGTGCATCTCCGGGACCGCACCGAGGCGACGCTTGAACTCGTACAGGTTCCAGAGGGGATGATCTGGTCCGGTCGGCAGGCCGGGGTGGCCATGCGTGTCCACGCCTCCCAGATCGTAGCCGGCGAAACCGGCCACCGCGGCCCAGCGCATGATCGACCAGTGGAGAAGATGGTTGGCCCGCCAGCGGCGCAGATCAGCGTCGTCCGGCGAACCGGCGGCGAAGAGCAGGACGTTCCGCCCGCAATGGAACAGGAGTATTCCGCTACGCCGCCGGCCTTCGGCGGAAGCGAACCACAGGCTGGCCAGACCGGCGGCCCCGAGACCGCGCCACTGGCTCATCTCGTACTCACGATCCCGCACCAGGAAGCCCTCCCGGCGGCCGGTGGCGGCATGCATCTCATAGAAATCGGCCAGGGCGGCTTCACCCGTCTCGGCCGCCGTCAGGTCGATCTGCTCGATCACGACTCCGGCCCTGCGGGCCTTGTTGATGTTGGTGGCAGTGGAGTCGTCGAGCAGCTGATGCTGACGATCCTCGTCCGCGCTGAGCGGCACTACCATCGCCGTGCGCGAGACTTGCACCTCGCGCGCGGCCGGCCGGAAGCCGGAGTCGACCAGGGCCACGGCCAGAGGCGAGTCGTCTCGCCAGGCCGGATCGATGGTCAGGGCAACGCTGCTCCGCGCCCGGGCGATGCCCCTGAGCGCCTGCAGGGCGGCCGTGGCGGCCTCCTTGGACTCCTCCAGCAGGATCGGGCCGCGCGGCGCGTAGTGGACTCTGAGGCGCCCCAGGGGGCCGGGGAGCCGCCCTTGTACGGACCGCTCCTGGATAGAGACGGCGGCCAGCCGGCGGCCGTCCTGGACGACCACGTAGCGCAGGATGCCCCAGCCCAGCGTGCGCTTGACCTCGCCCCACTCGTAGGCCTGGTAGACGTCGCCCAGAGGGCTGCGTGCCGCCAGGTCGTCCCAGGCCGCGGCCGGCCAGCCGCCGGCGTCCACGGCAGTCGCCGCGGACGTGGCTGCTCGAGTCGATGCGGTCAACAGCTCCTCCATTCGAGCGCCTGCCTGCGAGCGGCGGACGGCTGGGCGATTCTCGCATCCCGCGGCCTCCCATGCCGCGCCGGCGCGAGAGCCGCGGAGACCGGTGCCTCAGAGGGTCACGATCGTGGCACCGTCCCCGCCCTCGCCTCGACCCCCCGGCCGCCACGAACGGACCTGAGGATGCCCGGCCACGTGGTCCCGGACCGCGTCTCGCAGCGCCCCGGTCCCCAGGCCGTGGATGATCGTGGCCTGGTC
>CAZFLI010000002.1:0-15225 GCA_964519845.1 uncultured Anaerolineaceae bacterium | reverse complement strand
TCGATCGCGGCGATCCGCCCCTCCCAGCCGCCTCCGGTGCTCCTGGCGCGCATCCCGGCCCGCCACTCGGGGGGCGGCAGACCGGCCGGCCTGGGCTCGGCGCGCTCCTCGCGCTGGGGCAGCTTCTCCAGCGCGGCCGCGGCCCGTTCGAGGTCCTCGTCCAGGGCCTGCTGCGTGACGGTCTCGCGAGCCAGCTTCTTGCGAAGCTGCCGCACCTCGCCGCGAACCTCATCGACCAGCCGCTCGGCTTCGTCGCGCGCGCCCTTGACCGACTCGTCGCGTTCGCGTCGCGCCCGACGCCGGTCCTCCTCGGCCGCGGCCAGGGCCGCCCTGGCGCGCTCCTCCGTCAGCCTGGCCTGCGCGAGGGCCTCGGCGGTCTGGCCTTCCGCGGCCTTGATGGAGGCCAGCGTCTGCTCGAAGACCTCCTGCTCGTCGGTCAGGCGGGAACGGGCGTCGGCCACGATCTCGGCCGGCAGGCCCAGGCGCTCGGCGATCGCGAAGGCCTGGCTGCGACCGGGCAGGCCGATCGACAGGTGATACGTGGGGCGGAGCGTCTCCACGTCGAACTCGACCGACGCGTTGCGTGCCTGGGGCGTCGTATGAGCGTACAGCTTCAGTTCCGCGTAGTGGGTCGTGGCCGCGACCAGCGAACCCGCCCTGATGAAGCGGTCGAGCAGCGCCTGAGCCAGTGCCGAGCCCTCCGTCGGGTCGGTCCCGGCGCCCAGTTCGTCGAGCAGCACCAGGCACCCCGGCCCGGCAGCTTCTACCACCCGGACGATGGAACGCAGGTGGCCGCTGAAGGTGGACAGCGATTGGGCGACCGATTGCTCGTCCCCGATGTCGGCGAAGACATCACTCAGCACCGGCAGCTTCGTACCGGCAGCGGCCGGCACGTGAAGCCCGGCCTGATGCATCAGGCACAGCAGGCCCAGCGTGCGCAAGGCGACCGTCTTGCCGCCCGTGTTGGGCCCGGTGATCACCAGGGCCGTGTAGCCGTCGCCGAGGCGGATGTCTATCGGCACCACACTGCCGGACAGGCCGGGGTGGCGCGCGCTGAGCAGGACTATCTCCGGCCGCTCGGCGATCTCGGCGGCGGCCGCATCCATCTCCTCGGCCAGTCTGGCCTTGGCGGCCCAGAAGTCGAAGCTGGCCAGGGCATCCAGCGTCTCCCTGAGCGGGCCGGACTGCGCGGTCACCTGGGCAGACAGCTCATCCAGAATGCGCTCGACCTCGGCCCTCTCCGCAACCTGCGCCTCGCGCCAGGCGTTGCCCAGCTCCACGGCCACCAGCGGCTCCACGAACAGGGTCTGCCCGCTGCCCGAGGCATCGTGAACGATGCCCTTGACATGGCTGCGCGCCTCCGCCTTGACCGGGATCACGTAGCGCCCGCCGCGCAGCGTCACCAGCGGCTCCTGGAGGGAGCTCGAAATCTCACCCGAGTGCACCAGTTGATCCAGCCTGGTGCGGAGCCGCTCATAGGCCACTCTGACGGCCCGACGCAGCCCTCCCAGCCTGGGAGACGCGGTGTCCAGCATCTCGCCGGTCGGGTCGAAGCTCCGCTCCAGGATACTTCGCAGGGCGGGCAGGCCGTGGATCTGCCGGCCCAGATCTCGCACGATCGGCCGCCGATCCCCGCCGACTGCCTCGGCCAGGCGGGAGGCCGCCTCCAGCGTGTACATGATGTCGAGGAGATGGGCCGGCTCGAGGCGGCCGCCGCGTGCCGCACGTTCGATCCAGGGGCCGATGTCCTTGCTGCCGCCGATGCCGGCCCCCGGGTGCTCGGCGATGAACGCCCGGGCCTGCGATGTCTCTTCGAGTCCTCGGGCCACCACTACGGCGTCCGTCGAGGGCTCCACCGCCTCAGCCAGGCGCCGCCCGGGCGGGAAGCCCGTGGCCGCGGCCAGGCGGGCTCTGACCAGCGGGAACTCGAGCAGGGCCTGGGATCGCCGATCCATCGTCTCGTGCCCGCTCATCGGGCCAGCCCGTCCACGGCCGAGAAGCGCAGGGGCATGCTCAGCCAGGGCTCCGGCGCATAACCGATCCCGATGCGTGGGCCGGCGATGATCTCGACCGGTCGCTCGCCCGCCGGAGCGCTTCGCAGCTGCAGGGCGGACGACGTATCGCACAGGTCGATGCCGTCCAGGTCCCGCCCGACGGACATCGCGGCGCACACCAGACCCGGACCGCCGGCCAGACGATCGGCCGGAAGCGCTGCCAGCCGGTCGGGCATGGCCTCCCCACCCTGTGCTGCCGGGCTGCCCCCCTGCCGCCGAGAGCGACGCTCCTCGCGCCGCTGCAGCCAGGTTGCTCGCCCCCGGCGCATCAAGTCAGCGCCGACCACGGGGCGCACGGCCCGGATCAGGACGGCCGCGGCCGTGCCCTCAGGCTCCGTGACGACGTTCAAACACACGTGCATGCCGTACACCAGGTAGACGTAGGCGTGGCCGGCTCGGCCGAACATGGCCGCGTTGCGCTGGGTGCGCCCGCGGCGGGCGTGTGAGGCAAGGTCGCCGGGCAGATAGGCCTCGACCTCGACTACTTCCCCAACCCGTACGCCGCCGGGATCGATTCGGACCAGTCTCGCGCCGACAAGGGCCCGCGCGGCCGCAGCGGTGCCTCCCTCCAGTACCCGCCGCTCGAAGGGCGGGCCGGCAATGCGCGGCTGCGGCTCGGTACGGCTCAGGGGTACTTCACCTTGACCTCGTCCGGCAGCAAGGGCGACAGGATGTGCACGACCGGCGGGGCGATCGTGTCCCTGATCCCGCCGCCGATGCGCGAGTCGTGGAGCAGAGCGTTCTGAATGCCTCCCAGCTCGCTGACCTCGCCGTCTCCGTGGGCCGGCAGGTGCGAATTGAAGATGATCACCAGGAAGGTCAGGACCACGAATCCCTGCAGGAGCCCCAAACATCCACCCACGATGTCGTCCACCACCGGGTGAGCGGCGTAGATGTCGGCTCTCTTGTAGAAGCCCTGGATGAGGATCGACGACCCGACGGTAACGATGACGAACAGGAGAAGGAAGGCCAGCATGTGGTTGTAGGGGACCGAGAACTGGCGCCAGTTGTCGGACAGGAAGTCTCCGGCCGGCGCCTGCAGGCTGGCGGCCAGGAGGAAGCCGAAGAGCATCGACAGCAATCCCAGCAACCGTCTGATCGAGCCCTGCAGGACACCCAGCACGAACGACCCGAAGAGAATTGCGAAGATCGTCAGATCGGCAATCGGCGCATCGCGGACCGCGTCGACCAGATTCATTCGTTACCCCCGACTCAAGGGATGCCGGCAGCCTGCTTCCGGTCAATCGTAGGTTATCAGCGCCCCGGCGGCGCCATCAAACACAACGTGCGGCTGTCAGGCTCGCAGCCGGGCGCCGATATCGGCCGCCAGACCCGTCTGCACCGACCCGGCCGCCACGTCGACCTCCTCCTCGGTGAGGGTTCGGTCGCCGGCTCCGAATACCAGCCGGTAGGCAAGGCTCTTCTCATCCGCCTCCAGGGGCGCTCCGCGATACAGGTCGAACAGGCTGAGGCGACGGAGCAGTTCGCCTCCGTGACGTCGGATCGAAGCTTCGACCTCGGCTGCGGGCCGCTCCGCCTTGACGATGACCGCGAGATCGCGCTCGACCTCGGGGAAGCGCGGGATGGCCTGCACGTGGACCGGTGCGGCGACGGCCCCATCCAGCTCCGGAACTGCCAGCTCGGCCACGATGACGCGGCCGGCACGCAGATCAAGCCGCTCCGTGACATCCGGATGGATCTCGGCGACCCGACCGGCGAGACCTCTCTCGTCGGCCCCGCTTACCGCCAGAAGCGCCCGCCCAGGGTGGAAGGGGAATCCTCGCCCGTCGAGAACGTACTCCGGTGCCGGCAGGCGCAGCCGGCGGCATAGCGCCTCAACCAGGCCCTTGGCGTCGTCGAGATCGTAGGGCCGGCGCGGCCGGTTCCAGCTCGGCGGCTCGGCCGCCCCGGCCAGGAGCAGCGACAGGCGCGTCCATTCCATCGGTCGGCCGTCTACTCGGGCGTAGGTCTTGCCGATCTCGAACACCGCCACGTCCAGACGGCCCTGGCGCTCATTACGGGACAGAACCTCCAGCAGGCTGCCGGCCAGGCATCGACGAAGAACCGAGTGCGTGGCCGACAACGGGTTCGTCACCGCGATAGGCTCGCCCGGCAGCGCGGCCAGGCCCACCGGCAGGCCGGGCTCGCTCGAGTCCTCGGGCCATGCCAGCCAGGCCTCGTCCGTCGGCGAGACCAGCGCATGAGTCACCACCTCGCTCAGTCCGGCCCCGGCCAGCCCCTCCCGAACCGCCTCGCGGACGCGCAGCGGCCACGGCCTGAAGGCCGGCATGGCCGTGTCCGGCAGATGGCCGGGCGTGGTCTCGTAGCCCCGAACCCGGGCCACTTCCTCCGCCACGTCCGCCTCGATCGCCAGGTCGCGCCGCCAGGTGGGCACGACGGCCACGAGCACCGGCTCGTCGCCCGGGTCCACCAGCAGCTGTCGGGGCTCCTCGGCCACCCGGATCCGGGTCTTGGGCCCGGCGGCCTCGGTCTCGAGTCCGACCTGCGCCAGGAGCTTGCGCTGCTCATCCGCAGGCACCTCGCCGCCGAGCAGCTTCGACACGCGCCCGGGCCGGAAGGCCACCCTCCCGGGCTCGGGCTCTGCCGGGGCGGTATCGACGCGTCCTTTTGCGACCACGCCGCCGGCCCAGGCGAGAACCAGCTGGGCCACGCGGTCGGCCCCGATCCGCGCCAGACGGAACTCCTGGCCCTTCTCGAAGCGCAGGCTGGCCTCGGAACGCAGGGCGTATCGATGACCGGTGCGGCGGATGCTCACGGCGTCGAAGACGGCGGACTCGATGGCGATATCAGTCGTCGAATCGGTGATCTCGCTCTCGCTGCCGCCCATCACCCCGGCGATGCCTATCGGGCCCTGATGGTCCGCGATGATCAGCGTGTCCGGGGTGAGCTCCCGACTCACGTGGTCGAGTGTCTCCAGCCGCTCGCCGGGACGGGCCAGGCGAACGATGATCGTCCCGCCTCGGACCGCCGCCCCGTTGAAGGTGTGGGTCGGCTTGCCCATCTCCAGCATCACGTAGTTGGACGCGTCCACCACGTTGTTGACCGGCCGCATCCCCGCCGCCTGAAGCCGCATCTGGACCCGGTCCGGCGAGGGGCCGATCTTGACGCCGTCGATCCAGCGGCCCACGAAACGAGTGCACAGCTCCGGCTCCTGGACCTCTACCTTGAGGTGGGTGGACACGTCCGGGCCAACCTCGTCGACCGCGATCTCAGGCCAGCGGACCGACCCGCCGGTGACCGCCGCGACCTCCCGCGCCAGACCGATGAGGCAGAGGGCGTCGCCGCGGTTGGGCTTCACGTCCACGTCGAGGACCACGTCGCCGTAGAGGTCGGACAGGTCCGCGCCGAGCTTCGTCTCCGGCGGCAGGACAAGAATGCCCTCGGCGTCGGTGGTGAGGTTCAGCTCCTCGCCCGAGCAGAGCATGCCTTCGGAGGGAACGCCCATCTTCTCGGTTCGCTCGATGCGGCGGTCTCCCGGTAGCACGGCTCCGGGCAGGGCAACCGGCACTCGCTGACCGGGGGCGATGTTGTTGGCGCCGCAGACGATGCGAAGGGGCTCGCCGGAACCGACGTTCACGGTGGTCAGGTGAAGCCTGTCCGCCCGGGGGTGATCCTCGACGGTCAGCAGCTCGCCCACGACGACATGCCGCCAGCCGGCGCCCCACTTCTCGAGCCCTTGAACCTCCATCCCCAGGAGGGTGAGGCGCTCAGCCAGCTGTTCGGCGGTGAGCTGGATATCGACGTACTCTCGCAGCCAGGAAAGCGGGACTCTCATCGGAACTGCTCCAGGAAGCGCAGGTCGTTCTCGAGGTAGTACCGCAGGTCCGGAACGGCATGACGCAGATTGGCGATCCGCTCGACGCCCATGCCGAAGGCGAAGCCCTGATAGCGCTCCGGGTCGATGTCACCGTACTGGAGCACCACCGGGTGAACCATCCCGGCCCCCAGGATCGTCATCCAGCCGGACCTGGAGCAGGCCGGACAGCCGCCTCCGCCGCAGACCACGCACTCGACGTCGAAGGCCACAGAAGGCTCGGTGAAGGGGTAGTAGCCGGGGCGGAAGCGCGTGCGGCGTGGCCCGAACATGGCGTGGGCAAACTCGTCGAGGAGGCCCTTCAGGTCGGCCATGGTGGTTCCCTCATCCACCATGAGCCCCTCCACCTGGAAGAACTCGAAGCCGTGGCTGGCATCGACCGCCTCGTAGCGGTAGCAACGGCCGGGCAGCAGGGCCCGAATGGGCGGACGGGTCGACTGCATGACCCTGATCTGGCCTGGACTCGTGTGGGTGCGCAGCAGATGCCCGGGGATGTCCACGTACAGCGTGTCCCACAGGTCGCGCGCGGGGTGGTCCGGGGGAATGTTCAGCATCTGGAAGTTGGTCATGTCGTCTTCGACTTCCGGCCCCTCGTAGGTCACGAAGCCAAACTGGCCGAAGACCTCCGCGATGGCCGCGATCGTCTCGAGAATGGGATGCAGCGTGCCTCGCGCCACCGGCCGACCGGGCAGGGTCACGTCGATCGCCTCGGCCGCCAGGCGGCTCGTCTGGGCCGCCGACCGCAGGGTCGTGCCGCGCTCGGCCAGGGCGCCCTTGACCGCCTCGCCAATCTCGTTGGCCACCGCGCCTACTCGCGGTCGATCCTCGGCCGGCAGAGCGCCGATGCCCCGCAGGACCGCCGTCAACTCGCCTTTCTTGCCCAGGTATCGAATCTGCAGCTCGTCGAGGGCATCGGGATCCGTGGTGGCGGCGATCTCGGCCAGGGCCCGCTCCTGGAGCCGGTGCAGGTCCGCGCTCAGGCTTTCGAAGTCCACGCTCTCGTCCTCGCTTGCCGAATCACTAGCCCTCGACCTGCCGCATTCATCTCAGATCCGCGGACGAGTCGAGGGCTCGCGGCACCGCCCCGGCTGCGGTCGGTCGGCTAGCGCGCATCCGAGCACGCTCACCTCCCGCCCTCTGGGTCAGGCGGTCGCAGCCGTTGCGGTGGCGACGACCTTGGCGAAGGCCTGCGGGTCGCGGATGGCAAGGTCGGCCAGGATCTTGCGGTCCAGCTCGATGCTGGCAGCCTTCATCCCCGCGATGAGCTTGCCGTACGTGGTGCCGTTCTGGCGGGCCGCGGCGTTGATGCGGATGACCCACAACTGCCGCATCTGGCGCTTGCGCTGCTTGCGATCGCGCGTGGCGTAGGCCAGCGCATGCAGCATCGATTCATGCGCTCGCTTGATCAGCTTGGAGTTGGTGCCCGAGCGGCCCTCGGCATCCTTGAGAAGTCGCTTGTGCCGGTGGTGGGCGGTTACGCCCCGCTTGACGCGTGCCATCGCTGATCAGACTCCCAGGTACGGCAGCAGCCGGCGGATCTGATCGCGGGATTCATCACCGATGAGCGCCTTGCCCGCATAGCGGCGCGTGCGCCGCGAGGACTTGAGCTCGAGGTGATGGCCGCGCCAGGACTTGACGCGGTACGCCTTGCCGCCGCCGGTGGCCCCGATCCGCTTCTGGGCCCCTTTGTGGCTCTTGATCTTCGGCACGTCAGTTCACCTTCTCGACTGTCTCCGGACCGGCTTTCGGCGCGGACTTGGAGCGGGCCGGCTTGGCCGGCGGCTCCGGGCTCGCGGCTGCCTGCGGCTTGGCCTCGACGGCCAACGCACCGCTGTCGCTCACTGGTTGCTCCGCCGCCTCGGGCGAAGGTTCGCTACTCTCGCTCCTTGCTCGCTCCGCCGCCTGCGGCGAAAGCTCGTGGACCTTCGGCTTGTGGACCGAGGCCACGGTGATGTGCATCGACTTGCCTTCCAGCAACGGGGCCCGTTCGACCACACCGTGGTCCTTGATCAACTCCGCAAATCTGTCGAGCAAGTCCCGCCCGATCTGCGGGTGGGTCAACTCCCGGCCGCGGAACTGCACCGCCACCTTGATCCGGTCGCCTTCCTCGAGAAACTCGATCGCGCGCCGTACCTTCGTCTCGAAGTCGCCGATGCCGATCTTCGGCTTCAGCCGTACTTCCTTGAACGTTACCGACCGCTGCCGCCGCTTGGCTTCCTTCTCGCGCTTGGTCAGCTCGTACTTGTACTGACCGAAATCCAGAAGTCGCGCCACCGGCGGGGTGGCCAGCGGGGCAACCTCTACGAGGTCCAACCCCCGCTCCTGCGCAAGCCTCAAGGCATCGGCCGTTCGCATGACGCCAAGCTGGCTACCGTCTTCGTCGACGACCCGCACATCGAAGACGCGGATCATCTGGTTGATGCGCAGGTCTCGGCTGATGGCGAACCCCTTACTTGCGTGCTCCGGTGCCCTTATCGGGGAGTCCGCCTCCGAAACGGGCGAGCGGCCGGATCCCGGGGCGCAACTGCACCGGGCGGTCGCCCGCGGGACTATAGCACAGCCGTTTCGGGCCCGGCAAACGTCCCCGGTCCGCTCCGGCGACGTCCCAAAGGACCGCTTCCCGCGCGTCACACCCGGCTGTGTGATGATCTCTCAACGGCAGCCTGCCGCATCGGAGGAGCAAGAGATGGCTCAGGCCTCGAGAAGACACGGTCTGACCCTGGCCATCGTCGTTGCGGCCCTTGTCGGGTGCGGCGGCGCCTCCGCCGTCACGCCTTCTGCCACCACGACACCAACCGAGACCGCTCCGGTCGGCACGCCAACGCCGACCCCCACGGTCACGCCGACGCCTACGCTCTCCCCCTCTCCGAGTCAACCAGCCGGCACGCCGTCGCCCACCCTTGGCGCCCCCGGTGCCCACGACGCCATGCAAGCCTACGCCGATGCCCTGGTCGCCGGCCAGTACGAGCCGGCCTGGAAGATGCTCGGCCCGGGCTGCCAGGGAAGATGGGGATCGCTGTCGGCCTTCACCAAGGACCGCGCGGCGCGCATGAAGACGGCCGGCCCGGAGTACACGCTTCAGATCAACCCCAAGACGCTGCCTCTCGCCAGCTGGCTCATAGGTACGAGCTGGGCGCGTGAGATCGATCAGGTCAACTCGTACCTGTTCAGCCTCAAGTGGGCCGGGTTCGGCTCAGATCCCCGCGGCACGGAGATCTGGATCGTCAACCCGGCCATCGACGGCTGGCTTCTGTACCTGGTGAACTGACCTTCAAGCGCCGCCCGGCGGCCCCCACCGCTCACGGCCTGCGGGCAGCCGTCTCCTCCCCCAGCCTCGCGATCAAGGCGTCCCACGGCACCCCGTTCTCCTGCTCGCCGGCCCGATTGCGGATGGCGACGGTGCGGCCTTCGATCTCGCGGTCCCCCAGGACGAGCATGTAGGGCACCTTCTGCTCCTGGGCCAGGCGAATCTTGTTCTGCATGCGGCTATCTGAATCGTCCACCTCGACCCGCAGCTTTGCTGCCTCCATCAGGCCGGCGAGTTCGCGGGCACCTTCGGTGTGCCTGTCGGCGATTGGGATGAGCATTGCCTGCACCGGCGAGCACCAGACCGGAAAGGCACCGGCGAAATGCTCGACCAGAATGCCGATGAATCGCTCCAGCGAGCCGTAGATGGCGCGATGGATGGTCATCGGCCGGACGGCCTGTCCGGCCTCGTCGATATAGGTGCAGTCGAAGCGCTCGGGCAGCATCACCAGGTCCACCTGGATAGTTGCCGTCTGCCACTCGCGGCCCAGGGCGTCGTCGATCTGGATATCGATCTTGGGGGCGTAGAATGCCCCGTCGCCGGGCTTCAGCCGATACGGCTTGCCCAGCGCGTCGAGCGCCGCCTTGATCTGCGATTCGGCCAGGTCCCACAGAGCCGGGTCGCCGAGGGCCTTCTCCGGACGCGTGCCGAAGGTGAACCGCGGCTCCAGTCCGAACCACCCGTACACCTCGTAGACCTCGCCCAGCAGGGCCGCTATCTCTGCCTGAAGCTGGTCTGGCCGCAGGTAGATGTGGCCGTCGTCCTGAACGAAATGACGGACCCGCGTGAGCCCCGACAGGGTGCCTGATCGCTCGTTGCGGTGCAGCCGGCCGAAGTCCGTGAGGCGCAGCGGCAGATCGCGGTACGAGCGCAGCCTGCTCTTGTAGATGAACGTGCTCTCGGGGCAGTTCATAGGCTTCAGGCTGAAGGTCTGGCCTTCCGACTCCAGGACGAACATGTTGTCCTGATAGTTCTCCCAGTGGCCCGATTGCTCCCACAGCTTCTTGTGAACGAGCATCGGCGTGGACACTTCCTGGTAGCCCCGCCGGTCCTGCACGTCGCGAATCGCCGTCTCGAGGATGCGCCACAGGCGTTGGCCCTTGGGGTGCCAGAAGGCCGAGCCGGGGCTGACGTCATGGAAGCTGTAGAGATCGAGCTGCACGCCGAGCCGGCGATGGTCGCGGCGCTTCGCCTCCTCGCGCCGGTGCAGGAAGTCGTCCAACTCGCCCTGGGTCGGCCAGACCGTGCCGTAGATGCGCTGCAGCATCGGCCGCTTCTCGGAGCCCCGCCAGTAGGCGCCGGCGACGCTCATGAGCTTGAACGGCCCGATCTTGCCGGTGCTCGCGACGTGGGGGCCCTTGCACAGATCGATGAAGGGACCGTGCTCGTACGTGCTGGTCGGCGGCACCGGTTCGCCGGCCTCCGCGGCCCGCGCCGAAAGGTCGTCCAGTATCTCGACCTTGAAGGGCTGCCCGTGAGCGGCGAAGAAGGCGCGCCCGTCGGCCCACGGCAGCTCCTTGCGGACGAACGGCTGGTCCGCCTTGATTGATGCGGCCATGCCGGCCTCGATCGCCGCCAGATCGTCCGGCGTCAACGGCCGGGGAAGCAGGAAGTCGTAGTAGAACCCGTCGTCGATGGCGGGCCCGATGCCCAGCTGTGCGTCCGGGAAGATGGCGGTAACGGCCTCCGCCATGACGTGCGCCGCCGAGTGCCGCATCGCGTCGAGCTCCGAGTGGGCGCCCGCGTCCAGGAGCTCCTCAGCCGACCCGCGGTCGATCGCGGTGAATATCTCCTCGGTTCCGGCGGCAGCCGCGGCCCCGCCCTCCTTCGACCCCGACTCCGCCGCCCGGCGCTCCTCGTTCTTGCTCATGTCGACCGCCCTTCCCGCGCCTCCCGCAGCGCCCCAAAATGCATAAAGCCTCTCATCCGACAGGACGAGAGGCTTCTCTCGCGGTTCCACCCGCCTTCACGGCGCGGACCGCTGGTCCGCCTCCGTGCGCTCGTGCCGCGATCACGGGCGGAACCCGGGCCGGTTCGCCGGCCGCTCGCGGCTGGTACCTTCGCCGGCGAATACCGCCCCGCTCGCAGCCCCGGTTCACCGGGGCGGGGCTCTCTTGGGCTCGACCGACGGGGACTGTCCCGCTCGACGCTTTGTCTATTGCCAGCCGGGCCGCGACCAAAGCCGGGACCGGCTGGTGGGCGGTAGAGGACTTGAACCTCTGGCCTCATGCATGTCAAGCATGCGCTCTAACCAACTGAGCTAACCGCCCCTGTGCGGGCCGCATCATAGCGCATCGGCCGGCTCTCGGACGGGACGGACTCCCAGACGACCCTCGCCTCCGGCACGGCCAGCGAAAGCTAGTCCGGGTAGTCGGCGAGCCACGCCAACGCCGGGCCGAGGCGCGCGCCGTCCACCGCCGCTGCCGAGATGATGGAACCGTCGGGCGACACGCTGAAGACCCGGATGCCACTCACGCCGGCAAGGAGCCTGGCGCTCGGCGGTGCCGGGTCGGCCACGCACAGGGATGATGTGGCCGCCCCCTCGTCCAACTCAGTTGCGGCCACCTCATCTGGACGGGTCGACCATACCTCTCGCCGCTTATCTGCGGCTTACCTGTGGCTTATCTGGGGCCGATCTCGGTCGCCGGCGTCCCGGCGTGCTCCATCTTGCGATATCGGATCCTGCCCCGCCCAAAGGCCAGATTCACGAGCGCGCCTGGGACCACGGCCAGCCACAGGCCGCTGAAGAGCGATACGCGCAGTGCCCGGCAGCCCCGGCCGAGGCCGCTCAGCGGCTTCCCGTCGGGGCCGCGCGTCCAGCGCAGTGAATCCCAGCCGAGACCGGCGCTCAGGCCCAGGTAGCCCGCCAGTACAGCCACGAGAGTCCTTCGCCGTCCCGTCGCAGCGGCGACCGCCGCTCCCGCAAGGATGGGCGGCACGGCCAGCTGGCTCGTGTAGGCCACGAAATCCAGACGCGATCCAATTCCCAGGCGAGGGCTCCCTACCACGGGCCGGCCGTGGTCGAAGACGCGACGGAAGGCTCCTTCGGCCCACCGCAGACGCTGCCGCCACAGATCGGGCAGGGTCGCCACCGGCTGCTCCCACACCTCGGCGTCGATCGCCCAGGCCACCCGCTCCCCCGCCACCGCGGCGAGCCGGCTCGAGAGGTCGATGTCCTCCGTCAGCGCCGCCGCACGCCAGCCCCCAACCTCGGCCAGGAGATCGCGGCGGACCATGATCCCGTTGCCCCGGAACTCCGAGCAACCCCCCATAGCCCACCGGCCGCGATTGATCTCCCCGTCGAGGGTCTGCTCATCGGCCTGAGCCCCCGCCAGCCAGCTGGACTCCGCCCCCATGATCATCCGCCTGGCCGTCACCGCTCGGGCCCCCGCAGCGAAGTAACCGCCCGCCCGACGAAGGAACCACGGCTCGATCCTGGCATCTGCGTCGAGCACCAGCACGACGTCGCCACGGCAAACCTCGGGCGGAGCGGCCGTCAGCGCCGCGCCCTTGCCGTCCGGCAGATCCTGCCCCTCGCGTCGAATGACGCGCGTCACGGATCCGATGCCGGCCGACCGCGCGGCAGCGGTGACGGCCTCACCGCTCCCGTCGGTCGATCTGTCGTCGACCACGATCAGCTCGAACAGCGGCCGCCCCGCGCCGTCCCGGTAATCCTGCCGGGCCACGTCCGCGACCAGGCCGGGCAGGACCGCCGCCTCATCCCGGGCTCCGACCAGGACGGTGAAGGTGGGGGGCGCGTCACACTCTTCAAGGGCGCTCCCGGCCGCCTGCGGAGTGATGGGTGGCTTGCGGGCGGCCAGGGCGATCGGGACCGCGCAACCGAGCGCGGCTCCGGCGGTCAGGACGGTGACCGTCCCAGCCAGGCGGCTTCGGCCCGCAACGTAGCCTATGAGCGCCCCTCCGGCGAGGATACCGAACGCGGCAGCCCGCCAGGCCGGGGGCGTTGTCGTGTCGTCCGGCCGTTCCCCGCCCGGCCCCATGCTCATGGCTGCGCGTCGCGGTCCACGCGGGTCACGGCCACGGCCACGGACCCGCCGGCAAGCTCAGACGGAGCCACCGGTGTCTGGACCGCGTCAACCGGGACGCCGCCCGGGCCGCCGGCGCGGCTTACCTTCTCGGACAGGACCAGCGGGCCGCGCGTGACGACACTGGTCAGGCCCGCGGCCGCAACCAGGAAGCCAACCACCAGAATCACCGAGTCGCGCCCGACCAGATCCGCCACCGGCGCGACGATGATGATCGGTGCCAGGCTCGCGATCGAGACGAGCATGTTCAGAACGCCGAAGACGCGGCCTCGGACGTCCTCGGGCAGATCCTCCTGCAGCTGGGTCTGCGACGAGATCGACACCACCGCGAAGGCCACGCCGACCGCGAAGGCGATAGCGACGACGATCGACAGGACAGAGGCGATCCGGCTCGCCTCGCGAACCTGGGCGGCCACGTTGGCCTCCAGGAAGTGCGAGATCGGCCCGGCGAACGAAAGGATCGCCAGCAGCAGGCCCATGGCGATCATGCCCGCCTCGATGGCCCGACGGCGCGGTACGAGGCTGCCGAAGGCGTTCAGGCCGATGATTCCGGCGACGATGCCCAGGCCCAGCGGCAGGACCACCACCATGAAGTCCTTCTCGCCCAGCGCCAGCGCGGTCTTGGCGAAGCCGGGGCCGAGGACGGCCAGGATCCCGACCAGTCCGCCGGTGATCCCCAGGAAGGTCAGCGACCAGCCGACGCTGGGGTGAGCCCGAATGTAGGCAATGCCCTCCGCCAGGTCGCCGACCATGGCCTTGACCGCCCTCTCGGCGTCCGCGACGGCCCGCCCGGCTGTGGCCGTGTCGTTCGTGGGCGGCGACGCCGGAAGGGTCCAGCAGAATGCCGCTGCCACGAAATAGAGGCTCGCCACGAGCAGGATCAGCGTCTGAGTGCTGGCCAGGACGACGATCAGCGGGCCCACCAGGGCGAAGCCGGCGGCAAAGGCCATGTTGGTCGTGAGCGTGAAGAGTCCATTGGCGGCCAGAAGCTGCCGGCGCGGGACCAGGAAGGGGATCATCGAGGCCTCGGCCGGCCCGAAGAACGTCGTGACGGTGGCCACGAAGATCATCAGGAGGTAGAGACCCAGCAGATTCGTCCCGGCCAGCGCGATTGCCAGGAAGGCGAAGGCACGCATCACGTTGGTCACGACCAGGACCTGCCTCTTGTCCACCATGTCGACAAACACGCCCGCGATCGCGGAGAACAGGATCGCCGGGAGAAGGAAGCTGAGCAGCAGCGCTCCGACCGCCGAAGAGGAGTTGTAGGTCGTGCTGATGAGGATGGTCAGACCGTAGGTGACGGTGCTGCCGCCCACCTGAGTCGATACCTGAGCCAGCCACAGCAGCAGGAACGGCCTGTTGTGCAAGACCGCCATGCCGCTCGGATGGTCGTCCTCCGCCACAGCCGCCTGGTGCGGCTTCACGGCGCTTGCCTTGCGCGGGCTCACGTCGGCTCCTCGCCGCCGGGCACCACAGCCCGGCTCAAGGTCTTGTCTCCTCGGCTCACGAAAGCAACGACTCTCCGCTCAAGAACTCGCCTTTCTATCAGCACGTGGCGTCGGCAGGTCAGGCAGCGCAACCCTATGTCCGCTCCCAGCCTGTCTACCAGCCAATCGGTGCCGCCGCAGGGGTGAACGCGGCGCAGCCGCACCACGTCTCCGAGCAAGAACTCGACTACACCAGACCGAGCGTCTCTCACTGCCAACGCCTGCGACCGACCGGCTCGTCGACGTTCGCGCGACGGCGGCTCAGACTAACAGACCCCGAGAGGGCCCTGCCGGACACCACGAGCCCGGCTCTACGCCGGGGGCGCCGCTTGGCTACGCTTCAGCACAAGGATCACGGCGACTGATGCGACCAGCACCACGGCCATGATCGCGGCCAGCAGAAGCGGTAGCGGGATGCCCGAAGAATCGCCCGCGCCGCCACCCGGCTGCGCCGGCGAACCCGCCGAGGCGGACGAGGGAGAGGACGCCGGCGCGG
>CAZFLI010000001.1:32148-46203 GCA_964519845.1 uncultured Anaerolineaceae bacterium | reverse complement strand
TCGGATGGGTAGGCCGTGCCCCAGACCGACTTGGTGAAGTACAGCCACTCCTCGCCGGAAAGCTCGTTGAGGGTGTTGCCGGGATGGCGGGGGCTCACCCGGGGAGCCTAGCAGGCGGGGCGGCCCGGTTGGTCGCGCGTGCGCGGAACGTTCGCCCCGCACGACGGAGCAGTTACGCTATGCGTGCTGGTGGGACTGTCGCGGCTTCCGCGCGGCCTGCGCCGGCCGGCTACTTCGGACGACGATGACCAACACCTTGGAGCGGAGCGGCGGGAGCGGCTTCGACGGACGACTGCCGCATCGGAGGATGTGGAGCGAGCGGTTCATCGGCCGCGAACGGCAGCTTGAGCGCATGGCCGTCGGGCTGCAGGAAGCGGCCGACGGCAAGCCCAACACCCTGATCCTGTCCGGAACCGCCGGGGCGGGTCTGACGCGGCTGCTGACCGAGACTCGTCGCCGGGTCTCGTCGCTGGCCGAGCCGTTTGCCCTTCTCCACGGCGTGGCAACCCCCGCCTCAGCCGGAGTGCCCTACGCACCGATTGCCGGCGCCCTGGAGAGTGTCCTGGAGACCGCCTCGGACTCCACCCTGGCGTCCCTGGTTGGGCAGGCCGGAGATTCGATCGCCCGGCTCGTGCCGAGCCTGCAGCCCAGGCTGGCGGCCATGGATCTGCTGCCGGCCAGGCCTCGCGCGGTCGCCACCGAGTGGCGCGAAGCGCGCATGTTCGAAGCCGTCCTGGGGCTCCTGGAGCGGCTGGGAGAGCGGCACCCGGTCGCGCTTCTGCTGGAGGACATGCATCACGCCGATGCCGCGACCAGAGGTCTGGTCACTTTCCTGGCGCGAGTCTCCCGTGGCCAGCGGGTGATGCTGACCCTGACCTTCCAACCGGATCGGCTGCTGCGCTCCGATCCTCTGCGGTCCACCCTGGCCGCGCTCACCACGACCGCCTCGGTGACCACCATGGAACTGCCGCCATTCGATCGGGCCGAGCTTGGGCAGCTGATCGAGGCCATCGAGGGCTCGCGGGCCTCCTCCACGACACTGCTGCTGGTTGCCGAGCGCTCCCGCGGCAACCCGCTCATCGCCGAAGAGTTGCTGGCCGCGCGCCGGGAGCTATCCGGCGTGTCGCTGGCCGGCTCGTTCGAAACCCTGGTGACGGCGCGCGGCGCCCTTCGCTCGGCGGAATGCAGGCGAGTGCTGCGGCTGCTGGCGCTCACGGGCGGGCCGATCTCGTGGTCGTTCCTGATGCAGGCCGTGGCCGCCTTCGAGCGGACGTCCCCGGGCCGCGCACCGCGGTCGGCCAACGCCTCGTCGCACGGCGAGGGCCTGGAGGCCGACATGGCCGCCGGCCTGGCCGAAGGGCTGGAGTACGGCTTCCTGACCGAGGCGGCCGATGGGCCGGCCGACATCGCCCGGGGCGAGCGGCGGATCGGCTACCGCCACGAGCTGCTCGGCGAGGCCGTGGCCGCGGACCTGCTGCCGGCCACCCGCCAGCGCTACCACGCGGCCCTGGCCGTGGCCAGGCGCGGAACGCGATCCGGCGAAGAACTACCGGCCGTCGCCGTCGGCGGGGACTCCGTGTCGCCGACCTGGCAGAACCCGTCCGCGGCCCTGGCCCACTATCTGGCCGCCCACCAGCTGCCCGAGGCTATGGCCGCGGCATTGGCCGCCGGCCGGGCGGCCGAGACTCTCGACGCCGGCGCCGATGCCCTGGCCCACTACGAGACGGCTCTGGCGCTGCACGGCATCGTCGCCCAGGACGACAGCGGGCCGCGGCTGTCGGAGCTGTACGTCCGGGCCGCCGAAGCCGCGTTCGCAGCCGGGGATCCGGCCCGGGCATCAGCCTATGCCGAGGCCGCCGCGGCCCAGCTCGACGACCCTCACGAGCGGCGCGCCCTGGGCTTGGTCATGGAGCAGCTGGGCCGCTACCGGCGAGCCTCCGGGGACGGGGAAGGGGCGCTCTACGCCTACCGGCGAGCGGTCGAGCTGGTGCCGCGCGGGCCGACGGTGGGGCGAGCCCACGTGCTGGCGGCCCTGGCCCAGTTCCGCATGCTCGAAGGCGTCTTCTCCGAATCGAAGCGGTACGCGCTCGAGGCTGCCGAGGTGGCTCGGGCCGTGGGCGAGGAGGCCCTGCCGGAGCTCCTGCACGCCACCTGCACGATGGCCGTGGCCGAGGCCTGGGGCGAGGATCCAGAGCCGGCCGTGGAGCTGCTGCTCAAGACCAGGGATGAGGTCGCGGCTTTGGGGCGGCTCGATGACCTGTTCCGCGTGTACGCCAACCTGACCACGGTGTTGGATCTGCTGGGCCGCCGCGAGGAGGCCATCGCCATCGCCTACGATGGGATTGCCGAGGCGGAGCGCCAGGGCCAGGCCACCGTCTACGGCAACTTCCTGCGGGCCAATGCGGCCGATTCGCTGTTCTTCCTCGGCCGCTGGCAGGAGTGCCGGCGGCTGTGCCTGGAGGCCCTGAGCTGGAATCCGGTCGGCATCTGGTTCCTCTCGCCGCTGCTGGGACTGGTCACGGTGGAAGTGGCGATGAATGCCGGCGACACCGCCGGGCGTCTGCTGGGCCAGGTGTTGCTGGCTCTCGAGACCGCCCAGGACCCCCAGTACTCGGTGCCGACCCACCAGGCCGCGGCGGCCTACGCCCTCTGGCAGGAGGACCTGGGCGATGCTCGTAGGGCGGCGGAACTCGGCTGGCAGAGCGCCGGGTCTACCGAGGACTGGCTGCTCACCGCGCGCATGGCGGCGACCTGTCTGGAGGTTGAGGCGGAGATCGCCCGAGACGCTCACCGCCGCCGCGATCTGGCCACTCTGGCCGCGGTGCGAGAGCGCAGCTTGCCGGTCGTCCTCCAGGCGGAAGCCGCCGTGCGGTCCTGCGGCGTCTCGCCGAGGGCCGGCTCGCGTCGTCAGGGAGACCTGTCCGTGCGTCTGGCCCGTGCCTTCCGCACTCGGATCGAGGGCCGGGAGGACCCCGCCGTCTGGGGTGAACTGGCCCGTGACTGGGTCGAGTTCGGCGACCCGTACGAGGCAGCACGAGCCCACTGGCGCGAGGCCGAGGGACTGCTGGACAAGGCCCGCGGGCGGTCCACGAGAGTCGTGGCCCGGGAGCCGCTCATCGCCGCCGCCGAGGGAGCATATGCGCTCGGCGCCTGGCCGCTGCTGCGAGCCGTGGCCGAGCTCGCCCGGCGGGCGCTGCTGCCCCTTCCCAAGCACATCGAGTCAGCCCTGGAGAGCCGTCTCGAGACCGGCGGAGCGTTGACCAGGTCGGCCGTCCGCCACGTGCCACTGCCGGGCGAGGCGATTGCGGCCAAGCAGGCGGCAGAGCGATTGGCAATTCCGGGCCTTCGCACGGAGCTGCCGCCCGCCGCGCCGCCCAGGCTGGAGGCCGCTTTTGCCACCGGTCCGGAGGCCTCGCCTGTCGAGCAGGCCAAGCGCGACTTCGGGCTCAGCAAGCGCGAGCTGGAGGTCCTGGCGCTGATCGCCGAGGGGCGCAGCAACCCGGAGATCGGGCGCCGGCTGTACATCACCCGCAAGACGGTCGCCGTCCACGTCAGCAACATCCTGACCAAGCTCGGCGTCTCGGGCCGCGTCGAGGCGGCTGCCGCGGCCATCAGGCTCGGCCTCACCGAGCCCAGCTAGGCACCCCCTCGGCCGGTGCGCCGGCGGCGGACACAAAGAAACCCGGACACGGGCATGTCCGGGTTTCCTAGCAGGCGAGGATGGCTACCACCACCTCTTGCCAAGGATCTCGAAGATCAGGGAGAGCCAGGACATCGCAGACTCCTTTGACATACGCCGGGTAGGCCGCGCACGGCATTCACAACGGTAGGCCTGCGGCCGTAGGGGCTCAATCGCCCTTACTACCCACCCACTCGTGGGACCCTCACGGTGGTACCAGTTCCGGGCTGGGCCGATCGGCCGGCGCCGAACCGGCGCCTGCGTAGTGGTCGCGGGCTACTGGGCCTTTACGGCGGTGATCAGCTTCGCGAGGCCCTGGCGGGCGTCGGCGAAGAACATCCCTGTCTTGGGATTCGTGTACAGCGGGTTGTCGATGCCGGCGTAACCTCGGCCCATGGAGCGCTTGACCACCACGATCGAGCGGGCTCGGTCCACGTCCAGGATCGGCATGCCGAAGATGGGGCTCGAGCCGTCGGTCCGGGCGGCCGGGTTGGTCACGTCGTTGGCCCCGATGACCAGGGCGACGTCAGTGCGGTCGAACTCGGGGTTGATCTCGTCCATCTCTCGCAGCTGCGGGTACGGCACGTTGGCCTCGGCCAGCAGGACGTTCATGTGGCCGGGCATCCGCCCCGCGACCGGGTGGATGGCGTAGGAGACTTCCACTCCGCGCGATTCGAGCAGCTCGGCCAGTTCGCGGACGGCATGCTGGGCCTGGGCCACGGCCAGACCGTAGCCGGGCACGATGATGACCTTGCTGGCGTAGGCGAGCTGGATGGCCACGTCATCGACCGAGATCTCGCGGACGGCCCCGCCCTCCTCGTCCGCGATCGTCTGCGAACCTTCGGCCAGCCCGAAGCCGCCGATCATGATGTTCCCGATGGAGCGATTCATGGCCCCGGCCATGAGCCTGGTGAGGATGGCGCCGGAGGCGCCGACCAGGGCGCCGGCCACGATCATCACCGAGCTGCCGACGACGAAGCCGGCCATGGCCACGGCCGTCCCGGTGAACGCGTTGAGGAGCGAGATCACGACCGGCATATCGGCTCCGCCGATCGGCAGAACCATGGTCACGCCGAAGGCCAGGGCGCCGGCGAGAGCCGCGAGCAGCAGCAGGTCCAGCACCCACGTGTCGTAGTTGAGCAGGCCCGCTCCGGCCGCGACGAGGACGATCGAGCAGCTGATCGAGACGACCAGGGCCAGGGCCGAGAGGAGGCGGCCGCCCGGGATCAGGATCGGCTGGCCGCGCAGGCGGCCCATCAGCTTGGCCGAAGCAACGAGCGAGCCGGTGAAGGTCACCGAGCCGACCAGAATGTCGGCCACGATGAACAGGGCCAGCCAGGCGTCCAGGCCGGCCAGGGCGCCGTCTGGCGTTCGCTCTCCGGCATGGCGAATGAAGTCGTCCACCGCCAGCAGCGCGGCTGCCCCGCCGCCCACGGCGTTGAACAGCGACACCAGCTGCGGCATGGCGGTCATGGCCACGGTGCGGGCCATGCGCAGGCCGGCATAGCCGCCGACCACGAGGCCGCCCAGGACGACCGCCCAGTTCTCCAGCCCCGGGCTGCCGTTAGCCGCCCAGACCAGCTCGGCCGAGACGGCGGTGACCATGCCGGCGGCCGAGAGGCGGTTGCCCCGGCGGGCAGTGGCGGGGGAGTTCATCAGGTGCAGGCCCAGCGCAAACAGGGCCGCTCCGGCCAGGAAGGCGAGCTGCACCAGGTGCTCGAGGTCGGTCGCGTTCATGCCGGCTCCCCGCTACCTGGGCGGCTCGTCGGCCGCCGGGGCCGGGCGTCGCTTGAACATCTGCAGCATCCTGTCGGTGACCCAGTAGCCGCCCACGACGTTGGCGCCGGCGAACACGATGGCCACGAAGGCCAGCACCATCGTCAGGGGATTGTCCGCCGTCGCGCCCAGGCCGATGGCGCCGACCAGCACGATGCCGTGGATGGAGTTGGCGCCCGACATCAGCGGGGTGTGGAGCGTGGCCGGGACGCGGCTGATGACCTCGAACCCGAGCAGGATGGCCAGGGTGAAGATCGTCAGGTCGTTGATGAGGTGGCCGGCGTTCATGCTCTGAGGCCTCCCTTGGGAGCGTTCTGGAGAAGGCTCAGCGTGGCCTGCTGGACGACCCGACCGGCGTGGGTGATAACGGTCGCGGCGGTCACCTCGTCCTCGAAGTCCAGCTTGAGCTGGCCATCTTCGATGAAGTTGAGCAGCAGGTTGGTGATGTTGCGGGAATAGAAGTTGCTGGCGCCGGCCGGCATCGAGGCCGGCAGGTTGGCCGGGGCGTGGATCTCGACGCCGTTGGCGCTGGTCACGACCTTGCCCGGTTTGGAGATCTCGCAGTTGCCGCCGAGATCGCCGGCAGCAAGATCGACCACGATCGAGCCGGCCCGCATGCGCTCGACGGCGCTCTTCGTCACCAGAACGGGCGGGCGCCGACCGGGGACCTGGGCGGTGGTGATGACCACGTCCTGGGCGGCGATCATGTCGTTCATCTCGGCCAGCTGGGCGGCCTGCTCGTCAGGCGTGAGGGGCCGCGCGTAACCGCCCTCGCCGCTGGCGTCGACTGCGCTTTGCAGAACCACAAACTGGGCGCCCAGGGATTCGGCCTGTTCCTTGGTGTCCTTGCGGACGTCATAGGCTTTCACGACCGCTCCCAGGCGGCGAGCCGTGGCGATCGCTTGGAGACCGGCCACGCCCACCCCCAGCACCAGGACGTTGGCCGGCTTGGCCGTCCCTGCGGCAGTGGTCAGGAGCGGGAAGAAGCGCCCGAAGGCGGAGGCCGCGATCAGGACCGCCTTGTAGCCGGCCACATTGGCCTGCGAAGAGAGCGCGTCCATGTCCTGCGAGCGGGTCAGCGTACGCGGAATGGCATCGAGGCTGATGGTTGTGATGCCGCGGCGGGCCAGGGCCTGCATGCCCTGCGGATCGAGCAGCGGAGACAGCATCCCGACCACGACCTGGCCCTGATGCAGCTGCTTGACCTCGTCGGCGGAGGGCTTGTTGACGCGGAGGATGACGTCGCTGCCGGAGTAGAGCACGGCCGTGGTGACGATCTTGGCTCCGGCCTCGACGTAGGCGCCGTCCGGGAAGGAAGCGGCCGCCCCCGCGCCCTTCTCGACCACGACGGTCAGGCCCGCTTCGTGAAGCTTTCGGACTGCGTCCGGCACCAGAGCTACTCGCCGTTCGCTGGCGGCCATCTCCTTGGCGACGCCGACTTTCATCATCACCACCTGTTGGCACGCGTCTTGCCGAACGCGTCTGTGACCGGCCGGTTCGGGTCGGGAGCGTCCAGCAGCCGCGGCACCGGAACCCAGACGAACCGGCGCCCCACCGGGACGCTGCCGAAGTCTAGCCTGGGTTGGGCTTGCGTGTCGCCTGCGGCCGCGTCGCGGTGCACTGCCCGCACCTGCCGGGCGGGCGCGCCAGCCCATTGGTGGCGCCCCGGCGTTGGCGTATAGTCGCCGCAAATGGCGCCGCCGGTTGAGCGGCAGCCGAACCGACCGGTCGCAGAACTGGAGATGTGCCAGATGGTCACAGTTCGCAAAGCCGACCCGGCGCTGATGGACAGGCCCTCGACCCGATTGCGTGCCCTGAGCCCCGCCCAACTGGAGCGCGAGCGCCAGCAGGCCCAGTTCAGGAAGTTGATCGGCAAGCTGACCGGCCCGGACATGGTGTTTGCGGTGAAGCTCGACGACGGCGAGAAGCCGCTCACCGTGCGGCAGAGACTGCTGCGTGCGGCGGCGGAGGCCAACGTCGAGATCGCGGTCCGCAAGCACGGCGAGAACGGCTTCCTGGTGGGCTTGCTGACGCCCGAGCGCCGCACGAAGCGAGGGCGGCGCCCCTCCTAGGCCGGCCGGCCCGGCAGAGGGATGTCATGATCGTCTCGGACAGGGACGAGCCACCGCGCAGCGCGCAGGCGGAGGGTATCTCCGGCCGCGAGATGGCCCTGTTCGGCCTCACCTTGATCACGATGCTGGTTATCGCGATCGCGACTTCGGCCACCACCGCCCTGCACGGCATCTTCGTCATGGTCCTTCTGCCGGCAGTCATCGTGGTCGTGCAGCTGCTCGGGCTGCTGCGCTGGCGGCGGGCCTTGATCCTGGGCGCGTTCCTGCTCGATCTCGAGGCTCTGCTGGCTTCGCTCAGATTCGCCAGCGGCCCCGCCTTCGCGGTCCTCCTGCCGGTGATCTCCGTCCGCATCGCGCAGCTGCAACCGGACCGACGCCTGGTGCGGCTGACCGGAGTGGCCGCCCTGGCGACCTGCCTTGTGTCTCTGGTACTGGCAATCACGGTGGGCCCGATCAGCAGCCTGATCACCCTCTCGGTGCCGCTGCTGGGAATCATGCTCACCACTACGGTGATGGTCGGTGCGCTCGAGTGGGTCTTCTGGAGGAGGCTGGATCGCGCCGAGGAAGCCGAGCGCCGCGAGATCGCCGCGCTCGAGCAGGCGGAGCGAGCGGCCCTGGCGGCCTCCGCCGAGGTTCGCGGCATCATCGATGCCACCGACGACGCGCTGGTCGTGGTGGACGCCGAGGGTCGGATCAGAGACGTCAACGAGGCTGCCCTGCGCCTCTCCGGCCGGACTCGCAGGGGGCTTATCGGGGTCGGTGCCCGAGGGCGGAGCTGGGTCGGAGCGGTCAGAAACGCCCGCCTGCGGCGGTTCCTGGACCTGCTGGCGCCCGTCCGAACCGAGCCGCCCACCGCGGGCCTCCATCGCCTGACGGGCCGGCACCCCGACGGCTCGGTCTTCCCGGCCGAGGTTTCGGTCAGCGCCCTCAGGTTGGGGGGACGGCCGGCCTACGTGGCCACCATCCGCGACATCAGCGAGCGCCTGGCCCTCGACGAGGATCTGCGCAGCACCCGCGAGATGCTCGCCGCACTCGTGGCGGCGGCACCGCTGGCGGTCATGTCGCTGGACATGGAGGGGGTGCTCCGCTACTTCAACCCGGCCGCCGAGCGGCTTCTCGGCTGGCCGGCGGCCGAGGCCATCGGGCGCAGCGTCTCCGAGGTCACGGGCATCGGCCAGGAAGACTATGAGGCATTCCGGAGCCGCGTCCTGGCCGGCGGCACGATCGAGGGCTGGCCGGCAGAACGGCGCACCCGCGACGGACGTCCGATCCGGCTGCGGCTCTTCGTCGCGCCGCTGCGTGACGCGGACGGCTCCAACGCCGGCGCGGTGATCCTGATGGAAGACGTCACCGAGCGGCACGTTCTGGAGGCTCAGCTGCGCCAGGCCCAGAAGATGGAGACCCTGGGCCAGCTCTCGGGAGCCATCGCCCACGACTTCAACAACCTCCTGCAGGCCATCCATGGTTATGCCGAGCTGGCCGTCGGGTCGGCTGCCGGCAACAACGAGGTTCTGTCCAACGTTGCGGAGATCCAGCGCGCGGCCGACAGGGCGGCAGGTTTGACGCGTCAGCTACTCACCTTCAGCCAGCCGGGGCTGGGACAGGCCAGGGTCGTCGAGCTGGACGAATGCGTGGCCGAGATGCTGCCCATGATCACGCGCCTGCTGGGCCCGACCATCGACCTGGTGACGGTGCCCGGAGCGGGAGGAGGCAATCTGCTGATCGACCCCGGTCAGCTCGAGCAGACGATCCTCAATCTGGTGGTCAACGCCCGCGATGCCATGCCGGCGGGGGGCACGCTGACGATCGAGACCGGTACTGGGACCCTGCAGTCGGAGGAAGGACCGGGCGCGATCCGCCCGGCCGTGTTCATGAGGGTGCGCGACACCGGAGCGGGTATCGACCCTGAGATCAAGAACCGCATCTTCGAGCCGTTCTTCACCACCAAGGCGCCGGGCCGCGGCAGCGGACTTGGGCTGGCCATCGTCTTCGGGGTGTTGCGCGCGGCCGGAGGCGAGATCGAGCTTGATGGCGAGCCGGGCCAGGGGACCGTCTTCACCCTCATCTTCCCGGCCGCCGAGGCAGTTGAGGCGAAGTCGGCCCAGCCTGCCGAGCGGAGCGTCGCCGGAACCGAGACGGTGCTGCTGGTCGAGGATGAGGCGGCGATCAGTCGGCTGGCCGAGCGGATCCTGCGGGCCAACGGCTATCGCGTCCTGAGCGCTTCCGACGCGTCCGCCGCACGGGAGATGTGGCTGGCGGACCGTGCCGAGATAGGCCTGCTGCTCTCCGACATTACGCTGCCCGGCATCTCCGGACCGGAGCTGGCCCGCGAGCTTGTGGCTGAGGGCGGGCCGATGCGCATGCTCTTCATCTCCGGACGCCTGGTCGGCGACCCGGCAACCCCGCCGCTGCCGCCGGGCGCGCGCTTCCTCCCAAAGCCGTTCTCGGTGGCGTCGTTACTGGAGGCGGTCCGGGCGGCACTGGACGCCCCTCTGCCCCCTGCCGGTGGGTAACATGCCCTCGGCGCGCCCGGCCGACGTGGCGTCGCCGGCGTTCAATCGCGGTTCGACACGGGGAGGTCCCGGCCGGTGACAGAGCGGGGTCCGACGTCCAGTCGTGAGGCGCTCGACGCCGCCTCAAGCCGGATGCGGCTGGTCGAGGTCCGCTGCGGCTTCGCCGAGACGGCCCGTCGCGAGGCGGAAGCGGCAGCTGCCCGGGCGGCCAAGGCCGCCCGGGTCTACGAGGCCCAGCTGGACGCCCTCAAGTCGGCCCAGGCGGCGAACCCCGCAGCTGTGCGCAAACTGAAGGAAGAGGCTCACCGAGCCTTCCGCAGCGCCGTCTTCGCGGCCAAGACCCACGAGCAGGTGGAAGAAGCAGCGACCGTCTGGTTGACGGCCATCAACCGCATCAACGACACGTCTCGCGCGGCCATGATCCGCCTCCACCGGGAGCGCGAGGCCGTCGAGGGCCTGGCCGACGACGTCGATCGTCTGACCGCCCAGGCCGAGGCTGCCCAGGTCATGGCCGAGGTCGCCGCCGAGGCTTGTCGGGCGGCCAGGGAGTCGCTGGAAGCGGGGAGTGCCAGTTCGGTCGCGGCGTCGGCCGAGGCCGCTCGATCCGCCCTGACCGAGCTGGCGGCGGCTCAGGCCACCGCCCACACGGCCTTCGCGTCGCTGGCCGACGCGGATCGGGCCACGCCGGCGGAGGTCCTCCGCCCTGTGTCGATCAGCCGCTCCGTGCCGGGGGTGGGGGTGGTGGTCGGCGGGCCGGCCGAGCCCGCGGCCGCACCGGAACCGCCGCCCGAGGCCGCCGTGCCGCTGAACTACCGGGCCGCCGATCCACCGGCTCTGGTCCGGCTTCTCCAGGGCGATCGGCGCGCCGTGAACTGGCTCGTCGAGAGACTCGCCGGCCCGGACGCCGACCAGCGCCGACGCTGGTCGGACAGCCTGGCTCACCTGGTCGACGCCATCGGCACCGCCGCCGTGGACCAGGGTTACTTCGTCTTCCCCGCCGACCATCCCTTCTGGGGCCAGTTCACACCCGAGCAGGGGCGCGAGCTGGCGCGTGGGCTGGCCTCGCTGGGGTTCCGCTTCGACGGCCACGAGGGCTTTGCCGACGAGCACGTGCCCGGGCCGCGCGACCTGACCATGGCGGCCGGCAACGCCGGCCTGCCGACCGTACGAGTCCGCTACTGGCCGGCGATAGAGGAGGCCGCGCTGCTGTTCCGTGACGTCGGGGTGGATGCCGCGGCCCTGCTGGCCGAGAAGGCGCCGGCAGGGACGATGGGCCAGCTCATGCAGCTCATGGGGCACCGCGCGGATGCGGCCGGCGACATCTGGAACGACTGGCCGCGGGTGCGGCCGCTGCTCCTGGGACCCGCGCACGACTGACCGATCACGCCCGGTGGGGCGTCCCGCCGCGCCATGAGGTCAGGAGGTCGGGGCCTGGTCGGCGGGTTCTGGGTCGGGGTCGAGCACGACCAGCCGGTAGGCCTCGGCGGCCTCCGCGCCGATCAGGGCGCCGCCCTCGGCCAGCCTTCCTCGGACCCTGGCGAATACGCCCTCGGGGTCGCGCAGCTGGCTGGCGTGGGCGCGCAGGGCGTCGATCTTGCGTTCGGCGGTGGCCGTCACGTCGATCCAGACGTTCGGCTGGTTCGACCACATCAGGTACAGCCGCCGCACCTTGTGAGCGGGCAGACCGGCCCGGTGCAGCCCGGGGAAGGCCATCGGGTTGCGCGCTGCCGGGTAGACGGCATCCACGGCGGCCAGGCCCGAGGCCCGATGGTCGGCATGGTTGATGCCGCCCCCAGCGTGGACCACGACCTCCGGGTCGCAACACAAGACCGCGTCGGGCTTGAAGGCCCGTATCTCGCGGACCAGCATCTCGCGCAGGGCGAGATCGGCCGCCAGCGAGCCGTCGGGCTGATGCAGGAAGACCACATCCGAGTAGCCGACGACGCGCGCCGCCTCGTGCTGTTCGCGCTCCCTCTCGCGGGCCAGGTCGCCGGGATCGGCCTGGGGGTCGTCGCTGCCGGCGTCGCCCGAGGTGCAGCAGACCAGCCTGCCCTCGGCTCCGGCGTCGATCCAGGCCGCGGCAGTGGCCGCCGGCCCGAAGTCGGCATCGTCGGGGTGGGCGACGATGACCATGAAGCGGGCCGGCCTCCAGTCGTGGGGCTTGTGGATCGAGTCTGTCATGGCGACGGTGGCTCCCCGGCGTTCTGCGCCCTAGTGGATAACTTGATGTTGTCAGGCCGCAACGACGCCGCCTGCGCGAGCGCGGCCGGGTCCCGTCGGGCCCATCCACGGCTCGTCCTGCGAGGTATCATGCCGCGCGAGGCTTCGCTCGTCTCCCCCCACGGGCGAGGCCTCTTTCGTTGCCCGCCGAGTCCCGAGGGCCCAGGCCTCAGCGGCCGAGGGCTAGAACGGCCGCCGCGACGGCGGCGGCCGCCCCGATAGTCAGCCAATCGCGCCAGCCTACCCGCACCTCCCTGTAGTGGCTCCGCCGCAGGCCGCAGTCGAAGCCCCGGGCGTCCATAGCCAGGGCCATGCGCTCCGCCCGGCGGATGGCGGCAACGAGCAGCGCCAGCAGCCGCCCGCCCAGGTCCCGCAGGCGAGCGGCGGGGCCGCGCGGGGCGATCCCGCGCAGCCGGTGCACCGCCCCGATGGTGGCCCAGTCCGCGGCCATGAGCGGCGCCACACGCAGCGAGGCCAGCGTGCCGTAGGCGAAGCGGTCCGGCAGCCGCCACTGCTGAACGAGCGAGTCGGCCAGGCGTGTCGAATCGGACGGCCCGAAAACCAGGAGCGTCGTCAGGGCGATCACGACCAGCCGCAGGCCCACGGCCAGGCCGGCCCAGACCGCCTGGGCGGTGATGCGCACAGGCCCGAGCCTCGCCGCCTCCGCCAGGGCGGGATCCGAGTTGGCGCCGGCCAGAAGGATGGAGAAGGCGGTCAGGCTCAGCACCGCCAGCCCGATCGGCCACAGCCGGCCCGGGATGCGCCGCAGCGGCAGCCCCGACCACAGCGCCAGGGCGATCACGGCGACCCCGATCAGGCGGAACGGGACGATTGGATCGAGGGTCACCAGGCAGGTGGTCAACCAGATCAGGCCGGCCACCAGCCGGGCCACCGGCGTGACCCGTGTCAGGAAGGCCGGGCGGACCGGCGTCAGGGGTGCGGGCAGGAAGCTCACTGGGTCGCCCCCTCGCGCCACGGGTCCGGCGGCGAAAACGGCGGCGCCGCAAGAAAGGCCTCAGGGGCGCCGTCGAAGACGACGCGGCCGCGGTCCAGGGCCACGACTCGGTCGCAGGCCGGCAGCAGCCGCGGGTCGTGCGTGGCCAGCATCTGGGCCTGGCCGGCGGCCCGCATCTCGTCCAGCAGCTCCAGCACAGCCTCCGTCCCGCGCCTGTCCAGACCGAAGGTGATCTCGTCCAGCAGCAGCACCCCCGGTGGTCGCGGCACCATGGCCGCCAGGCTGAGGCGGCGCTGCTCGCCCTGGCTGAGGCGGAACGGATCGTCGTCGGCGTGGTCGGCCAGCCCGAAACGGGCCAGGACGCCCCTCGCATCGCTCGCGCCGCCGCCCCGAACCTCCCCGGCCGCCACCGTCGTGGCCTCGACCTCGCCCCTCGTGGTTCGAGCCACGAAGCCCAGTTCGGGGTCCTGGAAGGCCAGGCCGATGCGCTCCGACAGCCGGCGCGCCCGCAGGCGAGCTGGGTCCCGCATCGGCTCCGCCGGCGCCCCATCCCGCGGCAGTGCCCGCAATCCGACCGTACCCGAGCTGGGCCTCAGCAGCCCGGTCATCACCAGCAGCAGGCTCGACTTGCCGGCGCCGTTGGGACCCACCAGGGCCACCCGTTCGGCCGGTCGAAGGCTCAGCGAGACGCCGCTCAGGGCCGTGCGCCGGCCGGCCTCGTCGGCCGAAAAGCGGACCTCCACCGAATCGGCCTGCAGCAGCGGCGGACCGTCCCGCGAAACGAAGCCGGCCGCGGGCCCTGTTCGGCGCCCTGCCGGCCGCGCCGCGCCGTTCGTCCGC
>CAZFLI010000001.1:0-32048 GCA_964519845.1 uncultured Anaerolineaceae bacterium | reverse complement strand
GCCCGAGGCACCCAGGCGCCGCTGTCGGCCAGCTTTGCGACCGCCCGCCGGTCTACCGAGCCGGCCGGGCCGAAGGCCAGCTGGCGGCCCAGGCCGTCGAGCAGCAGGACGTCGTCGGCCAATGGCAGGGCTGCCTCCAGCCGGTGCTCGATCAGGACAATGGTGTGATGCTGCGCGGCGGCGAGGGCGGCCAGTAGCTCGAAAACGGCGTGCATGCCGGGCGGATCCAGGTTGGCCGTGGGCTCGTCGAGAACTAGCAGGCTCGGCGCCGGGGCCAGCACGCCGGCTACGGCCAGGCGCTGCTTCTCGCCGCCGGAGAGCGTGGCGGTGAGGCGCCGCTCGAAGCCCGCCAGGCCTGCCTGAACCAGCGCTTCCGGAACCCGGGCGGCCATCTCCTCACGCGGCCGGCCGCGATTCTCCAGCCCAAAGGCGACCTCGTCGTCCACCCGGCTCATCACCAGCTGGGAGTCGGGGTCCTGGAAGACCAGGCCGACCCGCTCGCCCAGGAAACGGGCCGGGGTGGCGGCGACCTCCCGGCTCCCGATCCTGAGGCTGCCCCGCCAGGCCCCGGGCAAGAGGTGCGGCACCAGTCCGGCAGTCGCCCTCGCCAGCGTGCTCTTGCCCGAGCCTGATGGCCCGAGAACCAGCAGCAGCCGCCCCGGCTCCAGGCGGAACGTCAAGCCTTCGAGAGCCGGCCGGCCTGCGCCCGCGTAGGTCCAGCCGAAGTCGATCGCCTCGAGCGCCGGCGCCGCGGCGTCGGTCATAGGCCCGAGGGGAAGGTCTGCAGGGCCCCCGTCCTGCGCAGCGCTCTGACCAGCAGCCAGCCTCCCAGGCCTGCCACGAGCGCCGACGACACGATCTCGAGCGACGCGATGCCGATCTGCAGCTGTGTCGAGGCGGTCGGGAACCAGACGGGGATGTCGTGCAGGGCCATGCCGAGCCCCGCCCCGGCGCCCGCCAGGACGGCCGTGAGCGGGCCGAACGAGCGATACAGGAGGAAGCCGAAGATCAGCTCCGCGCCGGCCCCCTGGACGAACCCCGAGAGCAGCGTGTCGAGGCCCCAAGGGCTGACCAGGATGACCGACAGCACGGCCGCCACGATCTCCGCGTAGAGCGCCGCACCCGGCTTGCGCACGATCAGCGGCGCCACCACGGCCGGCATGACCCACATCCCGGCGATCGAGTACTCCCAGGGCTCGCCCAGCCACCCCAGCCAGGCCCAGACGAAGGTGTTCCAGAACCAGAAGACAACACCGAAGGCGACGGCGATGGCCGCCACGACGACGATGTCGACGGTTCGCCAGCGAGTCGATTCGAGCGCCGGGGTCAAGCCGGTCGCCGATGCTACGCGTGCGCTCATGATTGGCCTCCTTCTCCTCTCGTCTCGATGACTGCCAGGGTCCCGCGCCGGAGCGAGACGCTTGCCGCCGACGCCAGGCGAACGTTCGACAGTCCGCGGGCCGGGCCCGGCTTCAGATCGTCGTCCGCCAGGGGATAGAGCAGGCCGTCGGTGGTCACACCCTCGGCCGGGCCGCCGAGCGGCAGCAGGGACACCAGATCGCCCTCCGCGCCCGCCAGATCCATTCGGGCCGGCCGGCCGCCGGCCGATGGAGCGCGCAGTAGCCGAACTCTCGTCGTCGCGTCCAGGAGCTGGACCTCGATGGCCGGGTCCGGCAGGGCCAGCAGGCAGACGTTGGCCAGGGCGTGGTCGAAGCGCGCCCCGCCCAGGGCCCCCAGGATCGTGACGTGGCTCGCCCCCCGCCGGAGCGCGGCCAGGAGAGCCAGTTCGGCGTCCGACTCGTCCTTGGCCGATCGGGAGCGCTCCACCTCGACGCCCTGTGCGCCCAGCGCGGCGAAGCGGCCGGCGTCCAGCGAGTCGGCGTCGCCCACCAGCAGGCCGGGTTTCAGGCCCAGCGCGGCCGCTCTGTCCCAGCCCCCGTCCGCGGCCACGATCAGGCTCACGCCCCGCTCCCAGCCCGGCCAGCCGGCATCGAGGTCGCGGCGCGACGGGATGTCGCCGTCGGCCACGACCAGCGCCCGCATCCCATCCGCCAAAAAGCACCTCCATCGATCACGACAGAGGTGCTGCTGCTTGACTCCCTTCGCCGGAATTACCCGGATCAGGTTCCAAGGGTCTGCGGATGCCTCCGCACTCTCAGCGCCGCTCCGGCGCTCCCCTGTCGGTATGCAATTGGAGTTCGACTCTACACCCGGGCCGCCGGTTCCGCCAGCGTCGTCGTGGGCGCCGCGCCGCCCCCGCAGCAGAATGCCGGCCGACGGGTGATCCGGCGCCGTCCCGGCGCCGTAACAACCAGTAGGCAAGTCATCGTCGCAAGGGAACCCCCGACCGTTGGGCGGAGTCCTGTTAACTGGAAGCGGAAACCCCATTACCTAAGGCCTGTGGTCATCCGACCATCCTCCCAGGGTCGGCCACCTAGAGCGGATGTAGATTTCGGACCGTGAGCGAGTTCTCGCAGCCAGGAATCAGACGTGTTGTCGACGCGGCCGCGCGCAAGGGCGTGAAGCTCGACATCACCATCTTCGACGAGTCCGTCCGCAGCGACGAAGAGGCGGCGGCGCTGATCGGCGCCGACCTGGGGCAGATCGTGAAGGCGCTCGTGTTCGTTGCGCCCAGGCCGGGAGGACGCCTCGCACCCATCGTCTGCCTGGCCTCGGCCCTCGATCGGGTCGACAACGGTCGCCTGGCCGCGGCCGTCGGCGAGGCCGCCATCAGGCGCGCCACTCCCTCCGAAGCTGCCGGGCTGACCGGTTTCGCGGCCGGCTGCACTCCGCCTCTCGGGTTGGGCCACGACGTGCGGGTGATCATGGACCAGGGCGTCGGCCGCTTCCCGGTGGTCTGGGCCTCGGCCGGCACGGAAGACTCGGCCTTCCCCGTCCCCCCGGCGACATTGCGCGCCCTGGCGGGGGCTTTCGTGGCCCCCGTCGCGGAGCCGGTGTGGTCCTCGACGACCCTGGCACAGGGATCGCAGCTGACCCCGCAGACCCGTCCCGCCACGATCTAGCCGCTCCGCCGGCCTCGTCGGCAGACCCGGCCTACCGCCTGCTGCGTCCGCAAGGCCAGCCCGTGTCGGCTCCGGCGATAGTGGATTGACGGTGGATAAGTCACCTACTTTGGGTGGCGTGCCGGTGGACAACAGGGTTGAAGGACGGGGCAACCCCCTCTACTGTTCCTGGCACGCCTGAAGGGGCTGAGTGACTGCTAGCGGCTGCGATGACATCAATGCCCACGCAGCGAGAAGGTTCCTTCGGGCGTCTTCTTGTGCCCCGCTCCGGCGGTCGGGCGAGCCCGAGGGCCGCCGATTCCGCCTCGCCGCCGCTAGACTGCGATGGTGCGAGTCCGCCTCTTCGAGCTGCGGCTTCTGGCCGCGGCGCTGACCGTTCTATGGACCCTCGGCGGGTTCATCGTGCTGATCGCCTACCGGCCGGGCGGCCCGTGGGACCTGCTGGTCGGCGCGTCGGCGTTGCTGCCCCTGCTGGTCAGCGTGGCCGGCTTTGTCTGGCCGCCCCTGGTCACCAGCCGGCGGGGATCGGCGGGGGTCATGTGGCTCGGCCTGCTGGCCGGCCTGCTGCTTGTCCCCTGCATAGCCGCCGTCACCGGCGAGGTGCTGGCCCAGCGAACCACCCCGGTGCTGCCCTCGGCCGAGGTCGTCTATCCGTGGGTCCTGGCACTGCTGGCGACCGCGCTCTTCGCCGGTTTGGGCATCGGCCGGGAGCTGGTCGTCGAGACCGGCTTCGGGCGCCGGCGGCTGACGGTCTCGGTCGCTTTCGCCCTGGCTACAAGTCTGGCCATCGGCACGGTCTTCGCCGGTGTAAGCCTGGCCAACTACGCCGCTCTGCGCGACCGACCGGCCACCCAGTCGCGCTTCGGTCCGACCGATTCGGCGCTGTCGCCGCCCGCGTGCGACGACGTTCTGTCGGCCGGCGCCACGGCCGACCTGCGCCTGCAGATCGACGGCAACGTCGACGGCCACGCCATAGGCAGCGTGGACCTACAGGGCATTCGCTCCGGGAGCGACGTGTCGTGGACGGCCTGGACCTACAGCCGCGACCAGCTCGTCGAGCGGGGCGTGGTCCGCATCGGAGACGATGCCTGGGAGCTCGTGCCCGGGCGGGGCTGGCAGGCGGTCGAGGCCGCTTCGCTTGACGGCCGGCTGATCGACGCGACGGTTGTTGATCGGGCTCTGGCGGCCGGAAATCGCGTCACGGCCGAGGACCGAGGGCTCGAGTACGTTGAGGGGGCGCGGGCCCGCCACTGCCGTCTGGTCATCGATGGCGGCACCTTCGAGGCCGCCTTTCCCCAGGTCGTCTGGCTCACCGGCGGGGCGAGCATGGAGACCTGGCGCGGCAAGCTCGACTTCTGGGTGTTCGGAGACGGGCAGGTTGGGCGCGTCGAGGCGATCGTCAACGGCCTGGGCGAGGCGATCTTGCCCAACGGCGTGCAGGCGACCATCAACGCCAAGCTGACCGCCACCGACCGGGGCCGAGCCGTCCACATCGACCCGCCCGAGTGATGCCGGGCGACGGGGGCCCCCGCCTCGAGCCGGCACGAACCTCGGACCGCGCCTCCGCCAAGCACGACCGGCTGGCCCGCTTCTACAAGGTGCTGCACTATCTGCGGGCTCACCCCGAGGGCGCCACTCCGGACGCCATCGCCGGCTTCACCGGGATGTCCCGCCGGACCGTCTATCGCGATCTGGAGGCCCTCGAGGGCGAGATCGGCATTCCCCTGTGGAGCGGGGAGGGGCGTTGGGGCATCGTCGATGGCGCCTTCCTGCCGCCCTTGCGCCTGACCTTGGAGGAGGCCGTCGCCTTCTTCCTGGCCGCGCGGCTGACGGCTCAGTTCGCCGACCGATACGACCCGGACACGGGGGCGGCCTTCCAGAAGCTGGCCGAAATCCTGCCGCCGGAGGTTGCCCGCCACCTGGAGCGAACCATCGACGTGCTGGCCGCTCGACCGCCGGACGAGCGTCTCAGCCGCCACCTGCGCCTGCTGGCGAAAGCGTGGGTCGAGCGCCGCATCGTCGAGCTGGTCTACGACGCGGCGGCCCACAGCCCGGGCCGGCCGCCTCGCCGGGCTCGCGTTCATCCCTATCTGCTCGAGGCCTCTGCCTCCACCCGTGCCCTGTACCTGATCGCATACGACGAGTCTCGGCAGGCTCTGCGCACCTTCCGGCTGCAACGGATCATCGAGCTGGCCCTGACGCCGGAGACCTTCGAGGCGCCCGATCCGGCCGCTGTGCAGGCTGAGCTGGGCCGGGCCTGGGGAGTGATTGCCGACCAGGAGGAGGTGGAGGTCGTCGTCCGCTTCGAGGCCGCCATCGCCGGGCTGGTGACCGAGACGACCTGGCACCCCACCGAGAAGGTCGAGCGTCAGGAGGACGGCTCGGTGGTGTGGCGGGCCCGCGTTCCCGGCACGATCGAGATCCGGCGCTGGATCCTCGGCTGGGGATCCCAGGCCGAAGTCCTGGCTCCAGTTGAGCTGCGCGACGAGGTGGCCGCCGTCCTCCGTACCGCGGCCGCCCGCTACGGCCGGTAGCCGGCCGGGCGCACGGCACTGGCGCGGCAGGATACATTTGTGGCGATGGAGCCCGAGAGCACCGCGCCGGCCAACAGATCGCATCCGTTGATGTGGGGCGTCAATCTGATCAGCGATCCCATCTACGGCTACATCGAGCTGACCAAGCGCCTCACACTCGAACGGGCGCGCGATGTCGGCGTCGGCTCCGAGGATGCGGCCGAGGGCGACTTGCTCGACTCCGCCTGGCTCCAGAGACTGCGCCGGATAAGCCTCGACCAGAGCGCGCGCTGGGTCTTCCCCACGGCCGAGCACAGCCGCTTCACCCACAGCCTGGGGGTCATGCACGAAGCCGGGCTGTGGGGCCGCCAGTTGTACCCGAGCCTGAGGACGGCGCTGGCGTCGGCCGAGCCGGAGGCCGCGGCCCCGTCCGAGGGCCTGGTCGTCGAGACGCTGCGCCTGGCCGGGCTGCTCCACGACGTGGGTCACGGTCCGTTCGCCCACTTCTTCGACGATCACGTCCTGTGCTACTTCCGGGCGCCTGCCGACCCGCGCCGGGGGCGGGCCAAGATCCTCACCCATGAGGACCTCTCGCAGCTGATCATCGAGCGGGAGCTGGGCGACAAGATAGCCGCCATCCGGCGCGCCCCCGGAGAGGTTCCCGAGCGCGACGCCCTGGGCGAGGACGAGCGCATCGATCCGCGCTGGATCTCGTTCCTCATCTCCAAGCCGGCCCTGAAAGACCCGAGCATGCCGCTCTGGGTTCGCTGGCTCCAGCCCTTGCTGTCGGGCGTCTTCACCGTGGACAACCTGGACTACGTCCGGCGCGATAGCTACATGATCGGCGTCTCCACGGGCCCGGTGGATGTTGAACGGCTGCGCCGGTACAGCTTCGTGGGGCCGCGCGGCCTGTCGCTCTATGAGCCTGCCCTGGGCGCTCTGGAGATGTTCTTGACGGCCCGGCTGTTCATGTACCAGCAGATCTACTTCCACCGGTCCGTTCGGGCCATCGACCGCGACATGGCCGAGGTCTTCCGCTCCAGCGTCGAAGCCATCTTCGGCGCTGCCTCTCCGGCCGATGATCTGGGCCACTACGTGGATCTGGACGAGTACGCGCTGCTGCACCAGGCGGCGCTTTGGGCCAGGGGCGAGGCGCTGTCGGCCAATCCGGTTCCGGCCGACGGGACGGTCACGCCGCCGGTGGGCAAGGTCTGGCAGCGGATCCTGCTGCGCCGGCCGCGCTGGCGGGCTGAAGCCGAGATTCGCCGCTCGTACGAAGCCGCGGATCGCGAGGGAGTGCTGGAAGCGGTCCGACGCGAACTGGGGCCGGAAGAGCCCGGCAAGGTGGCCGTCGATCTGGCCGAGATAGACGCCCGCCCGGCGGAGGCCACGGCCACCGACTCGCTGCTGGCGATAGTGGACCGCGATGGGGCCCCGGCGGCGCCGCTCAGCCAGTCGCTGTCGGGGCTGCCGGCCTACTTCCTGGTTGCGCGCCGCTACCGGCGCATGGTCTGAGGGCCGGCGATCAGCCCTTCGGCTCCGAGGAGATCCAGGCGGCGGCGTCGCTCGGACGGAGCGTGCGCATCTCTTCGAACTCGTGGCGATACGGCAGGACCAGCAACGGATCCACCCTCTTGATGATCAGTGGCGGCAACTTCATCCGGGCGACGTACTCCGGCGGGTTCTCCCACAGCTCTGTTTCCCTGGGCGAGAACAGGCTGTAGTGAAGGTGGCAGCCGGTCGTTCCGGCACCGCTGGCGCCTTCGATGCCGATCTTCTGCCCGACCTTGACGTGGTCGCCTGCTTTGACCGTGACCGCCGACTCGTGGGCATAGATGCTGCGATAGCCGTTCCCGTCGTCGATGACGATTACGATCGGCAGCGTCTCCTTCCAGCTGGGAGTCCTGAAGAGCCTCTTGTACGCGGTCAGGTCGCCCTGCCAGCCCACGTAGTCCACGTAGTCACGGCCGGCGGCGAGGACCACTCCCTCGTGGGCCGCATAGACGTTGTCGCCGCAATCGGTGGCCATGTCCACACCGTCGTGGAACGGCTCGCCATCCACCAGCAGCTCGCCCCACCTGAAGTGGCCGAAGGGCAGCGTGATGATCAGCGGAATCTTGCCGCCGACCAGCGGCCAGATGTAGCCCGTCAGCTTTGAGGGCGGGATGGGCGTGGGGCCGGGTGTAGGGCCCGTTGGGTTGAAGACCATCGGTCCGTAGGTGGACTCGGGCGTCGGGGTTGCGGTCGGCGAGTCGGTGGGAGTCTCGGTCGGCGTCGACGAGGGGGTCGGTCCGGCCGGCGACAGGGTCGGCGCGGCCACGAGCGCGATCACCGCGATCATGCCCAGAGCGACGGCGGGCAGGCCGATCGCCGCCCGACGGGGCAACCTGGCGCCCGACCTGCGCCGGTGGGCCATCTGGGGCGTGGGCGCCGAATCGTTGGCTTGGATCACCTTTGCCTCTGCGGAATTGCAGCGGGACGTCTTGCAGAGAATACGGCACCGTAAGCCCCAGACAAGGAGACCGGACCATCGGTGAGGGTGCCCATGGCCCCTTCACCGGGGTTGCGCGACCATGGCAGGAAGGGCACACTGGCCCCTGCACGGGCCGGAATGCCGGCCGAACCTGCGTCCACCGCCGCCGGTTCAAGGGTGCGGGGCCTGTATGCGGCCCCCCGATCAGCCTTCATGCGGAGCCCCGACTGGGGCCCAGACAATCGGAGACGAGATGCTGCGAGCCCTGTCTCGACGAATAGCCAAGGCCGTCGCGCTGGTCGCCCTGTCCGCCACGGGCATGGCGATTCCCGCCCCTGTCGTGGCCGCCGATGCGACCCCCGCCGGCTGGGAGCTGACGGGCGAGATGGCTCATGCCCGCGGTTTCGCGCCCCTCGTGGCCCTCGGTGACGGCACCGTCATTACCGCCGGCGGCACAGACGGCTCCACCTACACGGCCGCCGCGGAGCGCTGGTCGGGAGGCACATGGTCGGCCGCCGGAGCCACGGGTCAGGCTGTCGCCGGCCAGGTTGCGGCTCTCCTGCCCAACGGCAAGGCCCTGTTCGCCGGCGGCGCCGGCATGACCAGCTACTACACCTTCGGCGATCTGTTCGATCCGGTCGCCGGAACATGGACGCAGACCCCGGCCATGGCCCACGCACATGCCTACGGCGTGGCCGCCCAGCTTCAGAACGGCGACGTCATGGTCATCGGCGGCTACGACGGCGGTCCGTCCCTGGTCACCGGCGCGGTCGACGTCTACTCCGCATCGGCCGGCACGTGGAGCGCGGCCGCGCCCCTGCCCGAGGCCCGCTACGCCTTCACCGCCACGACCCTTTCCGACGGCCGGGTCCTGGTCGCGGGCGGCGACTCCGGCACGCTGGCTCCGAACTCGGCATTGTCCTCGGTCCGCATCTACGACCCGAGCACCGACTCCTGGTCGGCGGCCGAGTCGATGAAGAAGGTGCGGGTCGACGCCGCCGCGGTGCGCCTCGGCGACGGCCGCGTCCTCGTTGCCGGCGGCACGGACGCCTCCGGCGCCGCTCAGAGCACGGCCGAGCTGTACGACCCGGCGACCGGGCACTGGGCCCTGACCGGCTTCATGTCGACCGTCCGCGCCGGGCTGAGCCTCAGCGTCCTGCCCGACGGCCGGCTGCTGGCCGCCGGCGGCTTCGGGTCCAGCTCATCGCAGGCCCTCACCACGACCGACCTGTACGATCCGGCCCTCGGCGGCTGGACGGCCAGCGGGCCGATGAGGCTAGGGCGCCGCTATCACGCCGTCGCCACCCTGTCCGACGGCAGCGTCATGGCCGCCGGCGGTCGTATCTACGGCTCCGGCTACGCGGCCTCAGCCGAGGTGTACACCCCGCCGCCGGCCAAGCTGACCTTCCCCGCCACCACGTACCACCCCGTCGCGCCCACCCGACTGCTCGACACGCGAGCCGGCATCGGCCTGAGTGGCTACTTCTACTCGAGTGCACCTCGCCAGTTCCAGGTGAGCGGCCGCACCCCGATCCCGACCAACGCCGTGGCCATCACCGGCAACCTGACGACCACCCGCTCGACCACCCCGGGCACGCTGGTCATCGGGCCTGTATTCACTGCCGCCCCGACCTTCTCGACCCTGAACCACGGCACGGCCGACAACCGGGCCAACAACGTCACCGTTGCCCTCGATGCCGACGGCAAGCTGTCCGTCGTCTTCCTGGGCGCCGGCCGGACCCACGTCGTGTTCGACGTCACCGGCTACTTCACCGCCGACGACACCGGGGCCACGTTCGTGCCGCTCGCCCCGAGCCGCCTGCTCGACAGCCGCAGCGGCATCGGCGGGATCAAGGGCCGCTTCGTGGCCGGCAGAGACAAGACCTTCCAGGTAACCGGTCGTGGAGGCGTGCCGGCGAACGCCGTGGCCGTCACCGGCAACTTCACCCTGGTCAAGCCGACCGCCCTCGGCTGGGCCTTCGTCGGACCCACGGCGGTCCTGACGAGCATCAGGTCGTCCACCATCAACGCCCCCAAGGGCGACACTCGGGCCAACGGGACGACGGTCAAGCTCGGTCCGGGCGGGACCCTGGGCGTCATCTGGTCCGGGCCGCGCGGCTCGACGGCCGACCTGTTGTTCGACGGGACCGGCTGCTGGCTGGACGGCCTGGGTGGCTCCAAGTTCGTGCCTATCGAGCCGACCCGCTTCGTCGACAGCCGGGCCAACCTGCCCTTCCTCGGACCGATCGTCGTCAACTCCGCGGTGACGATCCAGATGACCGGCCGGGGCGGCATTCCGGCCCAGGCCAACGGCATCGCCGGCAACGTCACCGTGACTGCCGAGACCATCGCCGGCTACATGACGGTGGCTCCCAAGTGGGATCCGGGCGAGGTCCCAACCTTCTCCACGCTCAACTTCCCCAGGGGCGACACGCGAGCCAACGGCTTCGACGTCAGCCTCGGGCCGGGCGGCTCGATCGGGGTCATCTACGAGCCGACGGCCGGCGGGAAGACCCACTTCATGATCGACATCATGGGCTACTTCGTGCCGGCCTCCTCGCCCTAGAGCCGGACCGCGCCCGCCTGACGGCACATCTGGTTTCGACCAACCCGCTCCTTCATAATCGGGGCTGCAAGGCCGCGGCCCAGGCGGTCTGCCGGCGCCGAGCCGGAGTGATCGTCGAAGTGGAGGAGCGCCCGTGGATGCCCTGGACCTCGCCCGTATCCAGTTCGCGCTGACGATCAGTTTCCACTTCATCTTCCCGACGATCACGATCGGCCTGTCCGGACTGCTGGCCATCACCGAAACGATTCGCTGGTGGACCCGCAACGAGGTCTACGACCGGCTGGCGGTCTTCCTGACCCGGCTGTTCGCCGTGACTTTCGTCACGGGCGTCGTCAGCGGCATCGTGATGGAGTTCCAGTTCGGGACGAACTGGTCGACCTTCGCCGGTTTCGTGGGGGACATCTTCGGCGCGCCGCTGGCGGCTGAGGGCGTCTTCGCCTTCTTCATCGAATCGACCTTCCTGGGCCTGCTCATCTTCGGCCGTAAGCGCATCTCCTCGACGGCCCGCTGGCTGTCGGCCGGAATGGTCGCCTTCGGCACGCTGCTGTCGGCCTTCTGGATTCTGTCGGCCGGGTCGTGGATGCACACGCCGGCCGGCTACGAGTGCTATCCGGATCCGGGCAACTGCGCCACGGCCACCAAGGTGGTGCTTGTCGACTTCGCGGCCGCGGTCTTCAATCCGTCGTTCATCCCGCGCTTCCTGCACACCGTCGCGGCCTGCTACGTCGCCGGGGCGTTCTTCCTGCTCGGGATCTCCGCCTTCTACCTGCTCAAGGGCCGCCATCTCGACATCGCCCGGGTCTCGCTCCGGCTGGCGCTGGCGGTCGCCTTCATGGGCTCGGGCGCGATGTTCGCCACCGGCGACATGCAGATCCGCGAGGTGGCCGAGTACCAGCCGCTCAAGTTCGCCGCCATGGAAGGCCTCTTCCAGACCCAGCGCGGCGCGGATCTCACGATCTACGGTCTGCCGCCCAGCCAGCACGGCCCGAACGACCTCAAGATCGCCATCCCGGACGGCCTCAGCGTGCTGATGGGCTTCGATCCCAACGCCGAGGTCAAGGGTCTCGACCAGCAGCCGGACAAGTCGCTCTGGCCGCCCATTTCGGCCGTCTTCTTCGGCTTCCACACTATGGTCGCCATCGGCTCGCTGATGCTTTTCCTGATGGCCCTGGGCGTCTTCTTCTGGTGGCGGCGCTCGCTCGAGAAACGGCGCTGGTGGCTGTGGCTGGCCGTGCTGGCCGTTCCCCTGCCGGTCGCGGCCGTGGAGCTCGGCTGGATGGTCACCGAGATGGGCCGCCAGCCGTGGGTCATCCAGGGACTGCTGATGACCTCCCAGGGAGTCTCGCCCGGGGTGCCGGCCGGCGACATCGCGGTCTCTCTTGGCGGGATCATTGCCCTGTACGCGCTGCTCTTCGGGCTGTGGCTGTACACCTTGCGCAAGGAGATAGCCCACGGTCCGGCTGAGGCTGCGGCCGCCGAGGGAGGTCGCCCAAATGCTTGATCTGCCTGTCGTCTGGTTCGCCCTGCTGGTCGTCCTGCTGACCGGCTACGCCATCCTCGATGGCTTCGACCTGGGGGCCGGCGCGGTGCACCTGATCGTGGCCCGAACGGACACCGAGCGGCGCCACGTCCTCAACTCGGTCGGCCCGGTCTGGGACGGCAACGAGGTCTGGCTGATCACCGGCGGGGGCGCGCTGTTCGCGGCCTTCCCTCTTGTCTACGCTACGGTCTTCTCCGGCTTCTACCTGGCCATGGTTCTGGTCCTGGCCTCGCTGATCCTGCGCGCCGTGGCCATCGAGTACCGCAGCAAGGAGGCCTCAGTCTGGTGGCGCCGCGGCTGGGACGTCGTCTTCTCCCTCAGCTCGGCCGTGGCGGCGCTCCTCTTTGGAGTGGCGATGGGCAACTTGATAGGCGGCATCGCCCTCGACGAGCAGGGGATCTACCGCGGCGGCCTGGCCGGGCTGCTGAACCCGTTCGGCCTGCTGACCGGCGCGCTGGCGCTGGCAGCGGCGGTGATGCAGGGCACGGCCTGGCTGGTCCTCAAGACCGAAGGTGCCATCGCCGAGCGCTCGCGGCGGATCCAGTTCGGGGCCATCGGCGCGGTCGCGGTGCTGTGGGTCGTGCTGGCGGCGATGGCCTGGTCGGACTCCGGCCCGGCCGTGGCCAACTACAAAGCCACCATGGCGGCCTGGATCGGGCCGCTGATCGGCGTCAACGCCCTGCTCTTCGGCCTGCGCTCGACCCTGCTCCGGCAGGCGCTGCGGTCGTTCCTGCTGTGCAGCGCGGCGGTGGCAGGTCTGGCCCTGGCGGCCGCGGCGGCGCTCTACCCGAATCTGGTGCCGGCGACCGTCACCGAGCGGAGCCTGACGGTGGGCAACGCCCATTCGTCCGAGCTGACCCTGACGGTGATGCTGGTTGTAGCGCTCATCGGCATGCCGCTGGTGCTGGCCTACACCGGCTTCGTCTACTGGAAGTTGCGCGGCAAGGTGCGCCTGGAGTCGGACGGCTACTGAGCCCAGTCCGGCGAGATCTGGCGGTCGAGCAGTTCCCGGGGCGCGATCGACGGCCTGATGAGTCGCGCCTGCCCGCCGCGCACCGCGACCTCGGCGGCCGTTGGGTGGGACAGGAAGAGCGGCATCGATTCGGTGAAGCCGTAGGCGCCGGCGTCGAGCATGGCCACCAGATCGCCCGGCTGCGGCCGGGGCAGATCGGCGGCCCGCGCAAGAACGTCCAGGCCGGTGCACAGCGGCCCTGCCGCGGTCACCGGTACCCGCTCGCGTGAGGCCGCATCGGGCGCCAGAAGCGCCAGCCGCTGCTCGGTCCGGACCAGGGCGGGGCGGACGGCATCGTTGATGCCCCCGTCCAGGATTGCCACCGGGGATCGCCGGTCGCCCTTCACGTCGACGACGCGCAGCAGCAGAGCCCCGGCCGGGCCCACGATCCAGCGGCCCGGCTCCAGCAGGATCTCGGTCTCGCGAAGCAGGGGGTCGGCGTCCCAGGCCGCCCGCAGCTCGGTCAACCGCGTGGCGAGAGCGGCCAGGTCCAGCGCCCGCTCACTCTCGTCGTAGGGGATGCCCAGCCCTCCGCCGGCATCCACCAGGCGCAGGGGAGTGCCGGTCTCGGCCGCCACTTCCCGGGCCACGGCCACGAGCTGGGCCACGTGATCCGCCAGCTGCCCGGCGTCCAGCAGGTTCGAGGCGCCGAAGGCGTGCAGGCCCAGCAGCTCCAGGTTGGGGCTGGCGGAGGCGCGCCGGGCCGTCTCTCGCAGCACCGGCAGCGGCATGCCGAACTTGCCTTCGGCCCCGCTGATGAGGCTGACTCGCTCGAGGCGGCCCTCCGAGACGGCCAGTCTCAGCAGAATCGGTTGGCGGAGGCCGGCCGCGGCGGCGATGCCCTCCAGCCGCTCCAGTTCCCCGGGCGACTCCACGGTCAGAGCCCCGATGCCGGCCTCGACGGCCGCTCGCAGCTCGGCGTCCCGCTTGCCGGGTCCGGTCATGGCGATCAGGCCGGGCGCGAAACCGGCCCGCAGCACGGCCTCCAGCTCGCCGGCCGAGGCGATGTCGGCGCCGACGCCCGTGCCGGCGATGGCGGCCAGGACCCCCAGGGCGGGGTTGGCCTTGACGGCGAAGGCCACCCGAAAGCCGCGCGGCAGGGCGGCCCGCAGGGTTTCTACGCGGCCGACGATCAGGTCCAGGTCGTAGACGTAGAGCGGCGTTCCGAACTCGTCCGCGAGGTCCGCCGGCGGAATGCCGGCCAGCAGGCCGTCACGAAGGATGCCGTCGGGAGCGGGGCCGGCAGGCTCGGCCGATGATTCCGGCGTCATCGCAGGGCCTCCTGCAGGGCGACTCTCGCGTCGGTGCGTTCGTCGCGGTACTTGACCACGACCGCGGCCGAGAGCGCGATGCCGTTCTCCGCGGCGAATGGGCCGGAGGCGGAGCGCACGCCCGGGACGACGACGGCTCCGGCCGGCACGGCCAGCGGTTCGTCCAGCGTGCCCTCGATCACCCGCTCGTTGACCAGGTCGTAGAGACGGGTGGTGCCGGTCAGGATCGTGCCGGCAGCTACCACCGCCCGCGTCCGAACCAGCACTCCTTCCAGCAGGGCGGCCTGCGCCCCGACGAATACGTCGTTCTCGACGATCACCGGCCGGCGGCCGGGCGGCTCCAGGACGCCGCCGATCTGGACCCCGGCCGATAGGTGCACCCGCGAACCGATCTGGGCGCAAGAGCCCACCAGCGCGTGCGAATCGACCATCGTGCCTTCGCCGATCCAGGCCCCGATGTTGACGTAAGCGGGCGGCATGATGGTCACCCCAGGCGCCAGGTAGACGCCGCCGCGGACCGACGTCCCGCCGGGCACGATCCGCCACGGCTTGCCGGCGGCCAGGGCGGCCTGGGCCTCGGGCGAATCCAGCAGATCCTTGGTCGGCAGCTCCACGCGATCTCGGAACTGCATCGCCCCCTCGAGGTCCCAGGTCCGGGTCTCGCGGTTGGCAAACAGGCCCAGGATGTCCTGCTGCACGGACGAGTCGACGCGCCAGCCCGAAGGCGCCTGCGGATCCGGATGGGCGGCCCGAATCCGCCCGGCGTCCAGGTCGGCCAGGATGTCGGCTGAGGTACGCGCGTTCATGGGCGCATCATCGCGGATCGGTCCCGCAGCCGCCGCATTGCGCCGTCCGGGCAGTCATCACGAGCGGGCGGAGACGGTGGGCGGGACGACCGAGAGATGCGCGGCCGATCGCTTCGAGCCGGCTTCGCCCTGGGCCGCAGGCGTCCTGGCCGGCGGGGTCTGGGCCGTTGCGCCCAGCTCGAGAGCCCCGGTCGCCTCCAGCACCAGACGCAGGCGCGAGATGAACGGCTCCTCGAGCGGGAGCAGCGGCATCCGCACCGTGTCCCTGCAGAGGCCCATCAGCGCCAGGGCCGCCTTGACGGGGACGGGGTTCGGCCCGCCGGCAAAGTTGGCCTTCATCAGCGGCAGCCAGCGGTCGTGGACCCGGCGGGCGGCTTCCCAGTCGCCGGCGAAGGCGGCGGCGCACATGGCCGCCATCTCGGCCGGGATCTCGTTGGAGCAGGTGCAGATCACGCCGTCGCCGCCCATGGCCAGCATGGCCAGCGTCCAGGCGTCGTCGCCGGCCATGACCGAGAAGTCGGCCGGGCGGTCGCGCAGGATCGTGGCGATTTGCTCCATCTTGGCCGAGGCTTCCTTCACCGCAACGATGCGCGGGTGCTCGGCCAGCTTGAGGGTGGTGGCCGCTTCGATGTTCACGCCGGTCCGGCTGGGCACGTTGTAGACGACGATCGGCAGCGCGCCGTCGTCGGCGACGGCCCGGAAGTGAGCCTCGAGCATGCGCTGGTCCGGCTTGTTGTAGTACGGCGCGACGCACATGGCGGCGTCCGCACCCAGCTCGGCGGCGCGGCGGGTCAGGGCGATGGTGGCCGCGGTGTCGTTGGTGCCGGTGTTGGCCACGATCTTGACGCGGCAGCGGGATGGCCTCTCCGAGGCGACCTCGACGGCTGCCGCCACCAGCCACTCGCGATCCTCGGGATCGAGCGTGGGGCTCTCGCCGGTGCTGGCGGCCAGGACCAGGCCGTCGACGCAGGCGTCGATCTGGCGGCGGACAAGGGCCCGGAAGGCATCCTTGTCGATCTCGCCTACGGCGGTGAAGGGAGTCACGAGAGCCGTGAAGGCCCCTCTTATCTGGCGATTGGCTGGCATCGTGGTTCTCCTCGGCTCAGGCGCTCGGGCGCGCCGGGGCGGCGCTCGGAGCGGCGGTTGTCTCGGTGGCGGCGATCATCGAATCGATCACTTCGTCGAAGGTGTGGAGGCCCGGGACGCGTGGAGCGGCCAGCAGCCAGTCGGCCGCGGCCAGCGCGCCGGCCGCATAGGCGGAGCGGTCGCGGGCGGTCAGGCGCATCTCCAGGCTCTCGCCCGGGGCGTCGAAACCGACGAGGTGCATGCCCGGGGCGGCGCCGGCCCGGATGACGGCCACGTCCAGCTCCTCCGGGGCGGGGGCGCCGTGGGCCAGGAGCTGGGCGGTCCGCTGCTTGCGGGGGTGGGCGGCGATGATCCGGCGCGACAACTCCAGGGCGGTCCCGGAGGGGCGGTCCGCTTTCGTACGGCGGTGCCACTCCACCAGGTACGGGTCGTATTCGGCGAACGGCCCGAACATGCGGGCGGCCTGCTCGGCCAGGCGGGCGAAGAGCATCACCCCCAGGCTGAAGCTCGGCGAGGAGACGGCCGCCCCGCCGGCCTCGGCCAGCAGGCGCTCCACCTCCGCCCGGTCCTCGGCCCAGGCCGTCGTCCCGATCACGAACTGCCGCATGCCTCCGGCCAGGGCCGCTCGTACGTTCGGCAGGACGGCGTCGCCCTGGCTGAACTCGAACAGAACCTGGGCTCCGGCAAATGCCTCGGGCCCGTGGCCGGATCTGGCGGCAGGCATGCCGAGTACGGCCCGGGCGGGGGTGCCCCGGCCGGCCAGCGCGGCCTCGACCGCGCGGCCCATGCCTCCGTCGCCGGCGACGATGCTCTGCATTCGAACCTCCGTGGTGCGCCCTGGGGCGCGGTGGGTGCTGGATAGAAGAAGGCCGCGGCACCTGCCCTGGTGTCGCGGCCCCGGAGCCTGCCCCGGCCGGCGCTCTGGACGCGCTAGCCCCGGGGCCCGGCCATGCGGCGGGGCCGCCAGCGCTTGAACTTGGGCAGGCCTAGCGGGTGAGCGGTCATCGTCGGCGGATTATGCACGACCGCGCCTATATGCGCAAGTCTTGCATGGCATATGCAGAGTGAATGGATAGGATTATGCACCAGGGCATCCAACGCGGATGCGGGGCGGGGGTCTGCGGCACGCGGCGGACGGCCGCGGCCAGGGGGCGGAGACGGCTTGATAGCTTCCGTTGCGACGAGAGCAGATCAGCCCGGAGCGAGTCTGGGGCCTGCGCGATAGCTGGCGCGCCGCGGCCGGAGGGCTGGCGTCTGGACTCAAGCCCCATGCGGCGATGCTGCCCGCTCTCAACGGGCGGGAGATCGAGGTCGTCCGGCTGCTGGTCGAGGGCCGCAGCAACGCACGCTCAACGACCACCAGGTGATCACCAGTCAGAACGCGACGCAGCGGACTGTGATGGGGAGCCCCGCATCGGCGATTGCCCGAGCGTGCGAGGCCGTATCAGGCCCGCCCGTGGCCATCGGCGGCTGCCTTTGGTCGGATCCGAGGTCCGTGAGCCGCCGTGAGTCGGCCGTTTCTCGCACAGGGACCGTCTCATGATCGTTGGTCAGTAGCGGCGCCCCGCCTCGCCACCCGCCCTCCGCTACTTCAGCGCCTCGGCGAGGAGCCCCGCCATCTGGTCCCACTCGACCAGGAAGGCGTCGTGGCCCTTGGTGGAATTGACCTCGCGGTAGACGGCGTCCATGCTGGCCTCGCAAGCGGCCTCGACCATCTCCCGCACCTGGTTGGTGCCGAAGAGGATGTCGCCCCCGATGCCCACGCCGGTCAGGCGCGTGCCGTAGGCGGCCAGGCGCCGCAGCGCCGGGACGAGCCCCTCGCGATCCCGGCCGATATCGTGCGTGTCCATGGCGTGGACCAGGCAGCGATATGTGTCCTCGTCGAACCGATCGAGCAGCTTCCGTCCTTGATGCTGGAGGTAGCTGACGGCCGAGGGCGTGCCGTCCAGCTCGGTGCGGCCGGCGAAACGCTGTTCGAAGTCCACCTCGCTGCGGTAGGTCGTGATGGCCAGCTGGCGGGCCAGATCCAGGCCCTCCCGGCCCAGCTTGTCCACCAGCTCGAGCTGGATGTGGTTCCAGCCCACGGCCAGCTGCCCGATGCGAGCCGGCGCCGCGACCGGCACGACCCGGCTGATCTCGCCGGGACGCTCCAGTGCCACCTCCAGGGCCACCATGCCGCCCAGCGAGCCGCCCACCGCAAGAGCGAGCTTGCGCACGCCCAGGGCGTCGAGCAGGCGCCATTGCGCCCGGGCCTGGTCGCGCACGGTGACCTGCGGGAAGGCTCGGCCGTAGGGCTTGCCGGTGACGGCGTTGCGCGACGTGGGGCCGCTGGTGCCGTAGCGGCTGCCCAGCAGGTTGATGCAGATGACGCCAAACTTGTCCGTGTCCAGGGCCTGGCCCGGCCCGATCAGCGGCGCCCACCAGTCTCCGGCGGCGTCGGCCGAGCCGGTCAGGGCGTGGACGACCAGGATCTGGCGGCCCTCGCCGATCGGCACGCCGTCGTGGCGGTAGGCTGCGACCAGGTCCGGCAGGACGGCGCCGGACTCCAGGACGAACCGTCCCAGCCAGCGCGAGACGATCCGGCCGGTCTGGGAGTCGCCGCTGGCATCCACATCCCTAACGCTACGAAAACCTGGGTCGGAGCGTGCGGTCGAAATGCCCGGATCGCCCGGATCGAAGGCGGGCGCCCCGGCGGGGGATTCGGCGGGCGCGGACGTGCCGCGGCCCTCCGCAACCCACTTGACCGCCGGGGTCCGCTTCACGGCTACTGGGCCCCGATGCCCGTGGCCGCGGCGATGGCCTGGTCGAGATCGGCCAGGATGTCGTCGATGTGCTCGATGCCCACCGACAGCCGGACCAGTTCGGGCGTCACGCCCGACGCTATCTGGTCCTCAGCCGAGAGCTGCTGGTGGGTCGTGGAGGCGGGGTGGATGATCAGGCTCTTGGCGTCGCCGACGTTGGCCAGCAGGCTGAACAGCTTGACCGAGTCGATGAGCTTGCGGCCGGCCTCCAGGCCTCCCTTGAGGCCGAAGGTGACGATCCCGCCGTAGCCTCCCGATAGGTACTTGCGGGCGAACTTGTGGGCGGGATGGGACTCGAGGCCGGCGTAGCTGACCCAGTCCACGGCCGGATGCTTCTCCAGCCAGCGGGCCACCGCCAGAGCGTTGGCGCTGTGGCGTTCGATCCGCAACGGCAACGTCTCGAGGCCCTGCAGGAACAGGAACGAGTTGAACGGGCTCAGCGCCGGACCGAGGTCGCGCAGCAGCTGGACCCGCAGCTTGAGTATGTAGGCTGCCGGTCCGGCCGCCGCGGTGTAGCTGACGCCGTGGTAGGACTCGTCCGGGTCGACGAAATCGGCCTTGAAGCGTGGCGAGGCCGCCCAGTCGAACTTGCCGCCGTCCACCACCACGCCGCCGATCGCCGTCCCGTGCCCGCCGATCCATTTCGTGGCGGAGTGGACGACGATGTCGGCCCCGTGCTCGAGGGGCCGGCACAGGATCGGGGCGAAGGTGTTGTCGACGATGAGCGGGATGCCGTGCTTGTGGGCCACGGCGGCGAGGCCCTCGAAGTCGGGGACGTCGAGGCGGGGGTTGCCGATCGTTTCCACGTAGAGGGCCTTGGTTCGGCCGTCCACGGCCCGATCGAACTCTTCGGGCTTGGAGCCGTCGACGAACCGGAACTCCACACCCCACTTGGGCAGCGTGTAGGCGAACAGGTTGTAGGTCCCGCCGTACAGCGACGTGCTGGTGACGACGTTGTCGCCGGCCCGGCTGAGGTTGAGGATGGCCAGCGTCTCGGCTGCCTGGCCGGAGCCCAGGCCCAGTGCTCCCACGCCGCCCTCCAGAGCCGCGATGCGCTGCTCGAAGACGTCGGTGGTGGGGTTCATGATCCGGGTGTAGATGTTGCCGGCTTCCTGCAGCCCGAAGAGGCGCGCGGCGTGATCGGCGGAGTCGAAGACGTAGCTCGTAGTGGCGTAGATGGGAACCGCGCGTGCCTTCGTCGTTGGGTCGACGGTCTGGCCGGCGTGGACGGCCAGGGTTTCGCGACGGAATGCAGGGGTCTTCTCGGACACGGGTTTCTCCTTGGGACGCGCCGCCTGCGCGGCAGAGGTTCGCTCAACGGGTCCCGGGTGCCCTGGGGGAGGGCGGCAGTTCGGCGGCTGCCCGTCGTGTCGTCCGGAGTAACAAAGAACCGCGGTTCTGTGGAACCGCGGCCCCGGGACCGATCTTCGGTCTGCTGCGCTCAGGCTAGCGAGACCTCAGACCCCGTCCTCCGCACGTCGGGGCCGCCCGGGCATGGACATCATGGAACTGCGCAGGGTGGAAATCCTGCGCGAGTTCTCCTGGCGGCCGACGGTGCTGGTGTTCATTGGGGCCGAAGTGTAAGGTCGGCGAGGGGGATCGCGCAAGAGGGCCGCTCAGTCGGGCTCGGCAATGCCCGCTGCGCGCAACCGGTCGAAGACCGACAGATCCTGCGATCGAAGGGGGCCGGCGGCGACGAGGACGATCGAGTCCATGTCCGACCTCAGGAAACCCTGGATCGCGAAGAACTGCGGCACCCCCTCGGTGACCTCCTGCCAGGGAGCAGCCGACACACGTTCGCGGGTCACCAGGACCTGAGTTGCCGGATCGCGACGGATCAGCCTGCCCGGCACGCCGCTGAGTTCGCAGTCCCCAATCTGAGCGCGGCTGATGTCCAGGGCCCAGTCCACCCCGGCGTAGAATTCCCGCCGCCGAAGGATGACCTGCATGTCAACGTCGAACCGGCCCGGGTGCAGGACATACAGCGAATCGATCGCTCCCTGGACCACGACGTGCTTGAGCATCGGCCCGTAGGTGAGATAGGGAATGGCGCCCTTCATGCCCTCGACGAGGCAGTCCTCGAATTGGACGTACCACAGCGAGGCGAACCGGACGTGGCACCGCTCGAGACGGCAGTCGCGGACAACGACCGGCTCCTCCTCCGGGCCGGTCGTTCCGAGGCGTACCTGGTCGATCTGGCAGTCGATGGCCTCGAACCCCTGCAGCACGCCGCCCGGGAGGCAGTACTCGAGCGCAGGGATGTGCAGGCCTTCGTAGCGACGCCCCTCGACCACCGGGCCGTCCCGTTCGCCGGTCGTCGTGTCCGGCTCGGGAGGGCGGAATCCGTTCGATCCCCCTCCGTCGGCGCGGGTAGTCGAGGAGCGACCGGTCACAGCCTCGATGGTAGTGGCTCGCTTTCGGCCAAGCCATCCGTACCACGGCAGCCTGATGGTACGGGCGGCGTCTCACCGGCTGGGAGGAGACGGAGCGCGAAAACGGCGCAGCCGCAGCGCGTTCGAAACGACCGTGACCGACGAGAGGGCCATCGCCGCCGCGGCGAAGATCGGGTCCAGTAGCCAGCCTGTGGCAGGGTAGGCCGCGCCGGCCGCCAGCGGTATCAGGGCCACGTTGTAGGCGAAAGCCCAGAACAGGTTCTGGCGAATGTTGCGCATCGTCGCACGTGAGAGAGCGATGGCCGTAACGATGCCCCGCAGGTCGCCGCTCATCAGCGTCACCGCCGCGGACTCGATCGCCACGTCCGTGCCCGTTCCGATGGCGATCCCCACGTCGGCGGAGGCCAGGGCGGGGGCGTCGTTGACGCCGTCGCCCACCATGGCCACGGCCTTGCCCCCGGCCTGCAGCTCGCGCACCGCGGCAGCCTTCCGATCCGGGCGCACGTCGGCCACGACGCGGTCGATGCCTGCCTCGGCGGCCACGGTCCGGGCGGTCGTCTCGTTGTCCCCGGTGAGCATCACGACTTCCAGGCCCAGGCGGCGCAACTCGGCCACGGCCGCCGCGGAGCCGGGCTTTAGCGGATCGGCGATGGCGATCACCCCGGCCGGACGGCCGTCGATGGAGACGAAGACCGGGGTCCTGCCGGCGGCGGCGAAGCGGGCGCCTGCTTCGGCGAGGAGTCCCGCCGAGGCGAACCCGGCCCGGCCGACGGCCACCCGCCGGCCGCCCACGACGGCTTCCACGCCGCTGCCGGGTGTGGCCCGGAAGCCGGACGCGGCCGGCAGCTCCGCCCCGCCCCGTTCCCGTGCCGCCCTGACCACGGCCTCGCCGAGTGGATGCTCGGAGCCGCGTTCGACGGCACCGACCAGCTGCAGCAGCTCCGCCTCCGGCAGACCATCGGCCAGGACGTCGGTCACCTGCGGCCGGCCCTCGGTCAGCGTGCCGGTCTTGTCCAGGACCACGACTCCAACCCGGTGCAGCACCTCGAGCGCTTCGGCGTTGCGGAACAGGACGCCGTTCTCGGCGCCCCTGCCCGTGCCGACCATGATCGAGGTCGGCGTGGCCAGTCCCAGAGCGCATGGGCAGGCGACGATGAGCACGGCGATCGAGTTGACCAGGGCCAGATTGACGGCCGGCGCTGGACCCAGGAGGGCCCAGACCGCGAACGTGGCGGCTGCCACGACCAACACGCCCGGCACGAATACCCCGGTCACGCGATCGGCCAGGCGCTGGATCGGCGCCCGTGAGCCCTGGGCCTGCTGGACCAGGCGAACGATCTGGGCCAGCACGGTGTCGGAGCCGACCCGGGTCGCCCCGAAGGCGAAGAAGCCCGTGGTATTGAACGTGCCGCCGGTCACAACGTCGCCCGGCCCCTTCGCCACCGGCATGCTCTCGCCGGTGATCAGACTCTCGTCGAGCGAAGAGCCGCCTTCCTGGACCACGCCGTCGACCGGGACCCTCTCGCCCGGGCGGACCAGCACCGTATCGCCCCGGACGACCTGCTCGATAGGAATGTCGATCTCATGGCCGCCGCGCTTGACCCGAGCCGTCCGCGGCGCCAGCCCCACCAGAGCTCGGATCGCGTCCGAGGCGTGGCTGCGGGCCCGCGCCTCGAGGTAGCGGCCCAGCAGGATCAGAGTCACGATCGCCGCCGACGTGTCGAAGTAGAGCGGGATCCGGCCGTCCATGCCCAGGCCGGCAGCCCGAAAGAAGCCGGGGGCCAGGATGGCTCCCAGGCTGTAGCCGTAGGCGGCCGAGGTGCCGACCGCGACCAGCGTGTTCATGTCGGCCGTCAGATGCCGCAGCCCGGCGATCGCGCCCCGGTAGAACACCGCGCCGGCCCAGAACTGGACGGGCGTGGCCAGGGCCAGCTGCAGCAGAGGCTCCGACAGGATCGCCGGCAGGAAGGGCGCGACGGTCATGCGAGCCAGACCGAGGATGAGCGGCAGCGTGAGCAGGGCGGCGACGGTCAGCCGGAACCGAAGCTCGCCCAGGTGTCGAGCCGACGACGTCTGGTGGTCGGCGGCCTGGGCCGGCTCCGCCTTTTCGATCGGCCGGGACTCGTAGCCGGCGGCGGCTATGGCCGCCGAAAGGGCCGCCATGTCGGTCCGGGCCGGGTCGAAGCGCACGCTGGCCGACTCGGTGGCCAGATTGACGCTGGCCTCCGCCACGCCCTCGACTCTTCCCAGGAAGCGGGTGATGCGGTTGACGCAGGAGGCGCACGACATCCCGTCGATGTCGAAGTCGGCGACCTCGAGGGGCCCGGCAGCGGGAATGGTGGGGACGGTGGGGACGGCGGCGCGGTCGGTCATGGATACTCCTGGGGAGTATCATGCCACGGTCGGTGGAACGACGCACGGAGGCTTGCGCTGGGCGGAACGCCGCCCGCCGGCTCAGCCGGCCGGAACGGGCTCCGAGGCCTCTTTGGCGGCCCTGCGGCGGCGGCGTGGCGTCAGCCGCTCCAGCTGAGCCTCGGCGCGCCTGCTCAGAGGGTTGTCCGGGCCGAGCGTGCGGTGCAGGGTCTCGAGGACCAGACGGGCCTCGCGGCGGGCGGCCACCTTGCGGCCCAGCGCCAGCAGCGCCTCCGCGTCGTGGCGCATGACCTCGAGCGTGTCGGGGTCGTCCGGTCCGGGGAACTTGCGCAGGATCGCCAGGGCCTCGGCGTAGCGGGTCCGGCCGGTGGTCGGGTCGCCCTGCCGGCACAGCACGTCGCCGAAGTGGGCCTTCATGTCGGCCACCTTGCGATGGCGCGGGCCGTAGAGGCGGGTGTAGCCCTCCAGGGCGCTCTTGTACGTGGCCATGGCCGCGTCCAGCTGCCCCAGCCGCTCCATGACCAGACCCAGGTTGTGGGCGAGGCGCAGGGTGTGAGGATCGTCTGGGCCGTCGGCCTCCCGGCTGTGGGCGAAAAGCGGGCCGTAGGGCCCGGCGATGCGCTCGTAGTTGGCCCGGGCCGCGAAGCGCTCCTCGAGCTTCTCCTGCGTCTCGGCCAGCCAGAGCAGGCAGTCGAGCGTTCGCTCGAACTTGGGGCCGTGCGTTCGCTCGTAGGCGTTGGCCAACTCCTGCCAGCGGGCGCGCGCCTTCTCGAGTTCGCCCAGCTTGCCCAACTCCCAGGCGTAGCCCTCGCCCGCTGCCAGGGACTCATCGCCCTCGGGGCCGAAGGCCGTGGCCGTGTACTCATGCAGGATGCCGTAGGCCTCCAGGGCCGCCTCGTGCTTCTCGGCAGCGGCCAGCACGCGGGCCAGCCCCGTCAGGGCCCACAGCGTGTCGGGTGCCTCGGGGCCCAGGACACGTAGCCTGATTTCTCCCAGTTCGCGGAAGTGGACGGCCGACTCGTCGAGCTCTCCCAGCCGCTCCAGGTTCCAGGCCAGATCGCCCAGGGCCCACTGGGTGGCCGCGTGATCCGGGCCCAGCACCCGGCTGCGCGCCTCGTAGAGCTGCTCGTCGATCTTGCGGGCTCGGGCATGCTGGCCCGTCTGGCCCAGTGCGTCGGCCAGCCCGGCCAGGGCATCCAGGGTGGCCACGTCGTCGGGTCCGTGGCTGCGCTTCAGGCGCCGATAGAGATCGTCGTAGACCTCCGCGGCGCCGGCCGCGTCGCCCAGCTTGAGGAGCAGCCGGCCGTGCTGGCCACGGGCGGCCAGGGTAGGCGCGCTCTCGTGCCCCAGGGCGGCGATCGCGGCCGCCAGGGCCTGCTCGGACAGCGTCCGTCCTGAGACGTGGTCGCCGGCTCCGACCAGGGCTCGAGCCAGGCTGAGCATGGCGTCGATCGTGTCGGCGTGGTTCGAGCCGAGAACCCGGCGGCTGCGCTCGACCCTCTCGGCCAGGACCTTGCTGGCCCTGCCGTAGTCGCCCAGGGCCAGAAGGCAGCTGCCCAGGTTGGCCAGGGTGCGGATCGTGGCTATGCTGTCCCGGCCCAGGGTCTTGCGCTGGACCTCGAGCAGGGTCTCCAGCGTGCCCCTGGCCGAGGCGTCGTCGGCGACGGCGCGCTGGGTGAGACCCAGGTTGTGAAGGGCGCTCATCGTGGCCGGGTTGTCCGGCCCCAGCGAATTCATGCGGCCGGAGGCCACTCGCTCGTACAGATGGCGGGCCTCATCCGGGCGGCCAAGGTAGGACAGGGCCACGGCCAGGCCGTGCGCAGCCGACAGGGTGTCGAGATGACGCGGGCCGAGGATTCGCTCGCAACGATCCAGCAGCATTGAGTACTGGTCGCGGGCGGACGACCAATCGTCCAGCTGCAGGCTCAGGGCCGCGACGTAGGCCTCGGCCTCGAGCGTGGCCGGGTGCTCCGGGCCGAGCAGCTTCTTGCGGGCGCCCATGACCTGCCGGCAGACGGTCCGCCGAGCTTCCTCTTCCGGGATCGTCTCCAGCAGGATGTCGAGGTCCTGCAGCGCTGCCAGGCCGGCAATCGCCGGGACCTCGGGCGCGTCCTTCCTTGTTGAACCGCGATCCATCGCCAGAGCGGATACTCCTGGGTGTGTGCCCTTGGGGTGGCTATCCATCATGCCAGGTTCAGGAGGGGCACGAGATGCGGCGGTTACGATACTGGAGCATGGGATTCGGTGCCCTGGCAGAGAGGCGGAGTGTGGCGCGGTGAAGTCCATCGAGACGCAGGTTCGAGGCGAGTCGGGTCTGCACGCTCGGCCGGCGGCGGACTTCGTGAAGGCCGTGTCCGGCTTCGTCTCGAGGGTCCGTCTGGAGAACGTCACTCTGGCCGGGCAGCCGGTCGACGCGCGGAGTGTGACGGAGATCATCTCGGCCGGGATCGAGAGGGGCCACCGCGTGCGGCTGTGGGCCGAGGGCCCGGACGAGGATGCGGCCCTGGAGGCGCTGGCCGGGCTGCTGGGCGCGGAAGGACCCGCTCAGCCGGGGGAACGTGATCGCGGCCAACCCCCGGCCGCCGCGACGGGGGAGGTGCCCGGACAGGAACACCCGTCCCGTATCGCCGGCATCGCCGGCGCGCCCGGGATTGCCGTGGGGCCGGTCTGGCGGCCGGAGTGGGAAGCCCCGCCGATCGCTGTTTCGGACGCCGAGGCGAGCCCCGAGCAGCGCCTGCGGGAGGCGGCCGGCGCCGCCTCGGCCGAGCTGGGCCGGCTGGCCGACCGGCTGCGCGAGTTCGGCCATCCGGGCGACGCGGGCATCCTGGAAGCCCAGGCCCTGATGGCAGTCGATCCGGTCCTGGTCGATACCGCCGTCCGACTGGTCGCGGCCGGCCTGGAGCCGGGGGCGGCAGTGCTGGCCTCGACCGAGGCCTCGGCGCGGGCCATGGCCGGGCTGCGGGACGAAGTCCTGGCCGCGCGGGCCGCCGACGTTCGTGACGTGGGCGCGCGCATTGCTCGTCTCCTGCTCGGAGGCGCCGCCGCCCTGCCGGACCGGCCGTCGATCGTCGCCGCTCGCGACGTGCCCCCATCGCTGGTGGCGGAGATTCCGCCGGGCCTGCTGCTGGGACTGGCAGTGGAGTGCGGCACCCCGTCGTCGCACCTGGCCATCCTGGCCCGCGGTTTGGGCATCCCCGCCGTGGTCGCGGCCTTTGGGCTCGTGGATGCGCTGGGCGGCGATGCCCCGGTCGCGGCGTTGGCTCTCGATGGCGACACCGGCGAGGTCTTCGTGGACCCGGATCGGACCGATCTCGAGATGCTGGAGGCGCGCCGCCTCGAGCGCGCCACCCGGGCCGCCGAAGCCGCCGCGCTGCGGGATCGCCCCGGCGCCACATCCGACGGCAGACGTGTCGCCCTGCTGGCCAACATCCGCAGCCCGGAGGATGCGCCCCGGGCCATCGCCGCCGGCGCCGAAGGAGTGGGCCTTTTCCGGACCGAGTACCTGTTCATGCGCCGACAGGCGCCTCCCGGTGAAGAGGAGCAGGTGACCGCCTACCGGCAGGCGATGGAAGCGTTCGGGCCCGATCGACCGGTCGTGATCCGCCTGGCCGACATCGGTGGCGACAAGGAGATCCCCTACCTCGGCCTGCCCGAAGAGCCGAACCCGTTCCTGGGCGTGAGGGCCATCCGACTGGCCCACGGCTCGCGTGAACTGCTGCTGGTCCAGCTGAGGGCCGTCTGGCGAGCCGCCGGGCTGGCCGGCGTCACGCCTCACGTCATGGCGGCCATGGTCACGACGGTGGCCGACGCGCGGCTCCTGGTGGAGCTCCGCGACGAGGCTCGAACCGCCGTCTCGGCTGCCGGACAGCCCTGCCCGGAGCGCATGATCACCGGCCTGATGATCGAAGTGCCGTCGGCGGCGGCGATGGCTCCCGAACTGGCCCGGCTGGCCGATTTCTTCAGTATCGGCACGAACGACCTGACGCAGTACGTGCTGGCCGCGGATCGGGGCAATCCCTCCCTGGCCCGGCTGCAGGACGCCCTCCACCCGGCCGTGCTGCGGACGGTGGCCGCGGTCGTGGCGGGGGCGCAGACGGCCGGTATTCCCATCGCGGCGTGCGGGGAACTGGCCGGCGATCCGGCCGGGGCGCTGGTCCTGGCGGGTCTGGGTGTGGGCCAACTGTCGGCCGATCCGGCCTCGCTCGACGGCGTACGAGCCGCTCTGGCAGGGGCCTCGTCGGCGGAACTGGCCGAACTGGCCCAGCAGTCTCTGGCCGCCAGCGACGCCGAGACGGTCAGGGAGCTGGCGGGGCAGCTTCTGGATCGGTAGAGGCGGCCTCCCCGGACGGCTCGAGCATCCCGGGCGCCGTCAGGTAGCCTTCCAGGAGGTGCAACGACTCAGCCAGGCGCCGGTTGATGAGGACGGTGTGGAACCGCTCCTCAACGGATTCGCGACAGTATTGGTACTCGAGCACGGCCTCCGTCATGGCCACCATGACCGGCCTGTTGAAGAAGCCGCGAACCGGGTTGGCCGTGGGTGGGCCGTGTATGAAGCCGGCCGCGCTGTAGGGACCCAGCTGCATCGCCACTTCGGCCGGCCTGGTCGCCAGGCGGCGGGTGGGATCGCCGCGCGGGCCGGTCACCACGACGATATCCAGCTCGTCTCGCGAGATCTCAAGGAGGTCGAAGCTCCGGACATGGCCGTCGGCCGTGCTGGTGACGACGCATTCGCGGACCAGGATCGTCTCCTGGCGGTTCATCAGATCCGCCAGGCGCGCGTCTGCCAGGTCGACCTTGCCTACAACCCGGCAGTCGTCCGCGAATGCCACGAAATCGACGCCTGTCTGCGCAGCGTCGAGCGATGTCTCCTGTAGCACGGCTCGAATCCTCCCGCCAGGGCCTCTAGCCGTCGGGCCACCACCCGTAACCCCAGAAGAGTGCAGCAGCCCGCTTGCAAACCGCATAACAGGGGCCGGCCGTCTCGCCCCGCGAGCGTCGCCGGCCGCGAGATCAGGTCCGAGACCTGGGCGGCCTTGTCCGGGCTAGACGCGCCGCTCGCGGCCGGACAGCAGGCGCTCGATGTTGTCGGCGTGGAACAACCAGATGAGCGTCGGGACGCCGACTCCGTACAGGTAGTAGATGGGCGCCAGCGGGATCAGCGCCGTGGCGGCGACCATGGCCGCACCTCCGATTGCGCTCGCCCCCAGCGATCCCAGCGACGAGATGCGGGTGATCAAGATCGTCAGGGCGAAGATGGGGAAGATGACCGCCAGAATGAGAGGGGCGATGATCAGCGCCCCACCCGTTGCCGGCGCCACGCCCCGGCCGCCATGAAAGCCGATGAACGGCGAGCGGCTGTGGCCGACTATCGCGGCCAGGGCGGCCAGCACCTGGGGCACCACACCGCCGCCCAGGAGCGCGATCAGCAGCACGGCCGCCGAGCCCTTGGCGACGTCCAGCAGGCCGGACACGAGAGCCCAGCGATAGCCGACCGCGCGCGAGACGTTGGCCCCGCCGGTGCGCCCGCTGCCGATGGTTCGCGGGTCGGGCCCGCCGATCAGGCGCGGAACGATGATGCCGAATGGAATGCCGCCCAGGGCGAATCCGGCGGTGACGGCGACGCCAACCATGACGATGTCTGTGAACTGCATCGGGCGAAGTATAAGGACTCGAATCGGGGTAGGGCCGGCCGGGATCGGCCGGGATCGGCCGGGCGGCCTCAGCGGGCCGCCGGCAGTTCCGCCAGCAGCCGGTCCGGGCGTCCGCGGAACCACTCGCGGCGCTCGGGGTGGAGGGCCACGTCAGCCACGATCGCGGCCAGTCGCTCGTTGACCGGAGCGGCGACTCCCAATTCGCCGGCCCGGCGGGCGACGGCGCCGTTCATCCACTCCGCCTCGGTGGGCTCGCTGGCCGCGGCCTCGCCCAGGGCCCGCATATGCAGCCGTAGCGACGGCAGCTTGCTGCCCCGCGCCCCGCCGACTACGCGCACCGCGATCGGCCTGGCGAGCCAACTGGGCAGGCGAGTGGCGCGGGCCAGCCAGGGGACCGCCGCCCGGGGCAGCGCCACGGGCTTCAATCCCTGGGCTCGCATGACGGCCAGAGCCTCGCTCAGCTGAGCCTTCTCCACGGCGAACAGCCGCGGCTCGCGGTAGATGGCGGCGGCGTCCATGTCCAGGATGGCGCCGGTCGCGTTGGCCATGAGGTTGGCTACCAGCTTCGACCATTTCATCGACGGGGCATCCGGCAGACGGGCCGAGCGCAGGCCGGCCCGCTCGAAATCGGCGGCCAGGCGATCCACCCAGGGCGACGCGGTTGCCGTGACCGGCGCCAGGGCGATGCCGCCTTTGCCCAGCCAGCGGACCTCGTCCTGTGGCGTCAGCTCGATCGGGGCCGTCAGCGAGCCGGCCAGACGGATGGCGTCCGGCCTGACCCGAGCCGCGATCTCTTCGGCCCCGATGCCGTTCTGGACGGTCAGCGTCGGCACCCGCGGCCAGCGCAGCGTGGGCGCCAGCGCCTCGGCCAAAACGGGCATCTTCACCCCGGCCAGGATCAGGTCCGGTTCGGAGGCCTCTTCCACCCGCAGGACACGATCGACGACGACGGACCGACGCTCGCCGTTCGGTCTGACCAGGGCGATGGGCCCCACGCCGCTGCCGGGCCCGTAGGGTCGGACCAGCGTCAGGTCGTACCCCTCCAGGGCCAGCAGCGTGCCCAAGAACGAGCCGACCGCGCCGCCGCCCACGACGAGCAGGCGCGGCCTGGGCGGCAGGCTCGTGGCGTCGGTTGCGGCCGGTCGCGAGGCGGTAGCGGTCATCCCACCAAGACTAGCCGTCCGGGCATTCGAGTGTCCTCACGACTCTGCGCCGGGCTGGGGGCGATAGCGGCTATATTGGGAGGCACCGCCCGCGAGGAGCAGACCGATGAGCGCGTATCGCCGAGTCCCGATCCTGCTCGCGCTGGCAGTGGCCGCCTCATGCGGCACCGCGCCGGCCGACCCGACCGCCTTCTCGCCGACGCCCGCCGCGTCGCCCGGCGGTCCCACCGCCTCGGCCGCGATTTCGGCCACGCCGGCCGCTCCCACGCCGAGCCCCACGCCCACTCGACGTCCGGGCCCGGCCGACTGGCCGACATACCACCACGACAACGGGCGGAGCGGCCTCAACCCCGACTTTCCGGCCCTGCGGCCACCTCTGGTGAAGGCCTGGACGGCGGACCTCGACGGCGCCGTCTACGCCGAGCCGCTGGTCCTGAACGGCCGCGTCATCGTGGCCACGGAGAACAACAGCGTCTATTCGCTGGATCCCGCGACCGGCGGCGTGATCTGGTCCGGCAGCTTCGGCTCGCCCGTGCCCCTCAAGGCGCTGCCGTGCGGCAGCATCGATCCACTCGGCATCACCGGGACGCCGGCCTACGATCCGGAGACAGGCTCGCTGTTCTTCGTGGCCGAGCGGACCGGTCCGGAGCACGTCATGTTCGCCCTGGACCCGGAGACGGGGCAGGTTCGCTGGTCGCGCAACGTGGATGTCCCCGGCGACGATCCCAGCACCCATCAGCAGCGAGCCGCTCTCGTCGTCGCCCACGGCTACGTCTACTTCGGCTACGGGGGCCTCTCGGGGGACTGCGGCCAGTACACCGGCAAGGTCGTCGGCATTCCGACCGGCGGCGAGGGCGAGATGATCGTCTACCGCGTCCCGACGGCGCGAATGGGGGCCATCTGGTCGCCGGCCGGCCCGGTGGTGGACGAGGCCGGCGACATCTACGTGGCCACCGGCAACGGCGCTTCCATCACCACCTACGACGGCAGCAACTCGGTCATGCGACTGTCGAGCGACCTGAAACAGCAATCGCTCTTCGCCCCCTCGAATTGGGCCCAGGACAACATCGCCGACGACGACCTTGGATCCTCGAGCCCCACCCTGGTGCCCGGCGGATATCTCTTCATCGTGGGCAAGAGCGGTGTCGGCTACGTGCTGCGCCGCGGCGACCTGGGCGGGATCGGCGGGCAGGTCTCGGCCGCCGCCATCTGCCTCTATGCCTACGGCGGCACGGCCCGCGATGGCAGCACCATCTACATCGGCTGCCATGCCTGGATCAGGCAGATCACCATCTCGCCGAGCGGCAAGATCGCCCTGGGCTGGCAAACCAGGGCCGCCGGTTGGCCGCCCGTCCTGGGCGGGGGATCGGTCTGGGC